>JBDSOC010000278.1:0-17375 GCA_039915085.1 Chitinophagaceae bacterium
GTAAGTGCCAATGGTTGTATACCGCACAGTTAATGGCGAACGGGTTGACTGGCATTGCATGAAATGCACTGCAAGCAGTAGCAGGATAGCTATACTTAATTTTTTCAAGGAAAGGTTTGTGCAAGGAAATTAGGACTATCCTGCGATATTTTAAATTTTATATTTTGTATCTTAAATATTTGACCCAAAGGCATTTTGTCAGAAGCTTTTGACCATGAGGAACGCCGTGCAGGGAGGGCATGGAATACGCAGGGACAAAGTCATTGATTAAACGACTTTCAATTCAAAATTTTAAGGTGTATCAATTGCTTTCCCCCCATAATAAGTCATGGGAAACATCCCCATTTTGAAACAAGGATTTTTTAAGCTATAAGCCCTGACGATAAAGCATTGCAGCCTAAATTAACCTGACTTTAACCGGACAACAATATTTTAAAATAATTTCTTCCATCCCCTACCTTTGCGCCATGCAAATTTTAGATGGAAGACAAACGTCAAAAGCAATTATAGACGAACTGAAATTAAAAGTAGCCCGGCTATTAATAGAAGGTAAAAAGATACCGCAACTGGCGGCAGTGCTGGTAGGTAATGATGGCGCCAGCGAAACTTATGTGGCAGCAAAAGTTAAAGCTTGTATCGATATCGGATTTAAGTCTTCTTTTATCCGCTTTGATGCAGGCATCAGTGAAAATAAATTGCTGGAAACGGTTGAAGATCTGAACAATGATCCCGAAGTTGATGGCATATTAGTACAATTACCTTTGCCCAAACATATTTCTGATGAAAAAGTGATTAATGCTATCAGCCCATTAAAAGATGTAGATGGTTTTCATCCTGTAAGTGTTGGAAGAATGGTACAGGGCCTTCGCACTTTTGTACCTGCAACCCCATACGGTATTATGCTTTTGCTGGAACATTATAAAATAGATACAAAGGGAATGAATGCAGTGGTAGTGGGCAGAAGCAATATTGTTGGGCGGCCCATGAGTATATTATTAAGCAGTAATACCAATCCTGGTAACTGCACCGTTACTATCTGTCACTCACACACTAAAAATCTTGCTGAAATATGCAGCAAAGCAGATATACTGGTAGCTGCTTTGGGCAAGGCAGAATTTGTTACTGCTGATATGGTAAAAGAAGGTGCCATTGTTATAGATGTTGGCATTACACGTGTACCAGATGCATCTAAAAAAAGTGGATTTGCTTTGAAAGGAGATGTGAATTTTGCAGCTGTTTCGCCCAAATGCAGTTTTATAACACCCGTGCCTGGCGGAGTGGGGCCTATGACCATTGCGGCTTTAATGACCAATACCTACCGGGCCTGCACTGACAATAATTAAGTGAAAAATTATATAAATGTTTAAGGCTAACTGTTTATGTTAGTCTTTTATTTTTTATCGAAATAAGGCACTTCATCTTCTGATACCGTTTCCTTTTGCTGCCAGTAGGCCAATGTAACCACATGACCATCCGGCGTATGCAATAACCGCCCAAAAATAGCATTGGTGGCGTTAAACATTACATCTGTTACGCCCACTGTAAAGGTAGAGGGTGGTGCAGGCGGCAATGCTGGCGTAGCTTCTGTTCCCGCTGCTGGTGCCGGAGCTGCTTTTGGAGGAGGGCTGGTTGCTATTATTACCGTAAAATGGTTGTATTCCAGCAACTGCTTTAAAAAATCAACCCTTTGCCGGGTAACATTTTTTTCTACGATGGCGCATTTTACCCCATCAATATCTTCAAACTCATGATTTTTATTAATGGCCATATATTTTAGAATGACAGGCTTATTGAATAAATATATTCATACACCTGGCTTATTAATCCCAATGCAATAATACCGGCCATACAAACCAGCAAAGCCAATTTAGGATAAATATGCACAGGTAATTTTGGAATGGGTTCAAGCTCGCTTCTATCTATGAACATTATTTTTACAATTTTCAAATAATAATAAAGCGATATGATCATATTCAGTGCCGCTATAATAATTAATCCATAATTTCCCTTGGCTGCTCCTGCTATCAATAAAAAGAACTTACCAAAAAAACCGGCTGCCGGTGGAATGCCAGCCAGTGAAAAAAGTGAAATGGCCATTATCCATGAAAGAAATGGATTGGTCTTATAAAATCCTTTGTAGTCTTCTATATTTTCCTTGCCGGTTAATGCACTTACAACGGCTACAACACCAAAAGCGCCCAGGTTAGAAAAAACATACACTAAAATAAAATAAACAACCGATGCCATCCCTGCCTGTGAACTGCCGCTGATACCTACCAATATAAAACCTGCCTGTGCAATAGAAGAAAAAGCAAGCAGCCGTTTAAAATTAGTTTGCCGCAAGGCAAATAAATTACCCGCAAACATAGTTAGCACACTTAATAAAAAAATAATGGTATACCATGCATGTGCAAGAGGTTTCAATACTGTATACAAAACAGCTACAAAAACAAAAACCGCCGCTCCTTTCGAAATAACAGATAAATAAGCACTCACAATTACCGGCGAACCCTCATATACGTCGGCCGTCCACAAATGAAAAGGCACTATTGATATTTTAAAAGCAAACCCAGCTACCAGCAATACCAGTGCAAATAATTGCAGCGGGCTGCCATCCAGGTATGGCGGAAGTTCAGAAAAAACCAATGTGCCCGCAGTACCATATACCATTGAAATACCAAACAATAATAAGCCTGATGAAAAAGCAGAAGAAATAATAAATTTCATGGCAGCTTCTGAGGATTGCCGTTTGTGCAAATCAAAATTAGCAATGGCGGCCAGCGGGATACTTGCCAACTCAAGCCCCAGGTAAAACATAAGCAGATTGCCGCTGGAGATCATAAAGAACATACCCAGCAAAGTTGATAGCAATAACACATAAAACTCAACTACATGTTTATGCTGTTTCAACCAGTCGTACCCCTGTAATGATATAATTAATGTACCTAAATTCAGTATATTTTTTTCTGCAACTATCAATTTACCTGTATGAAACATTTCGTTAAATAACATCCCGTCATGCCCAAAGAAAAACCCGGATAGAAAATTTAAAAGCAGCAGAAAATTTACCAGATTCAACAATGAACCGTTCGGCCATTCTTTAGCACCTACTTTTATAAAAAGAAGAATGAATACGATTAATGTCAGCGCCAGTTCCTGTCTTGCCAGTAAAAAAAAATCATTCATAGCCCCTGGGTTATTTTATTGTAACAGCCTTACTTACCTGTTGTATAATTATTTCTGCACCGGGTGTAACCAGTTTATTTAACCAGAATGGTGCAACACCAATGGCCACAATACCAATAAGCAATAAAATTGCCGCCAGCCTTTCATTCCATTTTGCATCACTTAAATTATTATAATGAGAATCTGTTACCGGGCCCATAACTGTCTGACCAACCGCACGTAATATATATACGGCCGTTACCACTATGGATGCGCAGGACAATATAGTTGCCAGCCTGTACAACGTTGAAGGGTTTTGCCATGAACCCATAAACACGGTCATTTCTGCAACAAAACCACTTAAGCCCGGCAAACCCAGCGAGCACAATCCCGCCAATACAAACACAGTAGAAATAAAGGGCATTATTTTCAGCAGGCCTCCAAGCTTATCTACCATACGGGTATGCGTGCGATTGTATAACATGCCGATTGCAGCAAAAAAAAGCGCTGTCATCAGACCGTGAGAAACCATTTGCATAACGGCGCCGGTAACAGACGTCTTTGTAAGCATGCCGATACCCAGCAACACAAATCCACAATGACTGACAGATGAATATGCATTGATGTACTTTAGATCTTTCTGCATCATAGTAGCAAATGCCCCGTAAATAATAGCAATGGTAGCAAGCAATACAATGATTGGTGAATAAACCTGTGCGGCGTCTGGCATCAGGTAGGTGGCCACCCGTAAACATCCATAGCCACCCAGTTTCATAGAAATACCCGCAAGAAACATAGAAGCAGCAGTAGGGGCCGAAGAATGACCATCCGGCACCCAGGTATGAAAGGGAAACAAGGCCGTGAATATGCCAAATCCTATAAACACAAATGGAAAAAATAATAACTGGGCCTGCAATGGAATATTCATCTGAGATACCTGCAATAAATCAAAACTATGTGTGCCCCCGGTTGCAGTCGTATTGAAATACAATCCAACCAGCCCGGTAAATACCAGTGCGGAACCACCCATCAGCATCAGCGCCAGTTTCATAGCGCTGTATTCTTTTTTTCCACTTCCCCATATGCCTATTAGTAAAAACTTTGGTATTACCGCAAGCTCCAGGAAAAAGAAAAGCATAAACAGATCGAGTGAAATAAAGAAGCCATAAGCACCCGCACTCAAAAAGATGAGTAAAAAGAAAAATTCTTTTTGCATTGAGTCGGTATCCCAGGATACCAATACGCCTGCCAGTACCACAAAGGCTGTCAATAAAATCATGGCAACCGAAATTCCGTCTACACCAATATGATAATGAATATTGAAAGAGGGGTACCAGGTATAATCACTTTGAAACAACATGGCAGTGCTATTTCCCGACCCACGCTCCTGCCAGTAAACTATCAGAAGAAAAAATGCCAGCAACAATTGCAGACCGGCTCCAATAAAAGACACCATGCGTACTTGCTTCAATCCTTTGCAGCATACAATGGCAATAGCAGTTAACAATGGCAATACCAGCAGTAAAGTTAAATTCATTGTGCTAAGAGATTAAAAGAGTAACTTTTATATGGCTCACCCTTGTATAATTTTTTACAAAACGCTTTGTTAATTCCATAAATAAATTACCATTACCGCCAGCCCGGCAATACCGGCAAAAAAATACAAGGTATAATTCTGAATTTTCCCGGATTGAATGCCTTTGATAAATGCTGCAGTTCTTCCCGTTGCAGTTGCTATACCATTCATTAAGCCATCGACTATATTTTTATCTATCCAGGCTGCCGGGCGACCGATTCCATTAAAAACTATTTTTTTTGTGATAAAAAGATACAGCTCGTCAATATAAAATTTTTTATACGCTGATTGGTACAAAGCGCCCAGTGCAGCAGCCATTTTTGCCGGCTTATCGTTTTCATTTTTATACAAACTGGCTGCTAATAAAATTGCCAGTATTGCCAGTGCAACAGGTGCAATGGAAAACATAATATCAATATGCGTTTCCAGTGGTGAACCATTTGCTGTAACGAATTTGGAAAAAGGAACAAATCCGGCCAGTACCGTGCCCGCAGCTAATATTATTAAGGGAAGCTTCATGCTTAGTGATCCTTCTCCATGAAAATTATGGGCCTGCGCCTCCTTTTTCCAGAAGATGGAAAAATACAAACGAAACATATAGAAAGCAGTTAGTCCGGATACAAACAATCCTATACTGTAAATAAATTTATTGCAATGAAAAGCCGCAGTCAATATTTCTTCTTTGCTAAAAAAACCGGCAAAAGGAGGAATGCCGGCAATGGCAAGGCAGGCAATTAAAAAACTAATATGTGTAATGGGCATCAGCTTTCGCAAGCCACCCATATCATTCATGTCGTTACTATGTACCACATGGATTACCGCACCAGCACCAAGAAACAACAGCGACTTAAAAAATGCATGAGTAAATAAATGGAACATAGAAGCCATATAACCCAATCCATTTTCACCGGTATAATTTGCAACACCCAATGCAAACATCATATAACCGATCTGCGACATAGTAGAATACGCCAATACCCGCTTTATATCTGTCTGGGTACACGCAATGGCCGCTGCAAACAAAGCAGAAAAGGCACCCACATACGCAACAATATTTAATGAGGTGCCGTCTATTGCAAATACAGGAAACAACCTTGCCACGAGGTATACACCTGCTACGACCATTGTAGCTGCATGTATTAAAGCAGATACAGGCGTAGGACCTTCCATTGCATCGGGTAACCAGATATGCAATGGAAACATAGCGGATTTACCTGCACCGCCGGCAAAAACCAGTACCAGCCCCCATGTTAAAGCAGACAGGCCCATAAAAGAGGCGCTGGTAACAGCAATGGACCAGGAAGACTGGGTATTGGTCAACCGCTCAATCAAAATATTAAAATCGAGTGTCTCAGCATTAAATGCCAATATTAAAATACCTATTAAAAAACCAAGGTCTGCAAAGCGTGTTACAATAAATGCTTTTTTTGAAGCCGCTACTGCGGAAGGTTTATCAAAATAAAAACCAATCAGTAAATAAGATGATACCCCTACCAGTTCCCAAAAAATGTATAACTGAAAAATATTGGAAGAAAGCACTAAGCCAAGCATGGAAAAAGTAAATAAAGAAAGAAAAGCGTAGTAAGCATGCAGTCTCCCTTCACCTTTCATATAGCCCAAACTAAATACATGCACCATCAATGAAATGAATGTTACAATAACGACCATCATCATGGAAATAGGATCCAGCAGAAACCCCATATCAATAGAGACATTGGGAGAAAATTGCAACCAGGTATATTTAAATGAAACAATATGCTGATAGATACCATTTATTTTACCGGTATTGAAATAATTGTAAGCAGTTAGTATGGCAATTACAGCAGCGGTCAGCAAAACCAATGTGCCAATAATGCCAGCAGCAGCATGTAAATATTTTCTGCCGAACAATCCCAATACCAGGAAAGCCGCCAGCGGTAATAATGGTATCAGCAATATATAAAAATGGCTGGACATAGCATCGTTTGTTAAAATTTCATTTCTCCCGCATCTTCTGCATCAATTGAATGATGATTTCTATAAAGATTGATAATGATTGCAATGGCCACGGCTGCTTCTGCTGCGGCAATGGTTATAATGAACAGGGTGAAAAATATTCCATCGAGTTTTTCAGGATAGAGGTATTTATTAAAAGCGACAAAATTGATATTAACACTGTTAAGGATTAACTCCACAGCCATCAGCATGGTAATCAGGTTACGGCGGGTGAAAAGGCCGTACATGCCGATAAAGAAAAGTGCGGTGCTTAAAATGAGTATTTGAGTGAGCGGAACTGAATTCATAAATGTGTTGTGTGCTAAGTTTTATGTGTTAGGTATAACAATCTCCTTTTTATTATAATTTATTCATTATTCCTTTTATCATCCTTCATTGCAATTACAATACAACCTACCATTGCCGCTAACAAAAGCATACTTACTACTTCAAAAGGCAACACATAACCATGTTCTGAAGTGCTGAGCATTTGTGTGCCAATATCTGCCACTTCTGCCGTAAACAACTTATTACTGGTTGCTGTAAATTCATTCTTATAAACCAGGTAACTGGTAAAGGCAAAACCAAATACTACTGCCAGCACAGCGAATAATGACCTGCTGCTAACCGGCTTTGGCATTTCCTTTCCGGATTTTTGCGTAAGAAAAATAGAAAAAATTATCAGCACCACAATCCCTCCCACATAAACAATAATTTGTACAGCAGCAATAAATGCCACCTGCATCCAGAAATATAAACCCGCTATACACATTAAGGAAAATAACAACCAGATTGCCGCACGAAATATTTTACGTGTAGTAACAGCCAACACCGCTGTAACCAGCAGCAAGGCAGAAATGATATAGAATATAATTTGTGATGCCGTCATTCAACACCCTCCCTGATTTTTGATCCCGGCAGGTTTAATTTTTTTGTCAGCAAACTTCTGTCAAACACACTGTGCTCAAAATTCTGCGCCATTTTAATGGCATCCGTCGGACAAGCCTCAATACATAAATTGCACATGGTACATAATTCTAAATGATAAATAAATGTGTCCAGTGCTTTCTTCTTTTTTCCTTCGGGAGAAATATCAAATTTCGTAATGATTTTTATAGTTCCATTTGGACAAGCCAATTCACAGGCTGTGCAACCGGTACAGGCATGTTCATTGTGCTCATCATGCTTCAAAATAACTTCTCCCCTGAAGCGTTCAGGCAGGTTCAGCTCTTCACGGTTATCAGGATATTGCTGTGTAATAATTTCTTTATGGTGCGTAAAATAATAACCGGTCATCTTCATGCCCTTGGCCAAAGATTTTACCGCGCTAAATACTTCTTTTATATAATCGATAATAAACATCAGCAACAATTATTTAACCTCGCCCCCAACGCCTTTACCAGGGAGAAGGAGCAAGGAAATTTATTCAAAAATGCCAGCCCATAATCGCCATCACCGTTACCAGTAATAAATTTACCATACTGATGGGCAATAGATATTTCCATTCCAAATTTAGTAATTGGTCAACGCGCAACCTTGGAAAGGTCCACCGGAACCACATAATTAAAAATATAAGGGCAAACGTTTTTCCAAAAAACCACAGTGAGGAAGGAATATAATCCATAAAATGATTAAATGCATGCCAGTGCCCGATATGCAGTGGCATCCAGCCGCCAAAAAATAATGTAGCCCCGATAGCACAGGCGATAAATATATTAATGTACTCTGCAAGAAAGAATAAGGCGAACTTCATCCCCGAATATTCTGTATGAAAACCAGCGGTAAGTTCCGATTCGGCTTCGGCCAGATCAAAAGGTGCACGGTTGGTTTCTGCAGTAACAGCAATAATAAAGATGACAAAGGCAATCAGAACAGGTATATGCCCTTTAAAAATCCACCAGCCATTTTCCTGGGAAGCAATGATATCTGTTATCTTCAAACTTCCCGTTAAAACAACAATAGCAAGAATGGATAAGCCTGCTGATAATTCATAACTCACGATCTGCGCACCGCTTCGCATTGCCCCCAGCAGAGAATATTTATTATTGCTGGCCCAGCCTGCTACTAAAATACCGATTACAGAAACAGAAGAAATGGCTGACACAAAGAGTACGCCTATATTGATATCCCATATCTGAAAATTCCTGGCAAATGCAATAGGCGCCAGCAACATCATAGCCGTTATCATAACCACAAATGGCGCCACGTTAAATAAAAATTTATCTGCACCATCAGGCGTTAATCCCTCTTTCATCATCAGCTTTATAGTATCTGCCAGGCTCTGAAACATACCTTTTGGCCCAACACGGTTTGGCCCAAGGCGTATCTGCATATAAGCGGCTACTTTTCTTTCCATTAATACCAGCACCAAACCCAGTGTAGCAAACAAACCAATAGCGCACAAACCCACCAGCACAAATTCAAGCAACAATGCCCATGCGGGATTAAAGCTGCTATTGAGCCAAACATGAATTGAATTTGTTATGCCTTCAAGACTGAACATGGTTCCATGAATATTTAATGTAGTTTAAAAGTGTTAGCTATAAGTTATTCGTCAATTTTTTATGCAATTTTTTTATGTTCAATAATATTCAATAGTACAAGCGTGCGACGCCCGTCCGAACCACTCATCCGGGTGGGCAAGAATGTTTCATAGCATTACAAAAGTCCGGTTTATAAAAAGCCCGCCCTTAACTAATAGCTAAAAGCTTCTCACCGGTCTATATCCGGTATTACCAAATCCAAGGTTCCCATCGTGGCCACCAAATCTCCCAGCTTTCCATCTTTTGCCATGTGGTTCAATGCAGAAAGATTGGCAAAACCCGGCGAGCGGAATTTAATACGATAAGGCGTAGTGGCCCCTTCACTAATTATGTATACACCAAACTCTCCACGCGCCGTTTCTACCCGCTGGTAAAATTCTCCCTTTGGCAATTTTAATACGGCCTTTGTTTTTGCCTGGAAATCACCTTCGGGTATATTGTCAACCAATTGTTCCAGTATCTTAACTGATTCACGCATTTCTCTTAACCTTACCATATACCTTGCAAATGAATCGCCCGCTGTTTCCAGTATCTCATCAAACTGAATGGTGTTATATATTTCGTAAGGATACAACTTACGTATATCACAATGCACGCCACTACCCCTTGCTGTTGGCCCGGTACAACCATAAGAAATAGCATCTTCCGGGGAAAGATAGCCAACACCTTTCATCCGGTTTTGAAAAATAATATTGCCCGTTACCAGGTCATCGTATTCATCCACTTTTGATTTAAAAAGTTGTATAAATTTTTTAACCCTTTTTTGAAAATTGGGATGAATATCTGCCATTACGCCACCGGGCACTATATAGTTCATTGTTAACCTTGCACCACAGGTTTCTTCCATAATATCATTGATATTCTCACGCTCCCTGAATGCATGAAAAAAAGGCGTAAATGCGCCGAGGTCCATGGCCATGGCGCCCCACCATAATTCGTGAGAGGCAATGCGCGTGAGCTCATCCACCAGTATTCTGATCACCTGCGCACGTGGCGGTACTTCAATCTGCATTCCTTTTTCTACACATAACGCACATGCATGGTTGTTTATATGGGAAGACAAATAATCCATGCGGCTGGTAACATAAATGAATTGCCGGTAAGTAAGGCTCTCGCACATTTTCTCAATAGAGCGGTGTATATAGCCAAGGTGGGGTTCCACTTTCTTAATCGTTTCACCCTGCAGGGTCACTACCAGGTGCAGCACTCCATGCGTGGCCGGATGCTGCGGCCCGATATTAATAATTAAATCACCTTCTATGGTTGTACCAAGTTCTTCTACCATATCCTAATCCCAAAAGGGTAGATTTTAAGTTTATGATTTTTGTTTACTAAAATTATCCTCCTTGCAATCATTCTTTTAATCCAAACTTTTGCAAAATTATAAAGCATCGTTGTCTGCCCGGATGAGCGGTTCGGACGGGCGTTACGCACTTGTACTGTAAATCTTTATTCAACGCCTTTCGTGCAATTTGTTTGGTCTTAGTTAACACATCAATAGTCACAGTTATTGTCCTTACTCAGGTTTACAATCTTATCATATTCACCGGATCTTCAAAATCTTTCCGCATCGGATTCCTCCCTTCCCATCCATCCGGCAAAATCAGTAACCGTAAATCGGGGTGGTTGATAAACTGTACGCCAAACATTTCATATGCTTCCCGCTCATTAAATTCAGCGGTTCTCCATATATCGGCCACCGTTTCTACCCTTGGTTCAGTTCTGTCGAGTTTTATTTTTATGACAAGGTTATGCCGGTACTTTGTTGAGGTGAGATGGTATACCATTGTAAGGTGTGTTTTCCAATCGGCACAGGTTACACAAAACAAGAAATCAAAAACCAGATCTTCTGCATACCGGAGTTGCATCGCAAAAGGTTTCCATGCAGCAGGTTCAACTGAAACATTGATCCATTCCCCGCCTTCTTCAAAAACAGCAGTTGGCAACAACGCAGTTATACTTACTTTCAGTTCTTCTGTTGTCATTGTTTCATCTCCACTTTAACATTCTTTACTCCCTTTCAGGGGTTAGTTTTTATTTGTTCGCGTGTTAAACCCATTTTTATTTTTTTCTGCAGCGATATGAGTGCATGTAATAAAGCCTCTGGCCGTGGTGGACAACCGGCTATATAAACATCAACAGGTATAATATGATCGGCGCCTTTTACCACAGAATAAGTATTATAAAAGAATGGACCTCCGCTGATAGCGCAGGCGCCCATAGCAATCACATATTTTGGATCGGCCATCTGATCATATAACCTTTTTAGCACAGGCGCCATTTTATTTACAATGGTACCGGCTATAATAATTACATCAGCCTGCCGTGGGGTAGCGCGTGCCACTTCAAAACCAAACCGCGAAAAATCATATTTGGAAGAAGCTACAGCCATCATTTCTATGCCGCAGCAACTGGTGGCAAAGGTGAGTGGCCACAAAGAATTGGAACGTGCCCAGTTAATAATATCATCCAGTTTACTGAGCACAATACCGCCACCCGGCGCTTCATGTATCTGCCCGGGAAAAGCTGGCGGTATGTTTGTTTGGTCTGGCAAGTTTGTCTTTTATTTTACTTCTATGTAAGCCCGGTTTAAGTTCTTAACTCCTGGCTGAATCATTATAGCCAGTTGATCGCTTTCCTGGAATTTAAAGTGTCCAAAACTTCAGACATTTAACTACTAAATTTTAAACTTTTTCTCACATCCATTTAAGAGCACCCTTCTTATGCGCGTATAAAAAACCCATAAAAAGTATAAAGAAAAAAACAATAATTTCTACCAGTGCGGGCATGCCAATTTTCTTTACCACTACTGCCCATGGATACATAAAAATTAACTCCACATCAAAAATGAGAAATATAAGTGCATACAGGTAATAACCAACATTAAACTGGTTCCAGGGAGAGCCCTGCGAAGGGATGCCGGACTCATAAGTTTGTCCCTTCTGGGGATTGCGGCTTCCCTTTACAAATATTTTTGCTACTGCCATACCGCCGGCAGAAAAAGCAATCGCTGCAAAAATCAGTACAATCAAAGATGAAGCACCCATTGGCAAGATTTTAGTGCAGCACTAATATAGCAAGTATAATTTAAACAGCCTTCATTTTTTATCCGCTTAACGTTGATAAATAGCTGCAATACAATGTTCAGTAATTCAATCTCATTTTTTTGGGTAAAAAATAAAATAACATAATTTAGCCCAATGCTTACCGTAAGCGAATTGTATATTTATCCAATAAAATCTCTTGCCGGTATTGCGGTAGACACTTCTATAGTAACCAGCCGGGGTTTGCAGCACGACAGACGCCTAATGCTGGTAGACGAAAACAACTGTTTTTTTACCCAGCGTGAATATCCGGAAATGGCCCTGTTGCAACCATTTATTAAAAATGAAGGTTTATACATTCATCATAAACAAAATACTGTTTCACCTTTATTCATACCACATCAGTCCACTACCAATGAAACTGCCGTGGTTAAGATTTGGAATGATACCTGTGAAGCCCAATTATTTGAAACTTTCATTAATCAATGGTTTAGCCAGGTGCTTGGCTTGGCATGCAGGCTGGTTTTTATGCAAGACAATACTATCAGGTATGCAGACAAACGTTATGCCCTCAACAATGAAATGACATCTTTTGCAGATGATTATCCAATGCTTATGATTGGAAATGCCACACTGGATGATCTGAATGCAAGATTACCTGAACCTGTTCCTATGAACCGTTTCAGGCCCAATATTGTTTTTAATGGTGGCAAACCTTTCCTGGAAGATAAAATGCAGGAATTTACTATTAACGGCATTGATTTTAACGGCGTTAAGCCCTGCGCACGTTGCATTATACCTACCATAAACCAGGACGATAGTTCTAAATCAAAAGAGCCGCTTAAAACATTGGCTACTTACCGCCTGAAGGAGAATAAAATTTTATTTGGCCAGAACCTGGTGCATAGTGGCGATGGCATAATTAGTATTGGTGACGCTATAAATATTAAAAAATACCAGCCATCCCCGATATGATAACTGCAACAATTATTTAATTGTTCCTCAAAAGGTAGGATTGGTAGAGTTCAAGTCACAGTAGTACAGAAGCTTAATCAGGGAACTATGTCGAAATCGGGCTGTTTTCCCTGCCCGACTGGTCATTCAGGCGGGGATTTCGACTGGCTTTTTTGCGGAACTTTTTTTCCATAAAAAAGTACCAAAGCCATATTTTAAAATATGATTTTGCAAGATTTCATACCCATTCTGTAATAAACCGGCATTTTTAAACGCAATATGAAAGAATAAACAAACCAGCAAGGTTTCAGACTTTTTGAGGGTTGAGTAAATAAGATTAGACTTAAGAATTTGCGCCTTTTTATTAATCCGATTCGCTTCCCCCCTTTTAGGAGTTAGGGGGTGAAAATAAAGAGCCCCGGTAATCAACCGGGGCTTTAATGTTTTTTGTACGAACCGCACCAATTTTTAGGTCATCATAGGTACAAAACTTAAAAGGGTTCGTTCAACAGGAATTGGATTTTAACGGACAGGTTTTGTTTTCATGAGTGATATTGGATTCTGTAAACGGTTGCAGGGACATTGGATTTAAAATGGTTTTTATCAGGATTTGGACAGGTTTGGTTTTTCTTTGGATTTGGATATGAGCCCTATGTCATTCATTCAACAATACAAACATACAAACCAGCACGGGCCCTTACAAGCGCACAAACGCCTTATTTTATTTCTTCGGTAATTACATGCTAAATCGTAAGTTTACTAAACTGGAATTTTGTATTAACACCCTATTTTCTGCCTTGCATCATAATCCCTGGCTTTTAGAGTTAATGTACGGGCAAATAATTAATCGGAAACGCTTATTGGCCTTCAAAAAACAATTAAACCAAATCATATGAAATTTGAAAACAAGACCGTTTTTATCTCTGGTGGAAGCCGGGGCATTGGTAAAGCCATTGCACTGCGTCTTGCCAGGGAAGGCGCAAATATTGCAATTGCGGCTAAAACTGTTGATCCTAACCCTAAATTAGACGGTACCATTTTTACTGCTGCGGAAGAAATTGCCAAAGCGGGTCCAGGTAAGGTACTGCCACTGCAGGCTGATATCCGTTTTGAAGAAAGTATCAACGAAGCGGTAAAAACAACTGTAGCCACATTTGGCGGAATTGATATTTTAATTAACAATGCAAGTGCCATCAGCCTTTCTCAAACTGAACAAACGGAATGGAAACGCTGGGAACTGATGCACGGCATTAATATAAGAGGCACTTTTTTTACAAGCAAAGCCTGTATTCCCCATCTCAAGAAAGCACACAATCCGCATATACTTAATTTATCACCACCTATTAATCTTGATCCCAACTGGTTTGCAAAGCACCTAGCCTATACAATCAGTAAATATGGAATGAGCATGGTTGTACTGGGTTTGGCAGAAGAATTAAAAGGAGACCGTATTGCCGCCAATGCATTATGGCCCAAAACAACCATTGCTACCGCAGCTGTTCAAAATTTACTGGGCGGCGATTTTCTTATGCAAAGAAGCCGTACGCCTGATATAGTGGCTGATGCCGCTTATTATATTCTGCAACGTCCCTCTTATGAATGTTCCGGCAATTTTTTTATTGATGAAGATGTTTTAAAAGCAGAAGGCGTTACAGATTTTTCTCATTATGCAGTCAACCCGCAGCATAAACTGATGATGGATCTTTTTGTATAATAATCATTTCAACAATTATTTTTTTAATAGTAATCCCGCATTGCGGGATTTTTTTTGCTAAGCTGTAAAATGCCATTGATGCAATCAGATACAAGTACAGATTTCAAACTTTATATTTTCTGCATCACATGTATTCCTGACAAACGGCTATATGAAATTGCTTAAATTGTGTTACAAACACCACTAACATGAGAAAATCAATTTCCATCGCCCTGATGGCTGGCTTTATTATTCTTTTGGGGCTTTCTTCAGCTGCACAAAAAAAATCAGCCATTGTTAATAACGATGCCGTTAAAACGCTTGCCATGACTGACATACAGGCGAAATACGATGAGTATAAAAAAATAGCTATGCAAATCTGGGATTTTGCAGAAGTTGGATATAAAGAAGTAAAAAGTTCTGCCCTTCACCAAAAGACATTGCAGGACAATGGCTTCACAGTACAGGCTGGTGTAGCAGATATACCTACAGCATTTGTAGCTACTTACGGTAGCGGTAAACCGGTAATTGGTATACTCGCAGAGTTTGATGCTTTACCAGGTTTTTCGCAGGAAGCAATACCCGAAAAAAAAGCAATAGAAGGAAAAACTGCCGGCCAGGCATGTGGCCACCATTTGTTTGGTACGGCATCAATAGCAGCCGGTATCGAAATAAAAAAATTGATAGAAGCAAAAAAAATCAGTGGTACAATTAAAGTGTACGGTTGTCCTGCAGAAGAAGGTGGCAGTGGAAAAGTATATATGGTGCGTGCAGGTTTGTTCAATGATGTGGACGTAGTAATACACTGGCACCCCGACGCAGAAAATAGTGTTACCATGACGAGTGCGCTTGCTAATAAATCTGCTAAATTTCGTTTTCATGGTTTGTCTGCACATGCAGCGGCAGCACCCGACAAAGGACGCAGTGCACTGGATGGTGTAGAGGCAATGGATAATATGGTAAACATGATGCGTGAACATGTGCCTCAGGAAACCCGTATTCATTACGTAATAACCAATGGCGGTAAAGCACCCAATGTGGTACCGGATTTTTCAGAAGTATATTATTATGTGCGTCATCCAAAAAGAGAAGATGTGGTAAGCATTTTTGACCGGGTGGTAAAAGCAGCAGAAGGCGCAGCCATGGGCACTGGAACAACAGTGGATTATGAAATTATAGGCGGCACACATGATCTGTTATTAAACCGTGTACTGGGAAATGCCATGCAGAAAAATCTTGAAAAGGTAGGAGGCGTAAATTATACGCCGGAAGAAATTGAATTCGCAAAAAAAATACAAACCACATTTGGTTATAAAGTGCCGGCAATAGAAACTGCTGCAACAGTTAAACCAATAAGAGAAGAAGACAATGCAGGTGGTGGTTCTACAGATGTAGGCGATGTTAGTTATGCAGTACCAACCGTTGGTATGAGTGCAGCCACCTGGGTGCCCGGTACGCCTGCACACAGCTGGCAGGCGGTTGCCTCGGGTGGAACTGATATTGGTGCCAAAGGCATGATGGTGGCTGCTAAAACCATGGCCTTAACAGCCATTGATTTATACACTACACCTGCATTGATTGAGAAAGCAAAAGCAGCATTTATAAAAGATAAAGGAGACTACCAGTACAAAGCATTGCTGGGCGACAGGAAGCCAGCTTTAAATTACAGGGATTAAATGTCTGAGTTGGATTTATTGCGTCAGTGGGATTCATCGGCACAATTAAATTATCTGGTTGCCTTGCAGAAAAAGGCGGTTTACTGCGCATCTCAAAGATTGAATTAAGATAAAGAAATACCATACTTATTTTTTGTAAAGACTTCTCCAGGCATTTGTTCTCCTAGAATATTTTTCTCTTAAGGCATCCTTAATTAATAAGCTTACGTACAGTTGGTATCTGTATTTCCCTGTTCCCGGAACTGTAGGATAACCTTATGGATACTGCAATTTTATTGCATGCTGCCCCCGGCGGCTTAACAGGCTGCATATAATTATTTTAACCATAAAAACTTTGCTCATGAAAAAGCAACCGCTTTTTTCCAGTATGACATACTATGTCGTTCCGGTATTGATTTTGTTATTCTTATCTGTAGTTTTCAAAAGTTGTTCAAAAAGCACCACACCTGAAAAAATTTCTTCAGTTCAATTAAGCACCGACCCTGTACTGGGCACTATTTTAACCGATAGTAAAGGGTATACCCTTTATTACTTCTCCAATGATATAGATGGTGGTATTAATAAATGCACAGGCGGGTGCCTGGCAGTCTGGCCCATCTTTTATGATTCATTATTAAGCGCCGGCACGCTTGGCTCTGGATTAAATCTGTCAGATTTTACTACCATCACCACCAGTCTTGGCACCAAACAAACAGCCTATAAAGGATGGCCATTGTATTATTATGCACCCAGCGTTAGTGGAGTTAACAC
>JBDSOC010000042.1:0-4541 GCA_039915085.1 Chitinophagaceae bacterium
GGCACGCATGTCTTTCATGTGCACGTACTCCATGTCACGGTCAACGCGCAATTCTATTCTTACTTTAACTTTATCACCCACTTTCAGATAAGCATTTTCTGCAATTGGCTCCAGTACCGGTCCCTTATCTGTATTTCTTTCCACAAATAATTGTTTATTCAATTTTAATGGTGTTGCGGCAGACGTTATTTTATCCAGCTGTTCAAAGTATTGCCAGTATACGGCACCCCATGCAGGTTGCGTATTTGTTTGATTTTGTGCATTGGTAACTTTAACGGTGATTTCCCCCATCGCCGGCTTTACAAATGGCCCGTCAATGGCTTGTTTAAAATAACCGGTACCAGCCTGGACCGCCTCCCGACCTCCTCCAAAGGAGGAGGATTTAATAATTTTGTCACCCAATTTTATTTCTACTGTTGGCGTACTGTTCAACCAATCAGTTCCCTGTAACAATAACGCGTAACAAGCTTCTGCTGTTGCTTTGGTGGTTGTCCAGTTTTGTGTCTGCTTTTGTTTCAGCAACCAGGTTTTTAAATCGTCAACTGCTTTTTTGTCTTTGCTGATCTCTCCAAAAGCTTCAATCAATAAACTCTGTGTTTCTACCGGTGCCTGGTGCCAGTAATAACCGGCTGTATTTTCTTTCCAGTACATGCCCATTTCTTCACTTGTTATGGCGTTTTGTTTCAGCGATTTTAAAATATCACCTGCTGTTTTTATATCTCCACTGCGAAAAAGCGATAGTGCAATCATGCCCTGCATGTATTTGTTTTGCTGCAGCCAGAACTGCTGGCTCTGCTTCCTGTAATAATTAATAGCAGTAAATGATGCACCTGGAATAGGATAATTAAAAAAACTGCGCATGTACAAATATTGCACCTGCATATAACCAAGATTATTTTTACTCAGGTCTGATTTATATTTAATCAGGTTGTCATAATCTTCTTTAACACGCTGGTCAAGGTATTTAACTGCGTTTGTGGTAATGCTTGCCCAATCTTTTTGTTGTGAAGCGTTCAATGCACCCAGTTTGGTAAGATGACCAAGACCCGTTATGATATATTGCGTCATATACCTGTCATCCGGACCGCCTTTGAACCAAACAAAACCACCGTTTTCGCTTTGCAATTGTTTCAGCTTTTCAAATGAAGAAGAGAGTTCTTTACTCATCTTCATCATATCGAACAGTAATGCAATGTTCTTTTTTTGTTGCGCTTCATTTTTTGCTTCCATTACCCAGGGCGTTTCTTCCAAAAGCACTGCTTTCAACTCAGGATTTTTTTGCAGGTTGGAAAGTAAAGCCGCGGTATCCTTTGTTTTCCATTGCTCAAATATAACTTGCAGCTTTGGCGAAGCGTTGGCAATTTTTGTTGCAATGGCATTTGCATAATAACGGTTGAATGTTTGCTCCGCGCAATCGTAAGGGTACTCCATCAGATAGGGAAGTGCCTGTACTGCATACCATGCCGGGTTGGTAGTAAACTCCACGGTGAGTGCGTGCTGCTGCAACGTTTCACTGTTACCACTCTGCAATAATTTTTCAAAACGGAAATTTTTAGCGGCATTGCCACGCATGGGCAGGGGCATGCTTTCAGTAACAAGCATGCTGTTTGTAAGCACCGGCAAAGAAGCTTCTTCACCATCTGAAACCTCACTCCCGTCCCCTCTCCCAGGGGTAGAGGGGGGTAAAGCCGCTTTTGCAATAAACCGATAACTAACCGCACTGTTATATTGATAGGGCACATCAATAGAAAATTTAACCACCGTGCTTTGGTTGGCTGCTGCGGTAAAATATTGTGTTGGGGAAATATTATGGAACCAGCCATCTACCGGTACATTGGTAGCAGCATTGATCAATTCCAGCTGTATCGTTCCCGTTAGTTCATTACCGGTAAGGTTAACTACTTTAGTGGTAAACTCCATTTTATCACCTTCTCTCATAAATCTTGGCGCATTGGGCTGTACCATTAATGGTTTTTGCGTAGTAACATTATTAGATGAGTAACCAAATGCAAGGTCTTTTGTATGCGTCACCGCCTGGAATTTCCATTTGGTAAGTGCTTCCGGAATGGTAAAACCAAATTCAATATTGCCTGCACTGTCTGTTTTTAAATCAGGTAAAAAGAAAGCAGTTTCATTGAAGTTTTTACGGATTTGAACTTGTCCGCCGGCATCGGCTTCTTTTTTTATTTTACCAATTACCACATCATAGAGGACTTTCTCCTGCGCTGGTTTTTCCTCCGATTCAGCTTTGTCTGATTGTTCTCCCAAAAAACCAGTTGATACTTTTTTTGACCTGGCCACATTAGCTGCTATTCCAGGGGCCCGGCCAGCAAGTGCTTCCGGAGCTGGAACCGTTGCAGATCCTCTTATTCTTATTTGGCTGCCTGAACCGCCGGTTGCTAAACGCTCAACATCTAACCGGTCATAACTTTTTGGGAATGATTTATATTCTTCGTTCCAGTATTTCTCCTGCGATTGTACCAGGTTAAAAGAATTTTGCCCGGCCCAGTAATTACTGCCATTATAATTCTCCCAGATACCGGGTACACTCCAGTTGTGGGGTTTAAACTGATCCAATGAGGCATCGTACATACTGGCCAGCATTTCAGCTGCCACTTTCTCTTTTTTATAACCGCTGATCTTCAGCTTCCATTTTTCTTCACTACCGGGTAATGTTTTGTCACGGAAAGTTTCATATGAGATTTGCAGTTCTTTATTTGTCCAGGGTATATTTATATTATTATTCAAACTATAGAACCGGTTGTTTTTTACAAAGAAATGGGTGACAGCAAAGCCGCCACGATCTGTTTCTGTTGCTGGAAATACAAAATTTTGCCTGCCATTAAGATTAATAAAATTGTATACCGGCGTTGAATCCTTCTTTTTATCAATTTCCTGTATGAGGAATACACCGGTTGCACCAGAGCCTATGGTTATTGTTGATTGCTCACCTGGTTCTATACTATTATTTTTTTGCGCGGACCAGGTATAAGAAGCAGCCGGAATGGTTTTACTGGTTTCATTGTACAACTGAACATATTTTATATCCTTTACTGCTGCACCATATTTGTCTTTTGTAAATGCTTCTATTGCATACCATCCCTCTGTAAATTTTGTCCCGATGGTTCGGGATTGAATTTGAAATTGTGTATTACTGCTATCAGTATTTGTAAATAATGGCTTTTCTTTTGTCCAGCTATGATAATCAGTTTCATTTTCGTACTCATCATCCGGAAAGTTTTTTATAAATGCTTCTTTGCTCATTACAAACTGGTCAGGTTGCGGCCAGAAACGTTTGCGGATCAGCCGGTCAGGTGACTGCAGCCTGCTGATACTGATGGTAACCAATGCAGGTTCAGTATTGCCTGCTATGTTTTTTGTGGTTATTGAAATATTTTTAAGGCTGTCAGCCGGCATGCTTTCACCATCGGCCAGATCAATATTTAATTGCAAAGCTTTGTAAGCAACCGGTACAATTGTTTCCCCGCTTCTTGTTTCCCCATTTATATCTGTTATATCTGCTGATATCTTATAATCAAAAATGGGTTCCAGCGCGGCACTGATTGATAAATCTGGTATGGCTTTAAATGTTATATTGAATTTACCATCTGCACTGGTGGTTGCTGTTCCATTGGCTATTTCCATATTGCTGGCACGCGGGTAACCGATTTTCCAATAGAGCCATGGATATATAAACCTGGCGACTCTTTGTACCCGGTATTTTACCTGTGCGCCATCAATATTATTACCGGCATAAGCTTTGGCAAAACCTGTAATGGTAATGCTGTCATTGACTTTGTAACTGCCTTTTACTTTTTCATATTCCACTGAAAACTTCGGGCGTTTGTATTCTTCCACAGAAAAGGAAGTGTTGCCATTGATGTCTTCATCTATTAAAGTAAATTCTCCGTTTAGTATTCCCTGTGACAATACAAATTTCCCTGAATAAGATCCATACTCATTTGTTTTGAGCTCCATTGAATCAATATCTTCCCCATTTGCATTACGCAGGAAAACTTTGGATTTTATATTGCTGTATACTTTACTTTTCCCTGAAGTAAAATCTTTTGTAATGGCGATTCCCTTAAAATAAATAATTTGCCCAGGACGATAAATACTCCTGTCCGTAAAAAAGAAAACCTGGCAATTGTCTTTTTCGTATTGAGTCGCAGTCGTGGCATCTTTGCCGTTGTTTTCGTCACGGTAATAAATATATTGTCCGTCATCCATGAATAGTTTATCATTCTCACTGGTTATTTCTAATTGTAAATTGCCTTGCCTGTCCTTATTTTTTTTTGAAAGTTGCAGGTAGCCATTTTTATTGGCAGTTTGCTTTTCTCCCTTCACTTTTTTATTGCCTCTTGTATTGTAATCATACTGAGTCCACCAGGTTTGAACAGTGGCGTCGGCCAGGGGTTTCCCGGTTTCCCGGTTCAATACAAAATATTCATTGCTATTATTTATATAGCTGATACCGGAAACATAAAAATATTGTACGGCAAGCGGGTTTTTGTCAAAAGAGAAATCTGCGTTAGTGCTTG
>JBDSOC010000115.1:0-14062 GCA_039915085.1 Chitinophagaceae bacterium
TCCGGCGCTCAGCGATGCACTCTTCCCGCTAATATTGCTGCCACCATTTATTGCTGAGTTGTCAATGGCCCTCTGGCTTTTATGTAAAGGCGTCAACCTGGATAAATGGCATCAAAAAATAAAAGCAGTCGTCTGACCTGGTGCTATTTGCAAACCGCGTCCATGAATTTATTCCTGTCATCCGACAAAGTTCCGGACGCAACCGTCGTTTTATGTGCGCAATCTGAAGTTTGATGTATGCGAATGAAAAATCTTGTCATTCAATTTTAGCCAGCCGTTGAGTTCAGCGGCTTTCGGGGTTTCTTTTCCAATCCTTTTGCCCACGTGCTGGGATGAGTTGGCAGATTCGGATGGCAGCCGTTTCAAAATCATCGTGGTCATCGTTGATCTGAAGCCAGGCAGAATCAAAAGTTTCCCTTTCATCAAACACAAAATTAGTAATAGCAGGTATTTCGGCTTTTAAACTGTCGTGGTATTCTTTTTTAGTAGCAATCCATAAATCATTGTGCTGCGCATTTTTGATGACATTCCGAAAAATCAATACAATCTTTTTATCCCAGTAAATATAGTCTATGCTAATCGCCGGCCTGATCACTACATCAGCTGGTAAATAATCCAGCAGGAAATCGAACGGAATTTGCTTTTTCATAATTGTACATTTAAGATAGAAAATTTTTTCTAACACACGATGGCCAATTTTGGGTACGCTTACACTGGAGAGTATACCCCCGGAAACGTTGCAGGAACTGGAAGCCATTGCAGATGATTATTTGACAATGGAAGGTCCTACGCAGCTTAGCGCAAAACTAAAAGCGTTAAGTACAAAATAACTGATCCACAGCAGATTCTACCAGGAGACGGCTTCAGCAATACAATTACAAAAATGAACGTAATACCTGGAGATGATTGGGATTTACAGTAATGACACAGGTGTGTACTCTGATAAAAAAGTGCACCATGGTTCTCTCCGCGGGATGTAAAACCTTAACTTTAAAATGACAAAGCAATGTGGGTGACTGAAAACAAATTTGAAAACAGCTTCGGTCAAAAATAATATTTAAAAAACAACAAACAGAAAAGGGAACGCTGATACTTATACCCAATAGCAAAGCTTACGGCAACATCGGCCAACTCAAAAGCATACACCGCAAAACACCGCAGACATCTTTTATAGCAGGGGTTATTCGGGGGCTTGTCGGATACTTTTCCATATGTTAACGGTCATTGTAAAAGAGACACACAGTAAATAATACAAATAGAAAAAAATGAAAGTAGTTTTAATAACAGGGGCAAATAAAGGGATTGGTTTAGAAACGGCTAAACAATTGGCTCAACTCGGGTATTACGTTTACATCGGAAGCCGGGACAAAACAAATGGAATTGAGGCTGCAAATAAATTAAAGGCAATGGGACTTGGCAATATTGACAATGTTGAAATAGACATAACAGACATAAACTCTATAAAATCTGCAAGACAAGAAATCGAAAACAAAATGCAGAAGTTAGATGTGTTAATCAACAATGCAGGCATTGCAGGAGAGCAACCTCAAAATATTTCTACAGGCGATATAGGAAATTTACGTAAAGTTTTTGACGCTAATTTCTTTGGTGCAGTCCAAACAACGAAAGAGTTTATTGACTTGCTGAAAAAATCAGAGGAACCAAGAATTGTAAATGTTTCAAGTAACCTAGCATCTCTCTCATTTCATAGTACCACTCAGAACCCAAACCAGGCAATTTATGATGCTTATAGTTGTTCCAAAACCGCTTTGAATGCCTTTACAGTATTGTTGACAAAAGAATTTAGAAATACAAATTTTAAAATTAACAGTGTTGCACCCGGTTATACTGCAACTGACCTGAACCAATTTAAAGGAACACAAACGGTAGAACAGGCGGCAATAACAATAGTGAAATATGCAACTTTAGACAATGGCGGACCGACAGGAAAATATTTCAATAAAGAAGGAGAAATACCCTGGTAAAACAACTAACCGCTAACATCGGTCATTGTACAGATGACACTGCAAGACATAAATTATGACATTTTATAAAAGACACATAGAATCCATTTCGACTGAACTTTATTCCAATATTTATCTTACCAAACAGGTAATTCAAACAAAATGTTTTATGGAGAATAACTTCTCAAAGAAGATTACGCTTGACGACATTTGCAAAGCAGTATGTATTTCAAAATATCATCTTATCCGCTCATTCAAAAAACTTTACGGAATGACACCAAATCAATATTTGATTCTGATAAGAATAAATAGAGCAAAAGAACTCTTAAGAAAAGACGGTGCTGTCTTAGAAGTTTGCTTTGCTGTTGGATTTGACAGCCCCACCACTTTTGCAGGGCTTTATAAGAAGATTGCAGGCGTATCACCAAACAATTTTAAAAAGTCAAAGAAAAGCAATTTTAGAGAGGTATTGCAAAATTAAATTATTGACTTTTGCAGTATTTAAAGTAAAAAACGAAATGAAAATAAAGGTGACAAGTGTGATGGTTGAAAACCAAGACAAAGCATTGAAGTTTTACACGGATGTTTTGGGCTTCGTTAAAAAAAGAGATATTCCACTTGGCGAAGCACGCTGGCTGACAGTTGTTTCTAAAGAAGAACAAGATGGTGTAGAACTAGTACTTGAACTAATGAGTTTCCCGCCAGCAAAAATTTATCAAAAAGAATTATTTCAAGCAGGCATCCCTTTCACAGCATTTGATGTTGCGGACATTGATAAAGAATATCAACGATTAATTGACTTAGGGGTTTCATTCAGTATGGAACCAACGCAAATGGGGCCAACAAAACTTGCGGTGTTTAATGACACTTGCGGTAACAACATTCAAATTTTTCAGGTACTGTAATCGCGATGATAAGTAAAATAAAATATACTAATGGGCAAAAAGCCCAAGAAATAAATGGGAACAAACTGACTTACTTTTTTAAAAATGGGAAAGTAAAAGCAGAAGGACCTTTGATAAAAGACAAAATGGAAGGCGAATGGAAGTTTTACCGCGAGACTGGTCAACTTTGGCAAGTAGGGAATTTTAAAACCGATATGAAAAACGGGACTTGGTTAAGATATGACAAGAATGATAAATTGGAATACGAGGAAACATTCAGGGATAATAAAATTTTAAAAAGATAATTAAATAAATTAAAAATATTATGCAAAAGACAATCACATTTTTAATGTTCGGAGGCGACCAATGCGGAAAAGCAGAAGAAGCCATTATGTTTTACACATCCTTATTTAAAAATTCTGAAGTAAAGAGCATTGAACATTTTAAAAGAGGAGATCCACAGGGAACAGAGGGTTCAGTCAAATATGCTCTATTTACAATTGATGGATTAGGGGATATGGCTATTGATAGTTCAATGGAACACAACTTCGCCTTTACTCCATCAATTTCTATTTATGTCAAATGTGAAAATGCAAACGAAACAGACACACTTTTTGATAAACTATCAAACGGTGGAAAAGTTTTTATGCCTTTGAACAAATATCCATTCAGTAATTAATTTGGGTGACTTGAAGACAAATATGGAGTTTCTTCGCAACTAAATCTTACAATGGAATACCAACAAGTACAACAACGAACCGCTAACATTGGTAAACCTATATCTACTCAATGGTGAAACCTGACAGTTTTCAGTTTTAAACAATTATTAAATATGCCAGTTACTTTACACAATCCGGAAGCCGTATTTCCTCCTTATAGAAATTACAGCCATGCAGTCGAAATTAAAAGTCCTGGTAGTTTACTCATCATTAGTGGACTAAATGGCTATTCTTCAGATGGTACATCTATGCCTGAAACATTTGAGGAGCAAGGAGACTTAATATGGAAGTATATTGGGACAATTCTTAAATCCGCAGGGATGGACTATGAAAATCTGGTATCAATAAGAACTTATTTAGCCGACCCATCATATGACGAAGCCAATGTTCAACTTCGAATTAAATACTTAGGTGTACACAAACCTGCATCGACCGTAATTTGCTGTCAACTACTCGAACCAAAATGGAAATTGGAAGTTGAGGCAATGGCTTCAAAATAGCAACGACCCATTTTGTGTAACAATAAATATTCGGACGGGGTAAAAACCATAAAAACATGACAAACAAATTCGTTGGGAACAACATGACCGGCAAGGAAATAAGTTTTGACCTGAAGCCAATTGGAGTCATCAAGTCAAAAATTAAAAACATCAATAAGGCTCCGCTTTTTTATAACGAAGGGGCACCAGATGCAGTTATTGATTTACTCCCTGAATACAGCAAAGGAGTTTACCGTATGGTAGCTGGTGACGAGCTCGTGATTATTACATGGCTGCATTAGGGCGACAGAACTGTTTTGCAAGTTCATCCAAGAGGCGATAAAGCCAACCCTCTTACCGGAGTTTTCCTCACCCGTTCACCGCACCGCCCAAATCCATTGGGGCTCCACAGGGCAAAAGTTTTAGAAGTAAACTCAACCCAAATACATATTGCGACCATCTTTGAAAGCAAAAAAAAATTAAACGTTTACAAACAGATCCTATCAAAACGTTTTTTTACACGACCAAATATTATAGCATAAATTAGCATGTTACCGGTCATTGTATAACGACTGTGCTAACAATCGAACCAACGGGGAGAAATTAACTTTGAAGAACAAATAAAAAAAATGGCCAAAATTATTTTTGACAGCGCAATATCACTTGATGGTTTTTTCGCAGGTAACAACAGAAGCCCAGGCAACCCAATGGGTGGAGTTTCAGGACAAATTCATATGTGGATGTTCAATCAAAAGGCATTCTGGGAATATTTAGGTATGGAAGGGGGCAAAGAAGATGGACCTGATGGGAAATTCATCAGAGATGCCATTTATAGAACAGGTGCATTCATTATGGGGAAACGAATGTTTGAGGAAGGGGAAGCCAGTTGGCCAGAAGACTTATACAAAGCAGATGTTTATGTACTGACACACGAAAAACGGGAACCCTGGGTTCAAAAAGGAACGACAACTTTTTATTTCGTCAATGAAGGAATAGAAAGTGCATTAAAAAAAGCAAGACAGTCGGCTAAAGGAAAAGATATAAGAATACAAGGGGGCGCGAATACTATTCAACAATTTCTCAATGCAGGTTTTGTGGATGAATTTTTCATTCATATTGCACCTGTTTTTTTAGGCAGTGGTATCCGGCTGTTTGAAGGAATTGATAAAGATAAATATGATATTCAAATTGTAGAAGTGAAACCGTCAGACCTGACAACACATTTGAGATACAAACTAATAAAGAAATAGAAAGAACGACCGCTAAGATGGGGTTTGTTGCTATGCCGGCCGGCAAATAAATCCGCGTCTTTTTTTTCGCTATCAGCAGCGGTTCGGTTAGACCTAATTCTATTGGGCTTTGTTGTTATCTTCATCATCGGTAATTTTATTGGCCTTTGGTTCAGGGCTACACCTTATAAATATGGTTCTGAGTGTTTCCTGGTCAATGAACGAAATCTGTCACAATATACCGGCGAACCCGGCGCATTATACGAACCCATCAAAACCACCAACCTGCAAAATATGCGTGCATGACGACCTGGTGTGTACAGAAACCTGAACTTTTTTAATCTAATACTACCGAACTTTGAGGACGCTTACAATCGACAGTTCTTTACTTTCTTTCCCACCTGGTTTGAAAAGTAAAAGTATAGGTCTGATTGTTGGCCACGCTCGTCGATGTCGATGACAGTACCAATGCATCTGCTGTGAGATGTTGAATGTTGATGTTCGTTGTTTTGCCGCCGCTGGTTCTCAAAATTACATCTCCGTTTACCACAAAGCGTCCGGTATCGAGGCTGGCTCCCCGAAAAATAGTAAATACCATTGTATTAAAATTCGAAGATATTCCAATGGTAGACACCAACGAGTCTGTGCCATTTGCTTTAAAACTCCAGGAGTCAGTATGTGACAGCAAAAAGGTAGAGTCGTATACCACCGCTCCACCCGGCGCGAATATGCTATCAGCCTCTGAAACTTCGTTCCAGTTCCCCACCAATAGGGAAGGTGGTGACGGAGGTGCGGGCGGAGGTGCATCTGTTTTGCTACATGCGAAAAAAAAGGGTATACAAAACAGCGTCAGGCAAATAAAGTTTAATGATTTCATAGGAATGTTTTTAAAAAAATTATGCCGGCTTTTTCTTCTGATTATATTCATTTACAATTTGATCCATATCAGACCATTTATACTTTCCTTCCAGAACTTTAGATACCAGTTCAGGATCATCTTTAAAATATTCGGAAAACGCATTTCTGAAAAAGTCCTTTTTTAATTTTCCGTAAGAACCTGCAATTAACTTAACTGTTTCTTCTCCTGGTCTTAGGCAAAGAAAATAAGTATCCTGGTCATATTTATTTGGACCGTTCATAGCAACGTGCGAATACAAGGTAACGGCTCCCCTTACCACAGCCTTGAGGTATTTTTCCTGGTGGTGATTGCGGCCACTGCCGATATCGGTCCATACCACATCGTATTCAAGCGTTTTACCTGATTCGAAATAATAAATAATCGTCCTGACATCTGTATACACGATTTTACGGGACTTTGCCTTTTTGTCTTCTTTGTAGAAAATTGGGGCATCTGGCGGGTCGTTTGGCAGTGACGCCAGGCCTGTCAGCACACTGTCATTGCGGAAAATAATTTTTGCCTGCATATACTGCTCGGCATTTGCGAATCCAATCAGCATAAGAGACGTCATCAAAAAGAAAAGTTTTTTCATATACAGTAATTTTTTGGGACAACAATTAACATATAAGCGGTATTCGCACCAGATTATTGTGCAGGAAGAAACAAATGGGATGGCTTAACAAGTTTAGAATAATTATAGCGGTTATCCGGCAGAATTAGCGAGGAGAAAATTGCCTGTATAAGTGCTTACATTGAGCGGATGTAATTTTACGTTTTTAATAGGCAATCGCGAACGTTGTTGTACGATATTGATCAATTCGAAGTATCTATATGTAAGTATACTATATCATTGTGACCTGCGTTTAACAAGCGTAATTCTTATCATACCCTAAACCCTTGCCATGAACCGCTTTGTCCGATTTACCTTTATCTTGTTCGTTATTTGTTCCTGCAATAAATCACATACCCCGCAACTGGCACAAATCGGCTCGATTAAAATAATAACAGTTGGTATCAATAAGGCAGTGGTAACAAATATTATTGTTTCAACGGGCAATGCAAGCCTGCTGGCAAAAGGACTCTGCTGGTCATCAAGTAACGCTTTGCCTGCAATTGAGAACAGTCCATTTTCCACTGGAGGCATCACTAATAGCAGTTCCAGTGATACAGTGAAAGGGCTTATCTACAACAGTAAATATTATATACGCGCCTATGCCACCAACGAGATAGGTACCTCTTACAGTGCCGTAGATTCTTTTTCAACCCTTCCTTCCAAATATAGCGTGGGCCAATCAGCAGAAGGGGGAAATGTTTTATATATTGACAGTACAGGCGAGCATGGATTGATCGCCGCAGGATCAGTATATGTGGCAAGCCGTCGTTGGGCAGATGATGTCTGGACAAAACTTGGTGTAACCCAGACCGGTTATGGCACAGGTTTTTCCAATAC
This sequence comes from Chitinophagaceae bacterium, assembly GCA_039915085.1. Lineage (GTDB taxonomy): Bacteria > Bacteroidota > Bacteroidia > Chitinophagales > Chitinophagaceae > JACMLD01. Next base: position 7,624 of record JBDSOC010000115.1, read on the forward strand.
CATCAATATTATCAACGCCGGTAACAACGGCAATGGAACAGCCGCTGTGTATTGCAGTAATCTGGTTGCTGACGGGTATGACGATTGGTTCCTTCCTTCCATCGAAGAAATGTGGCTGTTCAGGAATAACCTGACATTTGCACAATGGCTGAGTTACCCCTGGAATATTTACTGGTCATCATCCGAGGCCAGTGGCCATGAAGCTTTTTTTGTCGTTATCGGTGGCCTCGCGAGTTATGACAGAGAAACGAAAGATATAAGCTATAGTGTTCTGCCGATGCGGCGGTATTAATCACCGGTACTCCGTTACTTCTTTTTCCATCTGATTAGCAATGTAAATGTATAAGCCCGGTTGTTCGCAATCCTGGTATTTTTCGAATACAGCGTCAACACATTTGCTGTAAGCTACTGCATGGCTATGCCCGTTGTCAAGTCTGGAAAAACCAACTCCACCCCGATCATTGTTTCCGGCATCAATTACCAATACGAACTTCAGCGAAAACTATGCGGATTTATAACATTGCAGTTTCTATCACGAAATCCTGATCTTGCCGAGTGTTGTGGCTTACAGTTTTTTTAACAGTCGCTGGTTTTATACGTAATTTGCTTTTACCTTAAAACTCCGTCCGTGCAAAATAATCTCCGGCAAACTTATGGCGATATTGATATCTACCTGTTTGACCAATTACTAAAGGGTCGTTACGACAACGTTCAAAAAGTGCTGGACGTGGGTTGCGGCAATGGCCGGAACCTGTACTATTTTCTGCGCAATGGCTATGCGGTGTTTGGTATTGATCCCAATGCGCAGGCAGTACGGGCCGTGAAGAAATTGTCATTCGCGCTTGCTCCCAATAGCCCACTGGAAAATTTTGAAGTTGGCAGTGCCGAGCATTTGCCGTATGGCGATGCCGCCTTTGATCTGGCCATTTGCAGCGCCGTGCTTCACTTTGCAAAGGACGAGCAGCATTTTGATACCATGCTGCGATCGGTGTTCCGGGTGCTCAAACCGGGCGGTTACTTTTTTGCGAGGTTAGCATCCGATATCGGGCTGGAAGCATTGGTAAAACCCCTGGGCAATAGCCGCTATTTACTGCCCGATGGCTCTGAGCGTTTCCTGGTCAATGAAGGAAAGCTGTTACAATATACAAGCGAACTCGGTGCATTATATGAACCCATCAAAACTACCAACGTGCAAAATATGCGTTGCATGACGACATGGTGTGTGCAGAAAACTGAACTCTTTTAATCTAATACTGCCGAACTTTGGGGATGCTTACAGTCGAACCCGCGTCCAGCCTGAATATCTTCTCAATGACTTTGTTAAAGCGGGTGGTTCAATAACTAATTCCATTAAACTGGGAACCACTAACTGTTGAAATAGACAGCTCCTGGCCATCATTATGTATACAACGAATTTTAAAAAGGCTTGTATGTGAAAGAAGCAAACCAGCAATTATAAGAGTTGACAATCGCCCTGAATTTATCAGTCATATTTTGCAGCAATGCTGTGACGTAATAAAATTCAACTTCAATACATACAACCAGGAAGACCTATGCAAAATGCTTATATCGAAAGAAACAATGGAAGCATCCGCAGGCAATTATTAAATACGTTTTTGTTTGAAAGCCTGGCTGAAGCAGGTATAATGACTGAAGAATGGCGCAACGATTACAACCTTGAAAGACCGCACAAAGCCCCGGGTTATTTATCACCACTAAAGCATGAGGTCCAAAAAGCAAATTACCCCGACTCTCAAATAAAAAATTTAAGATAGCTATGCAACATCATATTCAAGCCAGATAACCACGTTCATCAAAGGGACTGTCAATTCGATTAATTCTCCTTTAAAATTTCCACTTCAGGAAATATTCCAGTTCCTTCTTCGTTTTTTCCTGTGAAAACGAACCCAATCCAACTATGAAATATTTTCTTCGGCTACTCCTAAGTGTTTCCCTGTATCTATTTTTGTTTTCTACCTGTCTGATGACCTCATGTGTTAAATCAATATCGGACCCGCAGATTCCGGATTCCCTGTATGTTATCAATGGGCTATCCATTTTTGTTGGCGGCGACAGTACACAATGGAATGTAAGTACACGCAATAATTTTCTGTATGATTCAGTCCAGGGGCGACTTGTCCAAACGATTACAGAATCTTCCTTTGGCGACCCGAATACGTATACTTATCATACAACTTATCAATATAACAATACAGGAAAGTTAAAGGAAGTCCAATTTGAACGGTCTTCCTTTGTCTATAAATCCATGAAGTTTGAATACAATGCAGATGGAACGATTCTGAAGGCTCTGTTTACTAACCGGGACAACATAGTAATTGAAAATAGTTTTAACAACAGCAGCAGCAACGGCAATACCGTCGTTACACAGTACGACACCCTGCCTGCCAATATTGGGAAGGGGGAATATTTCTCCAGTCGTCCTGCTATCATGCGGTATACATTTAACAGCGCCGGCAAATTAGTCAATCAGTATATTATCGGTTCTGAATTATACAACGGTCAACCAGCCTACCGGGATACAGCTGAAACGCGGTTCAGCTATGATGAAAACAACCAGTTGCTGCAAACTATCCAACGGAGTATAGCTACCGATAATCAGAGTAATTATGTGGTGAGTACCGATACCATGCAGTTTAAAAGGGATAATTCAACGGTATCACCTGTCAATGATTTGGCTTTGGCTACTTTACGAAACCTGCACTGGTTGCAGAATACTGACTATGTTAATCTCTATAACGGACTTTACGCTGTAAACTACGGCACTATTCACAGGAACGAACCGCTCAAATCTACCTACGAGATTTTTAGTGCTGGTAATTATGCTGCAGCTTATTCAAATACTTTTGATTCTCAAGGGTTACTGACTAAATCCGCCGTAACAACCACAGAGCACAATATTTACAACATCAGTAATACAACACGCGAAACACATTATTACACCTACAATAAAATAAAAAAATAGGCAAAGCAGATGGTGTACTTAAAAATTGTATATCAAATTATTTCTTAGAACCTGGGTTCACAGGTTTATCATTATTCATCAAGATTTGTTTAATAGTTATTTACTCGTTTGTACCACCATTACTACCCGTCGATTTTGGCTGCGGCCAACTTATTTGATTTGACCCCGCCTACATCCCCCACATCGAATTCTACGTTTTCGTTTTACAAATGATTAATAAAATCATTTAAGTCTTTCTGAGCAAACATTCAGGTGAAAAGGAGGTCAAAAAAACAAGGGTCAGTATTAATTTAGGTAGCATCTGGTCACCCACTTTTTTTGCATGATTTAGTAAAAAATATAAAAGTTTGTTCCGTTAGCAGGTAATCATAATGCACTAAATTGAGAAAAATACATATTTAGTATTTCTGCCATTCTCAAACTGATTCAAATGAATTGGCAAGCGGAGTGAACAGGAGCGACGTTATTTTAAATTTAAAATAGTAACTTATGGATGATACACCGAACGCAGCTTCTTGGGTTGATATTTCGGGAGACAGTGCCGAATTCTATGATCAATTTTTCGGCCCCTTATTCTTTGAACCATATGCCATAGAAGTCGCAAAACGAATTGATCCCATCCCGGTTGGTATTGCACTGGAAATTGCTGCGGGCACCGGCCGGGTTACACGTCATATCCGGGAACGTATTTCTGCATCTGCAAAATTAATCGCTTCGGATATTAACGAGGATATGTTGGATGAGGCTAAGAAGAAATTAAGCCACCTTGATATTGAATGGCAGCATATCGATGCACAGCAACTCCCTTTTAGTGACAACAGTATCGACCTGGTTGTTTGTTGCTTTGGATATATGTTTGTTACTGATAAGCCAAAGGCATTCGCAGAGGCACGCCGCGTTTTAAAACCTGGAGGCATGTTTATATTCACAACCTGGGATACGCTTGAACAAAACGCTGCATCATATATTTCCAGCTCTATAGCAAAGGAATATTTAGAAGGGCCGGTGCCAGAAGCAAATAATCTTGCAACCTCAATGAGTGATGCAACTATCATTAAACCTTTATTGCAGGATGCTGGATTTTCAAAAATATTAATAGAAAAGGTAGCACAAGTTTCAGTCAGTCCTACGGCGGAAGAAGCTGCATATGGTTTTGTAAAGGGAAGTCCTTTTTATAAGGAGATCAAAAAGCGTAATCCTGCATGGATAGATGAGATAAAAATTAAGGTGGAAAAAGAACTTGCTGACAAATTCGGAGCTGCTCCTATGGTGGCGCCAATAAGTGCGATAATCAGTCAGGCATGGAAATAATATTAATTTATCCTATATAAGATTGCTGTCCCTTGCATCACTAATTATCCGGAAAGCAATGGAATTGTTATTCTTTAATATCAAAGGAACATTGACTGCAAATGGCATCTCAGTTCAAGGTAATACCTTAACGAATGAGAATGAACTAAAATTAATTTTAGATGCCGTACAAAAAAGAAAGGATGCCTTGTTACATGTTTCAGAAATTTTAATGATTGCTCTAGAAGAAGGCTCAAAGTCAGGTGGCGACAGTAGCTGCGGCAAGCAAAGGGCGACAAGTGCATTTCTCACGATTGCTAAACCGGATGCTAAAAAACCATATTTAGACTTGGTAATTTTCGGACAGGCAAAAGGAGGCCAGAATGCAGTTAATAGAAAGAAATTTGATAAATGGAAAAAGAAACACATAGAATGAGATTATTGGAATTATTTTACTTACGGCAAGTCAAGCAGCAGCAGCCAACATTCAGTTTGCTGCACGTAAAGGCCTTGTTCCTCACAGCATGCAGTTTATATTTACCTTAAACCTTTTACTCTAAACCGTCCTAACCCGGGCGGTTTATATTTTGCGTTTTCGCCCACAATGGGCTATTGTGTTCGTTGATTAACCCTGTAGCAAAAAATAAAAAAACGTAGCAACCCGCTGCGTTTTTTTATTTGCAAGGCGATATTTTATTTTTAGCAAAAAAAGGATGAGTACCAAATATAAATTTAAGGATCAGGAGAAACTATATTTTGTAAGTTTTGCAGCTGTATAGGGGCTTGGCCTGTTTATATTGAGAATTTTTCCTGTTTTGATAAATTACTTGCGCGACACAAGTACACCAACGCGCAAAACTGAGCTGCATACTTGCGCCAGTTTGGGGACTGAAAGGCAAATAAAACCTGGCGGCAAATCCGGTGGATTTTATGCATAGTCCAACTGAATTTTATATTACAGGACAGAGGGGATTTATCCAGTTACAAATTATATGGCGTTGGAAGATATAGATTTGACATAGTAATGAACCGCCGGGTCCCGCAATAGCACGGCTAAAAAAACAATGACTGCTGCGGAGACCCGGCGGGGATAGAAAAGCAGGTCTGTAATCTTTTCCAGTGCGGTGTGTAACTACGGATTGAGTCAGGCGTCCATTGCTGCAGCGGCTTCCACTTGTTCTGCCACCTGGATGTTGGCGATTAATTTTATGTCTTCCCCAAGTCCCAGGCCACCGGTGTCGGTAAGTTTATTCCAGGTCATCCCAAATTCTTTGCGGTTGATAATTCCTGTTACTTCAAAACCATGTTTGACATTGCCATGCCCGTCGTTTTCAGCGCCGCCGTATTCAACATTTAATTCAATGGATTTGGTCACGCCCCTTAAAGTCAGGTCGCCACTCATTTTGTAATCACTATCGCCTTTGTTTACAAAAGATGCCGACTCAAAAGTAATGGTTGGATACAGGTCTGCGGAAAAAAAATCACCGCTGTGCAAATGTCCATCACGTCCGGGCTGATTGGTATCGATGCTTTTTACGTCTATAGTAAAATTCACTTTGGCGTTGTTAAAGCCCTCTCCCTGCGTAACAACTTTTCCTTCAAATTTTCTGAATGAACCTGTGACTGTTGAAATAACGAGGTGCTTGATTTTAAACAGTACTTCAGAATGCAGCGGGTCGATTACCCATTTTTTTGTATTTACCATATTTTTTCTTTTTTATTTATTTTGTGAAATTACCTAACTTTACTATCTAAAGTATAGTAGTTACCTGCAGGTAAGTAGTTACCCGGAGGTAAGTATTGTAAAAAATAGTTCGTATGAATCAAAAAGAATCAGTCTGCCAGCACAAGCTCCTTATTTCAAGAGATGCGCTGGAAGTCATACAGGGTAAATGGCGGCTGCCCATCGTACTGGCACTTACTTTTGGTGACAAGCGTTTCGGTGAGATACAAAGAGACATCGTAGACATATCGCCGAAGATGCTTTCACAGGAATTAAAAGCGCTGGAGGAAAATAAAATTATCACCCGTACACTCTACGACAGTATGCCTGTAACGGTGGAATATTCCCTGACACCACTCGGCCGGTCAATGAGAAAAATGCTGGATGAGATATTGAGTTGGGGTATCCATTTCCGCAAAGAAATTGTGGGGAAATAGCTGTGC
>JBDSOC010000119.1:0-3655 GCA_039915085.1 Chitinophagaceae bacterium
AACAAAGAACCAGAAGTGGGATGCAGAAGCGTTGGGCGAATTGTATTTAACAGGGTTGAATGCAGGTGACTACAGTGCTTACGGCAGTCTCAGGCGCTTTGTAAGTAAACAAGTAGGGTTTTTGCAGCTGGGTTTTCAGAATGTTAACCGTACACCATCTTTCATTTTTAATAATGCAAGCAGTTTTAATATTTCTACTGAATCTGGTTTCAAAAAAGAGAACACAACACGCATTTTTGCATCGATAGAACAGCCAGAGCGCAAATTAAAATTGTCAGGTAATTATTTTCTTCTCACCAATTACAGTTATTTCAGCGATTATTATCATGCTAAACAATCTTCTGCAGTTTTTAATTTATTGCAGGTAAGTGCAGAAAAAGAATTCCGTTTGCGCAGGCACCTGCAGTGGATACTGGAACTAACGGTACAGCAAAGAGCAGGCAGCGGACCGGTAAATGTACCATTGGTATATACGCGAAGCCGTATAGGATACCTGGGCAACCTGGGGTTTAAAAACCTGTTGCTGGCCACGGGTATCGAAATAAAATATAATACGCCTTATAAAGCTGATGGTTATTCTCCTTTGCTGGGGCAATTTTATTACCGGGATTCAGGCACAGTTAGTTTAAAATTGCCCACCATCAATGCCTATTTTCATTTTCGGGTAAAAAGTTTTACGGCCTATATACGGGCAGAAAATCTTAATACCGTCCGCATCAAAAATGGTTTTGGATGGACCAATAATAATCTTGCCATAGACGGATATGCTTATCCCGGCATGCAAATAAGAATAGGTATTTTCTGGAGTTTTGTAAACTAAAAATGCTGCTTTTAACAAACACTTATTGCGATTACCGGTTTTAGTTTCTATTTTTGCGTTGTATCATGAAAAAAATCCTGGCCATAGCAGTTGCCTGCATGTATCTCGCCATCACCAGCGGACTGGTGCTGCAAATACATTATTGCATGGGCAAACAGACGGGATCTTCCGTAAAATTTGCTGAAGCAGGAACGCATACCTGCAGTAACTGCGGTATGCAAAACGGAAAGAACAAATGCTGTCATGATGAAGTAAAGTTTCTTAAGCTGCAGGATGTACACAAGCAGGTTACCGCAGATTACCAGGTAACACCTCCGCCAGCAATAGAACATGAGTACAATTTAATTGATCCGTTATTGCACTTTAACAACAACGCAACCGGGGTAAGTAATAATTCTCCACCGGAAGATGATGCCGGCCAGCCTCCCATTTTTCTCCTCAATTGTGTTTTCAGGATTTGATCCCAATGTATAAGATATCCATCAGTAAATGATGCATGTCTTTTTTTTGTGCTGTTACCAAACCAGGTAACAGATTACAATGCATTTATATTTTCAAAATCCTTAATTAAACAAAATGAAAAAAATAATAATATTATTAATGGTTGTTATTGCTGCAATGAGCGCAACAGCACAGTTCACCAAAGCAACCATACAGGCAAGCGGACTTACCTGCGCCATGTGTTCAAGGGCTATTGATAACGCACTGAAGGAACTGCCTTTTATAGAAACGGTGAAACCAGATATTAAAAATTCAGCTTTTACCATTACTTTTAAAAAAGACCAGGAAGCTGATATAGACGCGCTGAAAAAAGCAGTAGAAGACGCTGGTTTTTTTGTAGCTAAATTTACCATCACAGGTGTTTTTAATAATACCGGAATAAAAAACGATGAGCACATTGCTATAGCAGGTAAAGAATATCATTTTCTGAATGTAAAAGACCAGACGCTTAATGGTGAGAAAGATCTGATTATTGTTGATAAAAATTTTCTTACTGCAAATGCCTTTAAAAAATACAGCGCCGCTACCAGCATGCAATGTATAAAAACAGGTAAGGCAGGTTCCTGCTGCGAAAAAGCAGGACTTACTGCCGGTACACGCATTTATCATGTAACTATTTAATTTTATCACTGCCTGTTTAACCGCAGGCAGTGATTTTTAAAAAATCATTGAATGAAAAAATTATTATTCATAAGTGTTATATTGGTTTCATTGACAGCAGCAGCCCAGCCAAAAATCGGGGAGCTGTCCCCTGAAATCATCCTGAAAGATCTGGCTGGAAACCCGGTTAGTCTTTCCTCGTTAAAAGGCAAAGTGGTCTTGATTGATTTTTGGGCAAGCTGGTGTGGCCCTTGCCGGAAATCCAATAAGCACCTGGTAAGTATATACCCAACTCTTAAAACAAAGGGATTTGAAATTTATGGCATCAGTATAGATGAGGATATAAGCGACTGGAAGCGTGCTGTGGCTGCAGGCAAATTCAAATGGTTACAGGTAAATGAAAACGGCGGTTGGAATGCGCCGGTAGCAACCCAATGGAAAATTGATCAGATTCCCACCAATTATTTACTTGACAAACAAGGAAAAATTATTGCCAGGGACCTGGAAGGACGTCATTTGGAAAAAGCTATTAATGATTTGCTGAAGCAGTAAAAATGATACAGGTTGCATGAGTTCTAAACCTGGCATGATGTATCCGTCCGGCCGCATATTTAAACCGGGGGTTTTACGTGTGCAGGAATTAACAATGTGTCATTTCCATACGTCAATGCCGGAGGTCAGGTTTCTCCCAAATTTTCACAAGCGTTTAATCTTTTTTGTAAATGTTCAATCATGCAAAAATCATTTTTATATATTCTTGTGTGTTGTTTGTTTTCGCAAACGGTCGTTGCCCAGGAATTATATGTATTCAGCGAACCAGCTTCTAATATGCCGGCCCATTCTTTATCTGCAAAACTTACTTACCGTACACCCGTCAGTAAATACAATAATAATTACAGGCAACGCTATACGCCGGAAGTAATGTTTGGACTAAACAAACACTGGATGCTGCATGTAAGCAGTAGTTTTTCTGATTTTTACACACCCCAACTAAGATGGGAATCAGTAAAGACATATGCCAAATACCGCTTCTATTCAAATGACGAAGTGCACCGACATTTCAGGATGGCTGTTTTTGCAGAAGCGGCTTATTCGCGCAGCCCTTTTTATTATGGCGATATTAACCTTGATGGGGAAAACAGCGGTGTGCAGGCCGGCGTTATTGCTACACAGCTTGTAAACAAACTTGCCGTGTCTGGTACAGCAAGTGTTATAAAAGTTTTTGCCAACCGGTATAAGCATGTTGATCAGTTGGGGCATTCAGTAAATGCATTGTATTATAGTTTGTCGGCAGGCTACCTGTTGTTCCCTGTTAATTATTCTGACTATAAACAAACCAACCTTAATTTATATTTCGAAACAATTGGTATGAAAGGGTTTGAAAAAGGTGATTACATGCTTGATCTTGCCCCTGCATTGCAGCTGATCTTTGACAGCAACCTGAAGATTAACCTGGGTGCCCGTTTGGAGGTAACCGGTGACATGTTGCGTGTGGGTGAAAACAATTATTTTATCAGTGTGGAAAGAACATTTCTTGGTGCTTTGCATCACCGGAAAAAATCTTTATAGTTTTTTTATAAATGAAGCCGGATAGACGCCCCCAATGCAACATAGTAATTGACAGATATTGCTGAAAGGCCTTTTCCGGCAGAAATATCAAACTTTATATTGTTATTAAAATAATAAGCAAGACCGCCATCAATATTATGATTGGCGGTTTCGTTTTTTTGAATA
>JBDSOC010000132.1:0-12867 GCA_039915085.1 Chitinophagaceae bacterium
TCATATCTGCACATTTGGTAAATGCTGTTCAGGATTAGTAACTATTGTATTGTTTATTGCCGGCACCAGCAGCCAGTGCTGCGCCACCTCTTTTCCGCTGAGCACCTCTTTGATTGCAGCTATTATATTGGCATATGCTCCGCAACGACAGATATTTCCAGACATCCGCTCCCTGATTTCATCATCGGATAGTTCAATATTTTTATTGACCGTTCGTATGTCAGGTGTTACGTAGCTGGCTTCCCCGTTTTTCACTTCATTCATCAGTGCAATGCCGGAGCAGATTTGACCCGGCGTGCAAAAGCCACACTGGAAACCATCATGCTTTAAGAATGCTGCCTGTACAGGGTGCAGTACGCCGTTTTTTGCGAATCCTTCAATGGTTTGAACAGATTTTCCTTCACAGGTGGCTGCGAGTGTAAGACATGATAACACGCGTTTATTATTTACAATTACCGTACACGCTCCACATTGTCCATGATCGCAACCTTTTTTGGAGCCCGTTAGTTGAAGCCGCTCGCGTAAAGTATCCAGCAATGTCATCCTGGAATCAATCTTTAATGATTTTGCAGCACCGTTTACTTTGAAATTAATACTTACCGCATGCTCAATATTTTCCGGGAAATTATCAAAAGATGAATCAGTCTCATGGGCAAAAATGGATTGATCACCTAATAATTGAAATGCAAGAACGGCGCCACCTGCTCCTATTAATTGTTTCAGGAATAATCGCCTGCTTTCACCAAAACCGGACATATCCTGTTCGTCGGAAAGTAATGCGGTGAGCATTTTTTTTTCGTCATCGGTCAGCTCAGGATCCTGTATATTTTCAGTCATAATAAAATGAGGTTATAATCAGGCTGATAAAGGTATGCATAATGTGGATTTTTGAGCCATGAAGTAAATACGTCAAATTAGATACCAGTTATCAATTGTTATAAATATAAAAGTTGAGGTTTCTCAGGTGGTATATTATAAAGAAGTTCATAATGTGGCAGCGCTTTATCAGGTTTCCCGAACCTATTATAGCACGGAGAACCGGGAAAATTAATCTACAAAATTTTTTATGTGTGGTATTAATGTGCGCAAAAGGATTTATGGAATATCATACAAATTCTAAACTTGGATTTTGCTATAGGAGCTGCATATACCTATGGACAGGGGATGAATCATGTACGTTTCCAGGATTGAAGCGTAGCAGTAATAAAACAAAAGCGGGTGTTATATGCAATCGGATCTGCAGTGTTTTTTGTATGAAAGTTAAAGACGATTCCTGCCCGGTCCATAACCGGATATGCCAAATAATTTTTTGCAGGGCGTTCCACCAATTCCGGCACCTGAAAACAGATAATACCAGCGAGTTCCGAAATCTATCTTTGGGCGCAGTTATTATTTACAACGCCAATACGGGTATGGCGGTTGTTCTTTCTTACAGTTTCAAAGAAGAAAAGTTGCGTACGGTATGTTTCCTGGTATTTTAGCGCCAACCCCGTTATGGAAATTGCCCAAGCCTGGCTTAATTGATATAATGATTAATTCAGTATGTATATTTGCCACTCTATTTATAAAAAACCTAATTGTCTCATTACTGTTGTCCTGTCAAATACCTGGCTATGCCCACAGACTTTACCGTTTTTGAAATGATAAATTGTAGTTCCAAAAGTGTTTATTGATTTATTTGCAGGAGGAAAATCGCCAATATTTCCAAGATTTGTTCCTGTCATAATCCATGTAATTGCAACATAATCACCATCAGAAATTGCATTTTGAATTGCGAAATGAATGTCTGGAAAGGAATTAAAAGAATAATTTAGCCTGGCTTCAAATTCCTTATGATTCAAAACCTTTCCTTCCCACGGATCTCCCGTATCAATATGGATTGTATATTCAGGGCTCACAAATTCTTCAATGGAATTAAAATCTTTTTCATTCCATACTTTTTGCATAAAACTTCTTAGTATTATTTCATTTTTCATTTCAGCCTTTTTATCATTGTGAACTGGTTTTCCATCGATAAAATAATTGTTATTATAATTACAGTTATTAGTCTCATTTCATCTTGTCCATTTCATTTTCAACTAAAATATACCAGGTCATTGATAAGATTGGTTTGCGCATTACAAGCAATCGTAATTAATCGCGCCTCAAAAAATCTTAAATCTTTGCTGGCACGGGTTATTCTTTCCTATTGTATTTAAAAAAATACCAGTTTACTACAGCATGGGTATGATATCTTGCAAAATCATATTTTCAAATTTGTCTTTTGGTACTTTTTTTATGGAAAAAAAGTACCGCAAAAAAGCCAGTCGAAATCCCCGCCTGAATGACCAGTCGGGCAGGGAAAACAGCCCGATTTCGACACAGTTCCTTGATTTAGCTTCTATACTACTGTGACTTCAACTCACCAATCCTATCTTTTGAGGGACGACTAACTAAGGGCAAAAAAGAGAAAAAGAGACAGATGAGCCATCATCAGTTCTAATAACGGTACTTGCCCTGTTGATGTAGACGTGCCCCCTCTTTTTTACCAGATCAAAATATTTTATACTCTCTATTTTTTTTTGACACCGTTTAATTTACAGACCCACAAAAAAAAGGAGAAAACGAGTTTCAAAACTCTTTTTCTCCTTTTCTGATCTTAGCCTTTTATTCTCTTAGCCTTATAATTTTTTGGCAACAATATTTGCTATAACAGTTGCTGCTATTGGCGCGTTTTGACCCATAATCCCAAGGGTTCCTTTAATATCAGATGAACTTGCAGAAGTTTTTAATAACCCGGACCCGGCGTCATAGGTTGCTTCTCCTTTGGTGGTGCCGGTCATATCCATTTGTATTTCCATTCCATTCTGTTCAACAGTGCCACTTTTGGCAAGTGTGCCCGTAAAACTAATCAATGCGCCATCCGCGGTTACCCCTTTCAATATATAAGTGGTAACGGTTTTAATGGTAGCAATAGTTCCGCTTGAATCTGTCCATGTATCTCCTGGCTTTACGCTTGTCGGCGGCAACTGAATAAGAATAGGATAAGGCTGCCCCTTGGTTATATCACCCGTCATGCTCATCATATCTGCCATACCGCCGGCTGCCTTCTTTTCATCACTGTCTTTAGTGCCGGTTACTTTACCCTGCTTGTCAACCTGTATTTCCTGTATAGATCCTATCCGATCTTTTAATGCCTGGCCAACCTGGCCGTCCATATCTTCTTTTTTGTCAGAATCAAAACTCATGTCCTGTCCCATACCGCTTCCTTTCATTGTCATGCGTTTTACAGTATTGGTAAAAAGATAGCCATTACTATTTACATCTTTTACTTCTATGTTACTGGTAGCGGTACTTTCATTATCAATATTCTGCCCCATTACCTCCATATTCATTTTTGTGGTCGTCACTGTTTCCAGCTTCTGCCCTTTTGTTACCGCAATCTTTTGGGCATATGTTGCCCCGGCAGCTGCTGCCATCAAAACAAACGATAAGAAGATTCTTTTTGTCATAAATAATTAAAATTGTTTAATATAAAATAAAAGTTGCTGCGTGTATGCATACCTGCTTTACCCTTATTCCCCGGTTACAACAAGAGTGCGGGGAAAAATGTTTGGTTGGCTCAGTTTGGATAAATTGCTGCTAATTTTTTGCCCAGTTCTTCACCCCTCAGGTTCCTGGCAATAATTTTTCCTGCAGGATCCAGCAGCAGGTTTTGCGGAATGGCCTGTATGCCATATTGTTTGGCAACTGCATTGTTCCAAAACTCAAGGTCAGATACATGTGTCCAGGTCAGGCCATCATCATGGATAGCCTGCAACCATCTTTCTTTAGCCCCGGGTCTGTCAAGTGATACACCCAACACCTGGAAACCTTTGCTTTTGTATTGATTAAAAACAGCTACCAGGTTAGGGTTTTCCCTTCTGCACGGACCACACCAGGATGCCCAAAAATCTATCAGCAGATATTTTCCGCGCAAAGAACTAAGTGAAACGGGTTTGCCCAATGTATCATTCTGGGAAAAATCCAAAGCCATTTGCCCGACACCGGTCTTTTTTGCAATACTTATTTTTTCACGCATATCCTTGCCAGAAACCGAATTCTGTACAGATGACGGTAATGTTTTAAATACTGGCTCTGCTTTATCAGCATCAATTTCATATCCTGCCCAGTTTCTGAATGCATACATGGCAAGCAGTGAAGAGGGATGCTGCTTTACATAAGAACCATAAATATTTTCATTGGCCGAGGCATCAATACTGTCAATTTGTTTTTCCAATGACCCGGATAATGTAGTTTCCTTATTTTTCCTGGCAATTGAGAACTGCCTGTACAATTCATCCAGCCTTTCATTATAAGGTTTGGCTAATTCCTCCAGCATCCTGTATTCATCGTCTGCTTTTGAACCTGCCACTGTTACATTCGAAAAAGAATCAACAGAGACAATTTTGATAGACCCAGGTTGCAGGAAAACAGAAGCGTAATCCCGTTTACTGTTAACCGGTACCTTACTATTGGCCGATCCGTTTGTTTTATATTTTATACTCAGTTTTGCCAGCACAGGTTCAGGAATACTGCCATCAAAAATGTATTTATTTTGCCGCACAGGTGAACTATCCCTGACCTGCTTGTCTCCGAGATAATAAGAAATATACACCCACTCTGCCGGCGCCTTTACACTGCTGATATCGCCCGAAAGGGTAAATTTTGACGATTGTGCATGCGTTACCGATACAATTATTATCATGCTTGAAAAAAATGTCATCCGTTTCATATCAACTGAATTTTTAATGGCGGCAAATTACATCAACCAGTTCATGCCCATCACCCATTTATGAAAATTTCAACACTTATAATATGCGCTATCTTTTGTATTTTCGCCAACTACCTATTTATTTTACTCATATTTTATGCAATTGGAGAGAAATAATAACAGGATTGTAAACCGTATTAAAAACACATTCAATGGATTCTACCATTATATTGGTTATTGTTGGCGCAGTTGCCTTAATTGCGGGACTTATAGCGGGTAAGCTCGTTTTCGCTAAAAATACACAGCATAAAGTTCAGGAAGCAGAACAACAGGCTCAAAAAATTATAGGAGACGCACAGGCCAACGCAGAAACAGTTAAAAAAGAAAAGCTATTAGAAGCGAAAGAAAAATTTGTTCAGCTGAAGTCCGATTACGAGCGGGACGTACTGGAGCGTAACCGCAAAATGGGTGAAAGTGAGAACAGGGTTAAGCAAAAGGAAATCACCATTACTCAGAAAGAAAGCGGGTTAGACAAGCAGATTAAAGAAAATGAAGCTATTAAGGAAAACCTTAACCGGCAGATTGAAGTAATTAATGTAAAGCGTACTGAGCTGGAAAAACACCAGGAAGAGCATATCCGCCGCCTGGAAAAAGTGGCGCAGCTTTCTGCCGAGGATGCCAAAACGCAACTTATTGAAAGTCTGAAACAGGAGGCCCAGACCAGGGCACTGGGTTTACAACAGGAAATTATTGACGATGCCAGGCAAAAAGCCAATAAAGAAGCACGTAAAATTATTATTCAGTCCATTCAGCGTACTGCTGCCGAACAGGCAATAGAAAACTCTATTACTGTTTTCAACCTGGAGAGCGATGAAATTAAAGGGCAGATAATTGGCCGAGAAGGCCGCAACATCCGTGCTATTGAAGCAGCCACCGGTGTAGATTTAATTGTGGATGATACTCCGGAAGCCATTGTACTCTCTTCTTTTGACCCCCTGCGCAGGGAAATCGCACGTTTAAGCCTGCAACGCCTGGTAGCAGATGGCCGTATCCACCCTGCCCGTATTGAAGAAGTAGTGGAAAAAACACGCCGCCAGATTGAAGAACAAATAATGGAAATTGGCGAAAGAACGGTGATAGAACTTGGTATTCATGGCCTGCATAAAGAATTGGTACGTATAATTGGTAAAATGAGGTTTCGTTCTTCTTATGGACAAAATCTGCTGATGCACAGCCGTGAGGTAGCCAATCTTTGTGCTACAATGGCTGCAGAATTGGGTATGAATTCCAAACTGGCAAAACGCGCTGGTTTATTACATGATATTGGAAAAGTGCCCGATGAGGAAAGTGAATTAAGCCACGCATTACTGGGCGCAAAGATTGCTGAAAAATATGGTGAGAACCCGGCTGTGGTGAATGCCATTGGCGCTCACCACGATGAGATGGAAATGCAATATGTTATCTCCCCTATTATTCAGGCCTGCGATGCTATCAGTGGTGCCCGGCCCGGAGCCAGGAGAGAAATCATGCAGCAATACCTGCAGCGTATAAAGGAACTGGAAACGCTGGCCCTTACTTACCAAGGTGTAGAAAAGGCCTATGCCATACAGGCCGGCCGTGAGCTAAGGGTTATTGTGGAAGCAGATAAAGTAACAGATGCGGACAGCGACAGGCTGTCTTTTGAAATAGCACAGAAAATTCAGACTGAAATGACTTATCCCGGGCAGATAAAAGTGACCGTTATCCGGGAGAAAAGGGCTGTAAACATAGCGAGATAAGCATTTATTTTAAATTTTTAATTTTGAATTCTAAATTTAATTTTTGGAGATTTTATTCAAAATTTATCATTCAAAATTCAAAATAAACACTACCTTCGCCGTCCTATAAATTTAAAGATATGAACGCCGTAGCATTTGTACATGAGCAGTTAACACAAGGAAAGGAATTTCCGAAGTTTAAAGCTGGCGATAATGTAACCGTTAATTATAAGATTATTGAAGGTGGTAAAGAGCGTATCCAGGGTTTCCGCGGAGACGTTATTAAGAGACAGGGTGTTGGTTTTACACAGACCTTTACTGTGCGTAAAATCTCTGATGGTGTAGGTGTTGAAAGAACATTTCCCCTGTATTCACCTAATATTGATACGATTGTATTAAATAAAACAGGTAAGGTACGCCGCGCTAAATTGTACTACCTGCGTGAGAGAAGTGGTAAAAGAGCCAGGATCCAGGAGAAAAAGATGGCAGTTGTTCAAAAAGCACAAAAAGAAAAAGCATAGTACTTCTACCGGTAATAAATATTTAAACGGATGCCTTTATAAGCATCCGTTTTTTTTATTTAATAACAAACGCAATCGGCTAACTGCATAATCCCGTATGTTTTTCGTTAATTAATCTGTATTGCAAATAAAATATGCATACATTTTGCAGTCTCTTACTATCTTTGAACTTCAATTATTTATTATGCTACAAGCAAATTTAAAACCTGTGTTGTTGGGAGTACTCGGAACACAAGAAATTATTATCATCCTGATAATCGTTTTATTGTTATTTGGTGGTCGTAAAATACCAGAATTGATGCGTGGTCTTGGTAAAGGTATCCGCGAATTTAATGATGCAAAAAGCAATGTTACCAAAGAAATAGAAGAAGGATTAAAGGAAAAAGAAACTAAAGTATAGTATGCTGTCAACTGTCTTTTTCTTTTCATTCATTTCTTTTTCGAAGTTTTACGGAACCTTTGTTTAGTTTTCACTCAATACAACAATACCAAAACAATTTACTCAATGGCACTACCACCTGTGTGGAAGCTGTTGAGTTTTTTTTGCGGCGTATTGAAGCTTCCCAACAACTTAATGCATTTACAGAAGTATTTGCAGAAGAGGCTTTACAAAAAGCTGCCGCATTGGATCAGCAGCGTTTATCTGGTAAACCAACCGGCAAACTGCATGGTGTTATAGCAGGTATTAAAGATGTTATTTGCTATAAAGGGCATAAGGTTACTGCAGCCTCTCACATATTACAGGGTTTTACCGCTACGTATAATGCTACATCCGTACAAAAATTATTGGATGAAGATGCTATTATACTGGGCGCCTGCAATTGTGATGAATTTGCCATGGGCTCCAGCAATGAAAATTCCTATTACGGCAAAACCCTTAATGCACTAAATGAAGCGCTTGTACCCGGTGGTTCTTCCGGCGGTTCAGCAGTAGCGGTACAGGCAGGCCTTTGTATGATTAGCCTTGGAAGCGATACAGGCGGCTCTGTAAGACAACCGGCAGATTTCTGTGGTATTGTTGGACTTAAACCAACCTATGGCAGTATTTCCAGGTATGGCCTTATAGCATATGGATCATCCTTTGACCAGATTGGCATTTTTTCAAAAAATATTCCTGATGCTGCACTTGTACTCCAGGTAATATCTGGTAAAGATGAATTTGACAGTACCGTTGCTACCAATGAAGTACCTGATTATACCAGTGCCATTAAAGAACCGCTCCAGAAACTACGCATCGGTTATTTTGAAGACGCGCTGCATCACCCCGGCCTGGATAAAGAAATGTCTGAAAGCATTGCCGGCTATATAAATAACCTTACGGATCTTGGCCACCAGGTATCGCCCGTTAATTTTGGCCTGATTGATTATATCGTTCCTGCTTATTATGTTCTTACCACGGCAGAAGCATCTTCCAATCTTTCCAGGTATGATGGGGTAAGATTTGGTTACCGCAATACTGAGCCCGGCCTGGATTTGGCTGATTTTTACAAAAAAAGCCGGTCGGAAGGTTTTGGTAAAGAAGTGAAACGCCGCATCCTGCTGGGCACCTTTGTTTTGAGTGCCGGCTACTTTGATGCCTACTATACGCAAGCCCAAAAAGTACGGAAAAAGCTGCTGGATAAAACCCGGGAAATTTTTAACAATTTCGATGTTATCCTGCTGCCAACAGTACCCTCTACAGCATTTAAAATTGGCGAAAAACTGGACGACCCCATCGCCATGTATCTCGCTGATATCTATACAGTTTATGCTAACCTGGTGGGTATTCCTGCCATCTCTATTCCCCTCTTTAAGCACTCAAATGGCATGCCCTTCGGCCTGCAGGCTATGACAAACCAGTTTTGTGAAGTATCTTTACTCCGGCTGGCGCACCAATTACTGGCTCAATAATTGCCATTCTTCTATTCCCATTATAGCGCTTTTAAGCCTCCGTATTTCCTCTATCCTCCTGAAGTTTTCCTGTATCCTCCTGAAACAAATCATTGTACTACTGCCGTTTTGATTTTGTGAACCCGTAAACTACAACAATGAAAGAATTTTTATTATTGGGCTTTTTGCTGGCGCTACTCTCATTTGCAAATGCGCAGCAGGCTGTCTCTTTAGAGTCATCTGCCGTAGCAATTGAGACCGTTTCTGCCGCAAAAGATAGTATTAAAACAGTAACTGCAGCTGCCGTTCCTGTTGCTAAGAAAAAAGGATTTAAGGATTTATTTGACAATGACAACCTTGCCAATAATGCAGGCCCGCGTTTAAACCCGAGAGCTATCAGTTTTGTGCAGGATTATATTGAAAAAAACACGGAAGACCTGGAAGATATGAGAGGCTGGGGCAAGCCTTACTTTAATGTAATGGATGCCATCCTTATCTCTTACAAGCTTCCCAAGGAGCTAAAATACCTGGCCGTTATTGAATCGCGGCTTCATACAAGCGCCGTTTCGTGGGCAGGTGCTGTAGGCCCCTGGCAACTTATGCCGGCAACTGCAAGGGTGCTCGGTTTAAAAGTAAATCACAAAACAGATGAAAGAACCAACTATATTAAAAGCACACGCGCTGCTGCCAGGTATCTCAATGATTTGTATGATCAGTTTGGAGACTGGCTACTTGTAATTGCTGCCTATAACGGTGGCCCTGGTAATGTACAAAAAGCCATCCGCAAAAGTGGTAGCCGCAATTTCTGGGATTTACAATACTACTTGCCCGCCGAAAGCCGCAACCACGTAAAAAAGTTTATCGGTACCCATTATATTTTTGAAGGCCAGGGCGGACTGACAACCCTTACAAAAAAAGAAACAGATGAAAATTATGGGTTGAATGGTACATATATATTTAATCGCAGGCTTACAGCCGCAGAACTGGAAGAAGCTAAATCACAAACTATATCCGGCAAATATTACTCTACAGTAATTGGAAAAAATATAGTGATGGAGATGACAGACTTTAACCGCTACAACCCTGATTTTGATAAGGTGATGGCGAGTGCCAACAGTACTTACGAGATAAAGCTGCCTGCAGAAAAACTGGAATTATTCAACGCCAATAAATACCAGATTTTAAACGAATCGATACAACTACTGCTGAACAATGCAGTAAACGCTACTGCCGCTTCTACCAGCACTTCATCTTCAAAAGACAGCATTAATATGGCAACAAAAATGGCCAAAAAATAATTACTACGATAAACCGGCAAACAGGAAAAGGACACGCGAAAGCTGTGTCTTTTTTTTGCCTGCAGGGGTTGGCAATCCCAATGCGTATTGCTACATAAACACCTTTTTTATTGCAGCAGCTTTTAACAAACATTCCTGGTATTCCTCTTCTGCCTTACTATAAAATGTAATGGCGGAACCAACGAGATAAGACAAATATTGGTTAGACTGATTATACAAAATACTCCTGATTACCACGTTAAAATCAAAATCACCACCGGGTTTTATGTATCCAACTGCACCGGAAAAAATACCCCGCTTAACATTTTCATATTTTTCAATCAATTCCATTACCCTTTTTTTAGGTGCTCCCGTCATGGAGCCCATTGGAAATGTTTTTTTAATAATGTCCGTAAAGTGCAACCCCGGTTGTAAACTGCCACTGATGGTAGATATCATCTGGTGTACTTGTGGAAAAGAATAAATGCCAAATAATTCATCTACGTGAACACTTCCTTCAACACATAACTTTGCTAAATCATTTCTAACCAAATCAACTACCATTACATTTTCCGAGCGGTCCTTGCTGCTATTGTATAATTGTTCCTTATTCAGCTCATCTGCTGCCGCATCAAACAGGTTTCTTCTTCCTGTTCCTTTAATAGGCTGAGAAATAATTGTATCTCCATCTTTTTTTAAATAGCGCTCGGGACTTGCGCAAAGGAGGAATTTATCATTAATCTTATAAAAGGCGGCAAATGGGGAAGGCGATATACTGCTAAGTAACTGGTAGACATGTACCGGATCTATTTGCACCTGTTCTGCAAAAAATTCCTGGCAAAAATTAATCTCATAACAATCACCGCGTAATATATGGCCACGCAATTTTTCAATGGTGTCTATATATACCTGTTTTGAAAACCGCTGTTGAAAAACCAAATGGTTTGCCTGAGAAGATGTGTGCTGTGCAGCAATAGCAGTTATTGCAGCAAAAACCTTTGCTGCTGCTTCAGTATTCTCTGTTGAAATACAAAGTTCATTTTGGTTCAGCAGCAAAACAGTTTCAGGAGAAAAGAAAAACAGATCGGGAAAATTCAGATAATCAGGATTGCCGGAAACCAGGTCTTCAATTTCATTTTTTAAATCGTATCCTAAATGGCCAAAAAGCCAGCCCTGATTTTTTTCCTGGAACTGCTGTAATTGATCTAATGCCGTACCGGCAGGCAATTCAATAAAAGAAGTTGCACCTGCACCCGCTACACATTCATAAGTATGATGATTGAACCGGTACTGGTGATTATCTAAAAAACAACAGGTGCTGAACTGGTTTACCCAACTCAACACCTGTTGTTTTGTCTGTTCGAAATCCTGTATAGGAAATGAAATAAAATTAATATCCAATGTTATAGCGCTAATTGGTTTTCATTCGCGTCCATTCACATTCTCTATTCGCGTTGATTAGCGCCTAGTAATCATCATCCTCCTCATCAAATCCACTGTCATTAAAAAGATCCATCTCTTTAAAATCATCATCCACACCTAAATCCTCTTCTTCTGCCTTGCCTTTTTTTGCAGCACCACCACCAGTGCCTGCACTTTTCTTTGTCTTGGATTTAGGAATATCAAATTCATCAAAATCGGGATCCCATTCTTCTTCTTCTTCTACTTTTTCCCAATCATCATTTACGTCTACATCAGCATCGTCATCGTCGTCATCCTCTTTTTTACTTTTAGACGACTTGCTCTTTGAAGCTTTGGGCTGATCATCATCGTCATCGTCGCCGATGTCATCATCATCATCCAATTGCTTTTTAGATTTGGGAGATGCTTTCTCCTCTCTTTCGTCTGCATCTTTTGGTGCAGCCTTTTTTACCGGTTTGTCCTTACTTGACTTCGCCATGGTCTAATAGGATTTTTGATTAGTGTAAAATTTCAGCGAAGTTTTTAATCCGCCAAATTTTTTTAAATATTTTTTCCTTTTTTATCCAACACTTATAATCTGCTCCCGGCCCGGGCCGTTTGAAATATGGGAAACATTTACACCAATATACTGGTTGATAAAGTTTACATATGTTTTCATTTTCTCAGGCAATTCAGCAACCGTTTTCGCTGCAATGGTATTACAATTCCATCCACTGAACGATTTCCATACCGGTATTATTTTATGATGCATCATTTGAAATGGTACTTCCTTCACCTCATTTCCATTAATATCGTAAGCGGTACAGACTTCCAGATCTTTAAAATTATCTAAAATATCCGCTTTTGTCATGATTACTTTTGTAACGCCATTTATCATGCAGGCATATTTCAATGCTACCAGGTCAATCCAGCCGCAGCGGCGGGGCCTGCCCGTAGTAGCGCCAAATTCACTCCCGAACTTACGCAATTCTTCACCAGTTACATCATTTAACTCTGTAGGAAAAGGACCGCTGCCTACCCTGGTACAGTAGGCTTTTGTAACGCCCATAATATCACGTATTTTTTGCGGTGCTATACCCAGCCCGGAACAAATGCCTGAACTGGTTGTATTGGATGAAGTTACAAAAGGAAAGGTGCCAAAGTCAACGTCCAGCATACTGCCCTGGGCTCCTTCTGCCAATACCTTTTTGCCTTTTGCTATTTTATCGTTGATAAAATATTCCCCGTTTACAATATTAAGCTGCTTTAAAAATTCTATTGCCTCAAAAAATTCTTCTTCCCATGCACTG
>JBDSOC010000156.1:0-5261 GCA_039915085.1 Chitinophagaceae bacterium
TATGGAATTCGAAAAGGAATTCAATATTTCTATTCCGGATGAGCAGGCCGAAACGATTACTACTGTTGGACAGGCTGTTGCTTATTTGGAAGAACACGCCAAGTAAGACTTTTTCCGACTTGTATAGGACCTAATGAACGAATGATCCGCCTTTCATCAGCGCAAGCAGGAAGGCGGATTTATCACTTAATTAATCCCGCAAAGTCATATGGAGTTAAAACGGGTAGTTGTAACTGGAATAGGTGCGCTAACACCAATTGGAAATACTGCCGATGAATATTGGAATGGATTAATCAATGGTGTTTCCGGCGCTGATCTCATTACACTTTTTGATGCCTCAAAGTTTAAGACCCGCTTTGCCTGCGAAGTTAAAAATTTTGATCCTGTTCAGTTTATGGACAGGAAAGAAGCACGTAAAATTGACCGTTTTTCTCAATTTGCCCTCGTTGTAAGCGACGAGGCGATGGCCGATGCAGGCCTGAACAAAGATAATATCAACCCTGACAGGGCAGGTGTTATTTTTGGAAGCGGAATCGGTGGCATCACTACCTTTCAGAATGAAGTTGCCGAATTTGCCCGGGGCGATGGTACCCCGCGTTTCAGCCCCTTTTTCATACCAAAAATGATACTGGATATTGCCGCAGGCCATATTTCTATGCGCCATAATCTGCGCGGTCCCAATTTTGCCGTAGTAAGCGCCTGTGCTACCAGTACCAATGCAATCATTGAAGCTTTTAACCTGCTTCGTCTTGGCAAAGCAGATATTATTTTATCTGGCGGAAGCGAATCTGTTATTATAGAAGCTGGCATTGGTGGTTTTAATGCCATGAAAGCCATGAGCGAACGAAACGATGATCCCAGGACAGCCAGCCGCCCTTATGATAAAGACAGGGATGGTTTTGTAATGGGCGAAGCTGGTGGCATACTTGTGTTAGAAACACTGGACAGTGCTTTGGCAAGAGGTGCCCGCATTTATTGTGAGGTTGCAGGTGGTGGTTCCACTGCAGATGCCTATCATATTACAGCCCCTCACCCCGATGGGCTGGGTGCAAGAAATGTAATGCTGGCTGCACTGGATGATGCCGGCATGAAGCCCGAAGACATCGATTATATTAACACCCATGGCACTTCCACTCCCTTGGGAGACGGCGCTGAAATAAAGGCTATTACGCATGTTTTTGGGGAACATGCTTATAAGCTTAATATCAGTTCCACAAAATCTATGACCGGGCACTGCCTGGGAGCGGCCGGCGTAATTGAGGCAATAGCCTGTATTAAAAGTACCGTTCACGATATTGTACCTCCTACAATCAATCATTTCACAGACGACCCCTCTCTTGATCCCCAATTAAATTTTACTTTTAATAAGCCGCAGAAACGTATAGTAAGGGCTGCTTTAAGCAATACATTTGGCTTTGGCGGACACAATGCCGCTGTTATTGTAAAGAAGTACCAGTAAAACCAGCCAGAAAAGAAATTTTTGATTACAGGTATCGTTATATTACCTGGCAACCGCTTTAATGCTATTTCTGCCTCCTTTGTCTTATTAAATATTGTAGCTTGCAGCCTGTGGCATCATTTTTAGACAGATTTCTTCCCGGCAGTGAAAAAGCGCCTTCGTTTAAAAAACAACTGCGCAATGTTCTTGGTTTTACACCAGGCAATACTTCTTTGTATAAAGCCGCGCTTACCCATCGTTCTATAAAAGAAATGGCCGATGAAAACAATGAAAGGCTGGAATATTTAGGCGATGCTATTCTGAGCGGCATTGTAGCCGATTTTCTTTTTAAAAAATATCCCTATAAAGAAGAAGGTTTTTTAACGGAGATGCGGAGCAAAATGGTAAACCGCACCACCCTTAATGAGATTGCTTTAAAAATGGGGTTGAAGAAAATTACCAATTTTAATAAGTTCGATAATTCACTCCGCATCAGCCAGATTTTTGGTAACACCCTGGAAGCCGTTGTAGGCGCCGTCTACCTGGATAAAGGTTTTGCTAAAACAAAATTATGGGTGATGGAACGAATCATTCTTCCGCATTTATTTATGGAAGATTTAGAAGCTCTTGAAATTAACCATAAGAATAAACTATATGGCTGGGCCAATAAAAACGGCAAAAATCTTGAGTTTGAAACAATGGATGAAAGGATAGAAGGTGGCCGCAGGCTCTTTACCATCGGCGCCGTAGTAGACGGTGCATTACTGGCAGAAGGAAAAGCTTACAATAAAAAAGACGCCAGCCAGATTGCAGCACAAATTGCGGTGGAAAAATTGGGATTGATTGAGAAAGAAGTGTAATAGGGTGTTGGGTGTTAAGTGGGAAGGAAAAATGGCTAAACTTTATTACAACTTTCGTACATCTGCAAAATATTATTTGATTTTTTTTGTCCTGTCCAAACGCACAAAACACTTAGCACTTAACATACAAAACAATTATCTCCGCTCCATACAAAGCTCTATCAACACACCATTAGTTTCTTTTGGGTGTAAAAAACAAACCAATTTATTATCTGCACCTTCTTTGGGTGTTTCATTCAAAAGAATAAAGCCTTCGTTTTTCAGCCGCTTCATTTCTGCATAAATATCCGCCACTTCAAAAGCAATATGATGCAATCCTTCTCCCTTCTTACCTATATATTTAGAAATAATGCCCTCTCCGGTGGTGCTTTCCAGCAACTCAATTTTTGTACCGGCCTGGTTAAAAAAAGCCGTGTTCACATTTTCACCTGCTACCGTTTCTGTTTTATAACACACACTGTTAAGCAGCTTTTCAAACAACGGAACAGACACAGATAAATCCTTTACAGCTATGCCGATATGTTCTATTTTATTCATAGTTGACTATCACCAGCGGCGCCGGCTTACATTCATGGGAATTTCTGCCCGAAAAAATAATTCATTAATTAAATTATCCTCAATTTAGTTAAAATCAGGCTCCTGTCCGGGCTTGCTGTTTATAGAAGATAAAAATAGAACCAATTGGGGTAAATTTGTGTTTATAATTCAAAGGATTTATTATGTTGAATTTGCCGGTTTATTTGGATAACAATGCTACCACCGCCTGCGATCCGAGGGTAGTAGAAGCTATGATTCCTTATTTTACCCGGTATTTTGGCAATGCTGCCAGTCGTAACCATTCTTACGGATGGCAGGCAAAAGAAGCGGTAGATTACGCACGTGAGCAGGTAGCTGCTTTAATTGGTGCTGACCCGCAGGAAATCATTTTTACCAGTGGCGCCACAGAGGCAGATAACCTGGCCATCAAAGGTGTTGTTGGAATGTATAAAGGCAAGGGCAATCATATTATAACCGCCATAACAGAACATAAAGCTGTGCTGGACACCTGTAAACACATAGAAAAAGAAGGGGCAGACATAACTTATTTGCAGGTAAAACCAGACGGAAGAATTGATTTGAAGGAACTGGAGTCAGCTATAAAACCGGCTACAATTCTTATAGCCATTATGTATGCCAATAATGAAACCGGCACCATTCAACCTGTTAGAGAAATCAGCGCCATTGCAAAAAAGCACAACATTATATTTTTTAGTGATGCGGTACAGGCGGCAGGCAAAATTCCGGTGAATGTAATGGCAGATGGCATCGATTTAATGTCTTTAACTGCACATAAAATGTATGGTCCCAAAGGTGTGGGTGCTTTATATGTTCGCCGCAAGGGCCCCCGCGTAAAATTGACCGCCCAGATAGATGGTGGCGGGCATGAAAGAGGCACGCGGAGCGGCACTTTAAATGTACCCGGTATTGTTGGCTTTGGTAAAGCAGCAGAACTGGCGGGGAATGAAATAGAAATGGATGCAAAACGTTTAAGTATACTGAGAAATAAACTTGAGAATGCTTTTTTACAGCTTGAAGAAGTAACGGCAAATGGCAGCACCGTGCATCGGTTACCGCATGTAAGCAACCTGTCTTTTAAATTTACAGAAAGTGAAGGGCTCATGATGGGCTTTAGTAAAAACGTTGCTGTTAGTTCCGGCAGTGCATGCACTTCTGCATCAATGGAACCATCATATGTATTGAAAGCAATGGGTTTGGATGATGGGCAGGCGTTTGCAGCACTGCGTTTTGCACTGGGGCGCTTTACGACTGAAGAAGAAATTGATTATGCGGTTAATGAAGTAACTAAAGCGGTAAAAGCATCAAGAGTAATTAGTACCAGGTGATGAGTATAAAGATCTAAACGTTAAAGAAGTGGATATGCTGTAAACTTTTATAATGTAGTTTTGAAAACAATTACTATAAATAACATAAACTGAGTATCCGGGTGTCTCAATATTCAGTACTAAATAGTCGTCCCTCAAAAGGTAGGATTGACGCATCTGAAGTCACAGTAGTACAGAAGCCTAATCAGGGACTATGTCGAAATCGGGCTGTTTTCCCTGCCCGACTGGTCATTCAGGCGGGGATTTCGACTGGCTTTTTTGCGGTACTTTTTTTCCATAAAAAAAGTACCAAAAGGTAAATTAGAAAGGATGATTTTGCAAGATTTCGTAACTATAATATAAAAACCAGTATTTTTTTTGAATACAATATGGAAGAATAAAAACTGCCAGCAAGGATTTCAGAATTTTTGAGGATTAACTAAATACAGAATACTATGATATATGTAAGCGATAAAGCAAAAGAGCGGGTAAAGCATCTTATGGAGGATGGCGCTATGTCGGAAAAAGACTATTTTCTGCGCGTGTCTGTGGTGGGAGGTGGTTGCTCCGGCCTGAGTTATAAGATGGATTTTGATAATACGACAAAGCCATCTGACCAGGTATTTGAAGACAATGGCATAAAGGTGGTAACCGATCTTAAAAGCTTTCTGTACCTGGTTAATACTACCCTTGAATTTTCTGAAGGATTAAATGGCAAAGGATTTTATTTTAATAATCCAAATGCCAGCCGCAGTTGCGCCTGCGGAGAAAGTTTTGCGGTGTAACGGACTAACGGACGCTATAAGCCACTAATTTGAATAAATAGGAATTGGTCACTATTGAATTCACAAGCCTATAAACATGAAGCCTGCCGGGAAAAATCGGCGGGCTTTATTATTTCAGCAATTTAGTATTGATGATGCCATTAGCGCTCATTGTGTCTAAAAAAGATAATCCCGCCTCTTGGCGGGATTATGCATTCGCAGTTGGTATTGGTTATTTCGTTAGGCCTTAACCACAATTATGTAAGCAGATAGGGTTTAATTATTGAGGCACGAATGTAAAGGAAAAGGCAATATTGAAAAACTTTTTTTAATATCC
>JBDSOC010000197.1:0-34004 GCA_039915085.1 Chitinophagaceae bacterium
TGTTTTGCTAAGTGTTGTACTTTGTGTAGTTAAATTTCCGCTGCCTTCTTTACCCGAACCGTTCCAAACGGCTGTTGCTGTACGTTTCATTTGTTAACTAATTTTATTGTTGAAAAAAAAGAACACATATGGATATTATTATACAGGCTGGTTTTTAAAAAATCGATACCAGCACCGTAACAATAACGGAAGTTAGTGATTTTATAAAAGCCATAAACCCCTCTTATCAATTAAAAATTGATTTTAACGAACCGGGCATATATACAGGGGAAAAACAAGTAATTTTATTGCAGCCGCAGCAAGCGGTGACCAATGAAATGAAAATTGGCTGATAAATGCAAAAAATCTATTCAACATATTATGCATCGCCGGTTGGCCATCTCAGGATCAGCTGTAATGAAACCTGCATTACTGAATTGCATTTTTTAAACAAAGAAGAACCGCATTCAACGGTAGCAACATCCGCTGCGCCGCCGGTTTTACAACAATGTGTTGAGGAACTGATAGAATATTTCCAGGGGCAAAGAAAAAATTTTGAAGTACCAGTGTATCATGAGGGAACTCCTTTTCAGTTGCGTGTATGGAATGAGTTATTAAATATTCCCTATGGTAAAACCATTTCTTATTTAACATTTGCAAAAAGACTGGGCGATCCAAAGGCTATCCGCGCAGCAGCCTCTACCAATGGAAAAAATAATATTGCTGTCATTGTTCCCTGTCACCGTGTAATTGGCTCCAATAATGACCTGATAGGCTATGGAGGTGGTTTATGGAGGAAAAGATGGTTGCTGGAAATGGAAACAAAAATTACTTACGGGGTACAGACGCTGTTTTAACCGTGAAGCGTGAGAGGTCAGACCTGCGTTTCCCTTACTTCCGGTCTGACGCCCCCGTCTGACCGTTTCAATAATTAGTTCTTTAATCTTAGTAAAAAACAATATTCAATATTTGATAAAAAACACCGCTGCTTACTGGAGATAAAATGAGCATTGCGTATTGATCATTGATCATTTCCTGGGTCTGGGCAAAAAAAATGTTCAATATTCAGTAAGATTCCGGTCTGACGCCCTCGTCTGACCGTTTCAATAATTAGTTCTTTAGTCTTAGTAAAAAATAATATTCGATAAAAAAAACCGGTGCTTATTGGAGATAGAATGAGCATTGCGTATTGAACGTTGATCATTTCCTGGGTCTGCGCAAAAAAAAATGTTCAATATCCAGGAAGATCCAGGTCTGACGCCCTGGTGTGGCCGTTTCAATAATGGGCATTGCCAATAACGCTAAAGGTTAAGCAGTTTCTGATAAATTTCGAAGTTCTCCTCATCAAAACACACGAAAATAATTTCTCTCAGCATCGTATCGGTGCTGATAAATTTTGTTGTTTCGTCAATAGCTATTTCTGCTGCCAGTTGTTTTGGAAAATGATAAATACCTGTACTGATATTAGGAAAGGCAATGCTGGTTATCCCATTTTCTGCTGCCAGTGCAAATGAATGCTGATATGCATTAGCCAGCAACTGGCGTTCATTTTTACTACCATTGTTCCATACCGGCCCTACTGCATGAATGACAAATTTTGAAGGCAACCTTCCGGCAGTTGTTATTACAGCTTCGCCCACATTACATCCGCCTTGCCTGCTTCTTATTTGCATACAGGCTTCCAGTATTGCGGGTCCGCCGGCACGGTGAATAGCGCCGTCAACACCACCACCGCCCAGTAAAGATGTGTTAGCGGCATTTACAATGGCGTCTACTTTCAGCTTTGTGATGTCTGTTTTTTGAATGGATATTTTTGCGGGCATACGTGATTGTAATTTCCAGACTATAACGGTCAGACGGGGACGTCAGACCGGTTCGTCTTCATGAAAGTTGATTATTAAGCATTTTCTGGTCTGCGGAAAAAGGACCTCAGACGGCGAAAGCGAAACTTAATCAGGTTCGCTGTTATCTTGCCACGGTTGTTTGCGCTCAGGGCTAACGTCATCAGGTCTTAACCGTGGCACGGTAACTACGGAGCGAATGCGAATGCCTGACGTCTCACGCTTCACGTCTCACGATTAACATTAATGCAAATCACCCGCGGTAAATGACAGCGGCAATAACATGCTGGCTTTTTCAATGACAATAACTTTTCCATCCATTCCGCCTAAAATAAGCCTGATGGGATTGTGTACCCTTTGCTCATACTCCTGCAGGCTCTGCCGGCAAATGCCACAGGGCGTAATCGGATGATCACTTTTTAAGGTTTTACTGCGGTAACTGATGGCGATTGTTTCTATGGGCACATCCGGATGCAGTGTTGCAGCAGCGGACAATAAAACCCTTTCTGCGCAAATACCCACCGGGTAGGAAGCATTTTCCTGGTTGGTCCCTTTTACAATTTCGCCGTTAAGCAATCTTGCTGCTGCTCCTACATAAAAATTAGAATAAGGCGCATAGGCCGTTTTTGAAGTTTCTTTTGCATGCTGTAACAGCCATGCATCTTCTTTATTCAAATCGTCAATAGAATTATATACCTCGTATGAGAAGGTAAAGGCTGTTTTATTCATACGATCTGTTTTGTTATGAGTGTTGTGTGCTGAGTGCTAAGTATTGTGTGCATTGCCACATTTGCAGGCGTTAAAATACAAAATTTTATGATGTAATTCTTTTCACAGTACTCAACACACAAAACATAACCCTTAAAACAATTTATTAATGTATTCTCCTGAACAACCTGCTCCATCTTACACCATGTTCCCAACTCATCCAGATAAGCCATGCCTCTCCTACTACATGGTCTTCTGGTACAAAGCCCCAATAGCGGCTGTCCTGTGAGCCGTGCCGGTTGTCACCCATCATCCAGTAATAATTCATTTTAAAAGTATACTGATCAGCAAGGACCTCATTAATGAATAATTTTCCATCTCTCCACTCAGAAGTATTGTGTTCATACACATTGATTATCCTGCTATACAGCGGATAATTTTGTGGTGTAAGCGTGATGGACGCTCCTTTTTTTGGTACCCACAGCGGACCGTAATTGTCCACCGCCCATTTTGCATGAATGGTATCGTAAGGAAAATCAGTACGCTCTTTTCTCATAAACAATGAAATACTTTTGGCTAAACCATTCTTCAGCATTTTCTCTTTCGCATCCCAGGTCAGCAGCATAATATAATTATTTTTCCCCTTATCAGTATTTGCACCCAGCTCCTGTTTTTCGCTATCCATATCCACATCATATTCTTCTTTCATGGTAGTGGGATCTAATACCTGGCCTTTGGTTTCCACCTCGTAGTACATTTCTGATTTGGGCGGAATATAAGCAGCAGCGCTGTTAATAAACAGTGTGCCATCTTTTATCTGTAAAGTATCACCTGCAATGGCCACGCATCGTTTTACATAATTTTCTCGTTTATCAACCGGTCTCACCACCAGCGGGTACTGATCAGGATTTGCCAGCACTACCTGTCTTCCTGCATCCAGATTTCCATTGCCTGTTTCAAACCTGCATACCTGGTAAAAAGGTTTTTCTGACAGATAGCCTTCTTTGTTTATCATGGTATCGCCTGCAGGAAAATTAAATACTACCACATCATTTCTTTTAACCGGGCTGGGGAACCAGCGTGTGTATGGGATTTTTATCCACTCCAGGTAAGAGCTTTTTAAACTTCCCGGCAAAGTGGCATGTACAAAAGGAACTGATAAAGGCGTGTTGGGTATACGCGGGCCATAAGTCAGTTTACTTACAAAAAGAAAATCATTGATAAGCAAAGTCTTTTCCATAGAACCAGTAGGAATAGTATACGCTTCAAATACAAAAGTGCGTATGAGCGTAGCCGCTACTACTGCAAACACACCAGCATCTATCCATTCGCGGGTGCCGGATTTTTTATAATTTTTTCTTACCGCTTCAGGGCCGATATAACGGGTGTCTTTATGAGAAGCAACATAGGGAAAATAGAACATTGGTACAAATGCAGAGAGCGCATGCGCACTCAGTGAAAATTTGCCAAATAATTTTATCCATTCTATAAATATACCCATGGTTATAAACCAGCCGGCAATGGGAATCAACTGCAGAACTGCCCAGTATTTGGGGCGTTGTGCTTTTTCCTGCATTACCCAGGTGTTGTAAAATGGAACAAATGCTTTCCACCCGGGGATACCCGCTTTTACAAACATTTTGTACAAACCATAAGAAGGCAGCATTACTAATAAAAAAGCAATCAGGTAAATAACAAATAAATCGTGTGCGGGCATTGGTTTAATTTTAAATTCCGGCAAAAATACCATTCTCCGTTTAATGACACTAATATAAAAATTAGTCCATTACCGGCTAAAAACATTCTATAAGTCGTTGCTTTATAATAATTATTACAATAATCAGGAAAAATATATTTTTGATACATTGTATTATGCACACAATTTTCACCAAATAACGGAAAACCAGCTATTACAGCGGCTTACATTGAATTTGTAAATAATTTGAAAATACCTTGCCTAAACACTTGTGAATGCATCATTTTACCATCCGCGATGTTGAAAATCTTAGCGGTATAAAGGCACATACGCTTCGTATGTGGGAGCAACGCTATGGTTTATGTATCTGTAAACGGAAAGAAAGCCAGCATCGTTATTACGATAATGATGATTTGAAAAATGTTCTCCGTATCGCCTATCTCTACCACAACGGCTACCGGATATCCCGTATCGCCGCATTGTCTCCCGAAGAACTTACCCATTTGTCTTCACAAACATTTAACAATGATGAATACCAGGTGCTGGTAAACCAGTTGTTGGAATCAGGGCTGGAATACGACCAGGTTCAATTTGAAAAATCATTGGGTAATATGATGAAATCAATGGGACTGGAAAGGAGCATGGAAAAAGTGGTGTATCCGTTTCTTGATAAAATTGGGTTGCTGTGGATGACCGGGCATGTATTGCCGGCGCAGGAGCATTTTTGCAGTTATCTTATTCAAAAGATGGTTATTTCTGCTACTAACTCTTTACCATCCGTTGCAGGTAACGGCAAAAACCGGGTCCTTTTATTTACCCCAAAGGGAGAAATGCATGATTTACCATTGCTGCTTGTTCAGTACATAATAAAAAAGAAAGGCATTAAATCAACGCTGTTGGGAAAAAACATTACTACAGATATGATAAAATATTGCTGCACGCACCAGCATGTAACACATTTGTACTTTCACTTTATTACCAATTTTACCAATAATGATGCAGGTGCCTATGTAAGTCAGCTGGCAGGGCAGTTTCCTGATCTGCAGATAATAGGTTGCGGGGCAGCATTAAAAGATATAAAAAACACACCACCCAATGTGCGTATACTAAATTGTTTACAGGAAGTAATTGCCCTGCAGATGCCTGCATAATATTCACCAGGCAATTCAGGCATACGGCAGAGAATCTAACTACTGGTTATTTTCTGGGAATTACATTGCTTACAATATCTTCTTTGGTAATGGTTTTACCACTCAGAATGACCAGGCGCTCCACTACATTTCTCAACTCGCGGATATTGCCGCTCCAGTTGTAGTCTTTAAGTTCATCAAGTGCATTACTGTCAATACCTTTTTTTGCAATCCCGTATTCAGTGCAAATATCTTCCAGGAACTTATCTGCCAGCAAGGGTATATCATCCCTCCGATCATTTAAAGATGGCACATGTATAAGAATTACGCTAAGGCGGTGATATAAATCCAAGCGGAAACTTCTTTCATCCACTTCTCTCAGCAGATCTTTGTTGGTAGCTGCAATAACGCGTACATCTACAGTAATATCTTTGTCTGCTCCTACCCTTGTAATTTTTGCTTCCTGCAATGCCCGTAATACCTTGGCCTGTGCACTCAGGCTCATATCGCCTATTTCATCCAGGAAAAGTGTACCGCCATTGGCCTGTTCAAACTTGCCAATGCGCTGTTTAATGGCAGATGTAAAAGAGCCTTTTTCATGGCCAAACAATTCGCTCTCTATCAATTCGCTGGGTATAGCAGCACAGTTTACTTCTACCAGGGGACCTGCAGCACGACTGCTTCTCTCGTGCAGCCAGCGTGCCACCAATTCCTTTCCCACACCATTTTCACCGGTTATCAGCACCCTGGCCTCTGTAGGGGCCACTTTTTCTATGGTATCTTTTATTTTTTTGATGGGAGCGGATTCGCCAATCATTTCCTGCACCCTGGCCACTTTTCTTTTCAGCACTTTTGTTTCGGTAACCAGGCTGGTTTTATCCATTGCATTGCGGATGGTTATCAGCAGCCGGTTTAAATCAGGCGGCTTTGAAATATAATCATAGGCCCCTTTTTTAACGGCTTCCACAGCAGTTTCTATGGTACCATGCCCTGAAATCATTATGATGGGCACATCAGGATTGCTTTCCCTCGCCTTTTCCAGGAATTCAATGCCATCCATTTTGGGCATTTTGATATCGCACAGCACTACATCGTATGCTTTTTCCTTAAATTTTTTTAATGCTTCTTCCCCGTCTCCCGCTTCATCCATTTTATATCCTTCGTAAGAAAGTATTTCGCCAAGGGTTTTACGGATTGCTTTTTCGTCATCAACTATCAGAATATTTGACATGCCTGTTTTTTGTTAGGGGGCAAAAGTAGCGAATTAACAAGGAAGTTGAAAGTGGAAACAGGATGTAAAAAATAAGAGGTATGAAGTGACCATATTAATTAAAAAAATTACATCAGATTCATATGGATTATTACAGGATAATCATCTCACTGACATGCGATTAACAAAAGTGAAAAAAATCATTTATATACCTGGGATGCTAAGTATAACCGGCCTTCTGTTTATATTGAAATTTGTTACAATACCAGCTTTTATTCCGGTAGATCATGAAACTGTTATCAGGCAATACCTGCCTTCGGAGGATCGGAATAATTTCTATTCAGGCTACCAATTAATTGACCAGGCGCTTAAAAAAAAGAAAATCATTCATATTAATTTGACCGGCGATGATACAGAGGACGATAAGAAAATCATTTTTATACAATCAGAGGCAAGGCGGCTAAAATATACCTGCGATACGACAAAGCTGATTGAAATTCATCTTTCTGATCAAATCAGTTATGGAAGGTATGTTGAGCTGGTTAACATGATGCTGAAAGATCAACATAGAAGGTATGCGTTGTGGAAAAACAATTTTTATATTTTTGGTGAAAATCCGCCAACAAATATCTCCGTTGGTACAGGCAAGCAAATCAAACCGTTTTTTCTTTAATATTCTTTAACAATAAAAATATGTGGTTTTTTTGCAGCAGGGCATCTATGTATAAACCCCGCATATGCCATTGCTTTACCTGCTCTTTATGATTGCATTTACATCCTGCAATAATTATAAAAAGTTACCAGCACCTGCTGTTGATAATAACGTACCGGGCAATATCAATCCTTACGCAACCATTGCAGATATTCCATTACCACCCGGTTTTAAGAGACCGCATACTGATGCAGGTTCCTTTGCTGCCTGGTTACTCCGGTTACCATTGAAGAAAAATAAAACAGTGTATACTTATAATGGCTTACCAAAAAGAAATCAATCCGCACAGTTTGCGGTAATTGATATTTCAGTAGGCGATAAAGATTTACAGCAATGTGCCGATGCGGTGATGCGGCTGCGGGCCGAATATTTGTATAGTCAAAAAAAAAATAATTGCATTGATTTTTCTGATAATAATCATACGCATTACCGCCTGGCAAACGGCGCTGACAGAAATGTATTTAATCAATACCTGGAAAAAGTTTTTTCTTATTGCGGTACAGCCTCTTTGGATAAACAACTGCTTACTGTAAACGACTTCAGACAGATAGCAGCAGGTGATGTTTTGATTAAAGGAGGTTCGCCCGGACATGCTATGCAGGTAATGGATATTGCTGTAAATAAAGAAGGAAAAAAAATCTACCTGCTGGCACAAAGCTATATGCCGGCCCAGGATATGCACGTCGTGATCAACCCGGTAAACAGCCAGCTTAGTCCCTGGTATGAAGTAAATGAACAGGCTGCTATTGAAACACCGGAATGGGTGTTTAAAAAAAATGCGTGTAAGAAATGGCCATCTTATTAACAGCCAACGAGTTAAAATTTAATCGTACAAATACTATTTAAATTATCCCATATATGTACTTGACAATGCCAGAAACAGCTATTATTTTTGTACATATCCATTAAAAAACTAAAACATCCCCTATGAATGTAAAGCTAATCCCTCAGCGCTCAGTTGCTGACTACAGTTTATGGCAAGTAGCCGGCAGGCTTATTTTACTGGCAGGCATACTGATGGCGTACAGTTATTGCATGTTACTTACGATCAACTCAATTATCAAGACATTTTCATAAACTATACCAATAACAAGCTGTAATAATTTCATTCTTGCTGAATGAATAGCGTTTTGCTATTTTTCAAATCATTACAGGGCCAATGGTACAGGCGATATTGAAAAAGCCTCCAGGTTAATTACCGGGAGGCCTTTTTTATGTGTAAACTGTTACTTGTTATTTTTTAAGGTACATTACTTCTTTTACCAGTTTTACAGTTCTTGGCACATCCGGCAAAGCCAGTGCCACCAGGTTGGGTGCATAGTGCAAAGGAGCATCAGCAGCAGTGATACGGCGGATGGGCGCATCCAGGTAATCAAATCCTTCTTTTTGAATCCGGTAAGCAATTTCTGAAGAGATGGAAGCCATTGGCCACTGTTCTTCAATAATCACCAGGCGGTTGGTT
The DNA here is from genome assembly GCA_039915085.1 of Chitinophagaceae bacterium. Lineage (GTDB taxonomy): Bacteria > Bacteroidota > Bacteroidia > Chitinophagales > Chitinophagaceae > JACMLD01. The sequence continues at coordinate 8,739 of JBDSOC010000197.1, forward strand.
TTTTTCACACTTTCTAGGATGGTCATCCAGTCCATGGGGCGGATGGTTCTCAAATCAATTACTTCGGCGCTAATATTTTCTTTTTCCAGTTCTGCAGCTGCACCCATTGCTACCTTCATCATTTTGCTCCAGGAAACAATGGTTACATCACGCCCGGCTTTTTTTATATCGGCCTTTCCAAGAGGGATATAGTACTCTTCCTCGGGAACTTCACCCTTATCACCATACATTAGCTCACACTCCATAAAAATTACAGGGTCTTCCTCGTAGCGGATAGATTGTTTCAACAACCCTTTTGCATCATACGGGTTTGCGGTAGAAACTACTTTCAACCCAGGAATGTTTGCATAATAACTTTCAAAAGCCGTAGAGTGCTGGGCCCCCAGCTGACCAGCTGAGCCGTTTGGTCCCCTGAAAACAATTGGGCACGAAACCTGTCCGCCACTCATAGCCAGCATTTTAGAAGCAGTATTGAGTATCTGGTCAAGCGCCAGAACGGCAAAGTTCCAGGTCATGTATTCTACAATCGGGCGCAATCCCTGTTGGGCTGCGCCAACGGCTACGCCGGTAAATCCAAGTTCAGAAATAGGCGTATCAATCACTCTCTTCGGACCAAATTCATCCAGCATCCCTTGTGTCACTTTATAAGCGCCATTGTATTCGGCCACTTCTTCACCCATGATAAAAACACGGTCATCACGTCTCATTTCTTCATTCATCGCCTCTCTTATCGCTTCCCTTAGTGCAATTGATCTTGCCATACTGTAAACTAATTTAAAGTGGGGGCAAAAATATTGCAAGGCAGGCATAATAGCAAAAGTTTTACCCTACCCCCCCTGCCCCCGCACTAAAGGGCAGAGGTGCCCCTCTCTAAGTTTCCTTATTATTTACAGGCTACGATTTATTGATTACAGTCTTTCCTTCTCCTGATACCGTCAGTAGTTTTTCATAGCATCATCCTTGCGTCGCAATCCGTTTATCTTTTACACAAAAATGAACGGGCGGCTGACAGATAGCAGGCCGCTGTCACTTTTAAATAACCAAAGTTTTTAACACTTCGGTTATTTAATGATCCTACTCTCTTAAAATCTTGCATTTATCTCTTTTCTTGCGTTCTTTGCAAACGCTATATTTATCAGCTCAATTTTTTTCAATGAATCAACCAGTAAGTACAGGAAAGGAATTTACGGAGGGGCACCCCCCGCCACTCCGTGGAGAGGGGGCGGGGATGCAGGTTTTTAAATTTGGCGGGGCAAGTGTAAATAGTGTGGACAGAATAAAAAATGTTGCCAGCATTATCCGCAGTTTTCCGCAACAAAAAATATTGATTGTTATTTCCGCCATGGGCAAAACCACCAATGCATTGGAAAAAGTGGTGGAAGCTTTTTACAATAATCAGCAGGAACAGGCATTGCAATTATTTGAGCAGGTAAAAAATCAGCATCTTACTACTGCTAAATATTTACTGGTACAAAACTACCTGGCCTGTGAAGCACAGCTCCGCGATTTTTTTACTGAAGTAGAATGGCTGCTGCACGATAAACCAGTACGTGAATTTGATTATTATTATGACCAGGTAGTATGTGCGGGAGAATTATTGTCGACCGCTATTGTAAGTTCCTTCCTGAACCAAGAAGGCATCAGCAACCAATGGCTGGATGTACGTGACATTTTCCGGACAGATGATAATTTCCGTGATGCCAGTATTGATACCGCATTTACCACGCGCCGTGTCATTGAAAATGTAATTCCTGTTTTTAGCACACATGATTTGATAATTACACAGGGCTTTATTGGTGCTACCGATGAAAATGAAAGCACTACACTTGGCCGTGAGGGAAGCGATTACTCTGCAGCTATGTTTGCCAATATACTGGATGCAAAAAGTCTGAGTATATGGAAAGATGTGGAAGGCGTAATGAATGCAGACCCCAAACAATTTCCTGATGCACAACTTATCAGTGAATTAAATTATGATGAAATAATTGAAATGGCTTATTACGGCGCACAGGTTATACATCCTAAAACCATTAAGCCATTACAAAATAAAGATATTCCCCTGCTGGTAAAATGTTTCCTTGATGCATCTTTGCCCGGCACCATCATTCATAATAAAAACATAGGCCACCTGCCTTCTATCATCGTTATAAAAGATAACCAGGCCCTGGTGCATTTGCATACCCGGGATTTTTCTTTTATCGGCGAGCAGCCCATGAGCCGCCTGTATGAAATTTTTGCTGAAATAAAAATCAAACCCAACCTCATACAAACCGGTGCAGTAAGCCTGGTAGTCTGCCTGGATGATCGCCCGGATAAAATTGAAAAATTTGCCGGCACCGCATCTTCCATGTTTGAAGTAATCGTGGAAAAGGGATTATCACTTTTAACCATCCGTCATTATAAAGAAGACCTCTTACAAAAATTAACCGGAGGAAAACAGGTAGTGCTAAGACAGCAGAGTGAGGATACGGTGCAGGTGCTGTTGAAGGGCTAAGAGAAGGATGAGAAAGAAGAATATTTCTGATGTAGTGATTTTGTGATTTCGTGATTTCCAGCTTTACTTCCAGGCGGTATTAGCTACCAGCCAATTAACCCGGCACTATATTGTTGGATTCCGAATATTTGCTGCAGTATGATTGACAGAAATTACAAAATCCAGAATCAACAATATTCTTTGAGCCAGGTAAAACTGATCAACCGGTTAACCATTCAACTAATTAAACCAATGCCCAATCCTTATATTTCTCTGATGCAAACAGCCTGGCGCTACGCCCGCCAGGAAAAGAAAAAATATGTGCTGGTGTATTCTCTTTTTATATTAGCCAGCATTGTTTCTGCCATGAACCCTTTACTTTACGGCTGGTTCATTAATGCCGTACAAAAAGAAGGGATTTCAAGGCTTCATTATGCATGGTGGTTTGCCGGCGCATTTATGCTGCTGAAACTGATGGAATGGACCTTTCACGGACCTGCAAGAATTATGGAGCGCCAGCTGGCGTTTAATATGAGTAAAAATTTTTTGCAGGAACTGTATCACCAGACATTGCACCTGCCGGTTAAGTGGCACCAGGACCATCATAGCGGTGCTACCATCAGCCGTATACGCAAAGCCTATGAGGCGTTGAAAGATTTTTTTCAGAACGGTTTCATGTATACCTATACGCTTACAAAATTCATTTCATCATTTATTGCCATGGTATTTTTTTCTCCCTTGTTTGGTGCCGTGGGTGTTGCCATCGGCGCCGTTACCATCTATATCATTTTCAAATTTGATAAACCCTTTATGAAGGCGGTGGATGATACCAATGAAAAAGAACATATTGTATCCAGCACTTTATTCGACAGCCTTTCCAATATTATTACCGTAATTACGCTCCGACTTGAAAAAAGAATGGAGAAAAGTATTTTAAATAAAGTAGACGATGTATTTCCGCCTTTTGACAGCAGTATAAAAATAAATGAATGGAAATGGTTTGTGGCTGATACGCTCGTGACTTTAATTTATGTAGTCACAGCGCTTGGTTACATTTACCAGCATACAAGACCCGGTGCTGAATTTAAGCTGGGCAGCCTGGTAGCCTTACTGGGGTTTGTAAACCAGTTTACCAGTGTATTTCATGATATCGCCTGGCAATACACAAACATTGTGCAGTATAATACCAATGTACAAACAGCCAGGTTTATATCAGCCGCCTATAAAGACCATCACCTGCCAGATACCAATGAAGTATTGCCTGCAAACTGGTCTGCCATTCACATAAAAGATTTAAACTTTTCTCATAAAGACACCTACTCATCTGATGAAAAGGCGCATAGCCTCCATGATATAAATATTACCATTCAAAAAGGCAAACGCATTGCATTTATTGGAGAAAGCGGCAGCGGAAAAAGTACATTGATGGCGTTGCTGCGTGGTTTATACAATCCGCAACCCGGAACAATTATCAGCATAGATAATAAATCGACTATTGACCCCGCTGCTTTTGCATCATCCATCACCCTGTTTCCGCAGGAACCGGAAATTTTTGAAAATACCATAGCGCATAATATTACGCTGGGGCTTCCTTTTGACGAGAAAGATATTCTTGACGTATGTGAGACGGCTCATTTTACAGAAGTGATTCAGCATCTGCCACGCGGCCTGCAGTCTAACATAAAGGAAAAAGGAGTGAATTTATCAGGCGGACAAAAGCAACGGCTGGCACTTGCACGCGGTATACTGGCTGCAAAAAGCAGCGAGATTGTTTTACTGGATGAACCTACCAGCAGTGTAGATGCGAAAACCGAAGTACAGATTTTTGAAAAATTATTTGCTGCCTGCAAAGAAAAGGCAGTAGTATCAAGCCTGCACCGTTTGTACCTGCTCACCTATTTTGATTACATCTACATTTTGCAAAACGGCCATATTGCAGATGAAGGAAGTTTCTCTGACCTTAGAAAAAGAAGCGTCATTTTTAATGAATTGTGGAAACACCAGGAAGAAAAGCAGGTTGGTTGATCAGTTAAAGCGTTAACCAAAAGAATGCAGATAAAATATGATTTATAGGACTAACCAGTTATGCCACAAATGATTGCCTGGAGCGGCCTCAGAAAAAAGGCCCGTCCGAATGTCCGGGCGGACGTTAAGAAATTTTTATTGTGAAGCCCGCCCGAACGTGCCATTCGGTACGGGCGGGCGTTAAGCAGCGAAAGCTGCCTGGCTCTTTTCTACAGTATTTCATAAGTCTTCGCCAAAATGTAATACCAATGCCTGGCTTTAGACTCTTTCGCTGTAGCGAAACAATAAAAAATTTAGCCTTTTTTCTGAAGCCTTGATTTCGTTGGTTCTTTTTTATCAAAAAAAAAGAACAAGAAATTCTTGAAAGAGACCGTTTGTACTCACTATGTGCTTTAAATGGATAATTCTAATGATTTAATATTTGCTTACCACCAACAAAAAATATTTATCTTACTTCATCATAACGATTATAAAAATCCTCCTATGCAAATGCCGCGTACCCATCATTCAACCCAACTCCTTTTTCATCCGCAAAGGCATTTACTTTTGCTACAAAGGAAAAATCTTTGATAATGCCGGAGACTTTATTAACGTCATCAGCAAAAATCCTGTCTTCAGATGCAAAAGCAACATACTTACGTACATAGTCATGTGCAAACTCCAGCAGTTCACTGCTTTTTAACGGATGACGGAACTCAATCGCCTGGCAGGCGCTGAGTAATTCTATAGCAAGTATAAACTCCAGGTTATCCAATACCTGGTTGAGTTTGCGCCCGCTGATACTGCCCATGCTTACATGATCTTCCTGCCCCAATGAAGTTGGAATACTGTCCGCACTGGCCGGGAAACACAAAGTTTTATTTTCTGTTACCAGCGCTGCTGTTGTATACTGCGGAATCATGAAACCACTGTTCAGTCCTACATCTTTCATCAGCAACACCGGCAATCCCCATTTGCCTTCCAGTAATAAATAACAACGCCGATCGGAGATATTACCAATTTCTGCGGCAGCAAAACAGGCATAATCCAACGGTAACGCCAATGGCTGCCCGTGAAAATTGCCGCCGCTAATGGTATCGTCTGCATTAAAAATGATTGGGTTATCCGTAACTGCATTTAATTCAATTTCGGTTAAGTCTTTTAAATGCAGCCACGCATTGCGGCTGGCACCATGAACCTGCGGCATACAGCGCAGGCTATAGGGATCCTGCACCCTGCCGCAATCCACATGACTTTGCATAATAGCAGAATCTTTCAATAATATCCTCAACCGTTGTGCTACCAGCAGGTTGCCCGCAAACGGACGTAGTTGATGCAGGCGCTCATCAAAAGGAGATTTTGTACCCGTAAGTGCTTCCAGGCTCATAGCGCCGATAATGTCTGCCGCTTCCAGGCAATTGTGCATGCGTTGTACAGCTTTTACTGCAAAAGATAAAATAAACTGCGTACCATTTATCAATGCCAGTCCTTCTTTTGGACCGAGTTGCAATGGCAGCAACTTTTCGCTGGAAAAAATTTCAGTTGTTTTTTTCCGTTCACCTTTATAATAACAATCTCCCAGTCCGATCAGCGGCAAAAACAAATGCGCAAGCGGTGCCAAATCACCGGAAGCGCCTACGCTGCCTTTTTCCGGAACTACGGGTATAATATTATTTTCAATATGCCAGAGAATGCGTTGCAATGTTTCTAATTGCACACCACTATAACCCTGTGCCAGTGCATGCACTTTTGTAATCAGCATCAGTTTGGCTACTTCCACAGGTATTGGCTCTCCTACTCCAACACTATGACTTTGCAAAATTTTATGCTGCAGGGTTTGTGTATCACCTGCTGAAATTTTTGTATTGGATAAAATGCCAAAGCCTGTATTAATACCATATACCGTGGTATCATTGTCAACAATTTGTTGCACATATTGCTGGCTGGCTTTTATCCTGGCTATTGCAGCCTCATTTAAGACTGCTTTTATTTTACCTGCAGCAATACCAACTACGCTGCTGACTGTTAAATGATCGATACCATAATTGAAGACAGTAGTCATAATAAATATTTCTGCTTCAAAAGTAACTGAATTGCAAATGGAAATAAAAGGAATCAAATTTGCGTACACTTCCGGAAAAGAGATTATGGGTCAACTTAAATTATTTATGATGTTGCTGGGCTGCAGGTCAAAAGGGAGGTATATTGAGCAACACGATATTTTCTTCGGCATCGGCAAACAATTGAAGGATGTAATTCCTGCTATTAAGGAATTCTGGCCGGAAGCTGGCGGTGAAATACATATTGATGCATGGCGGGAAATAAATTGTGTTGATGGCTTTGCAATAACAGTTGAGGAAACTGGCATCATACAAAATATAACTGGCAATAATAACAAAGAAAGCGATCTCTTTTTTATCAATCTTGGTGGTTATAAAGAAGATGAATTTGAGGAATTTCATTATAAAATGCTGGTAGTGGCAGATAACATCGGCGCAGCAAAAAGCAAAGCAAAAAAAACTGCATTTTTTAAACATACCAGCCTGTCAAATAGTGTGAACACCCGCAGCGCCACTTCCCATATTGATGATAAATACGGAATTGATGCAGATGATATGTATGTGGTTAAAGATATACTGCCAGCGGATTTGAAAGAAAAATATACCCTGCGTATTTCTTCCAATACATCCTGTAAACCGGATGAATACCATTTAGGCTATTTGAGGTTAAAAGATCTGTACACAAATCTGGCCTGACGAATACACGAATAGACAAGGATAAAACCAAATGCATTTATAAACGCCAAATTATAGACGGCAGCAAACTAAAAACCCCCGCGTTAGCAGGGGTTTCTTTGCGATTTTCTTTTTACTTTTAATCTTTAACTGATACAAGTAAACGGGATTGTTATTTCATCTGATTACTCTTTTAAAATGTTCTCCCATAGAAAATCTTACAGGTATGATACAGTAATAATTATACCATTTTTTTATAGGGAATAAAAGGCAAATACATGGTTTATTTTCTACAAATAAATATTAAGTGGATAAAAATGCTCACCCCCGGGGAAATTAGCGAACAATCGGGTTGAAAGGATTTTAAATACTGGTATCGCAATCACCATAGCAGCATTTGTTTACTGAAATAGAAAACCACTCTGGTGAATAAAATTAACGAGGCTGGTTGAATTTTTTAATTTGAGTTTTTTCAAAATATTATGGCGGTGTACTTCCACTGTTTTTAAAGAGATAGAAAAATTACCAGCGATTTCTTTGGATGATAGCCCCTTTCTTACACAATTGATAACCTCCATTTCTCTTTCTGTCAATAATCCAATACCTGTTTTTTCATTAGGATTGTTAAGCAGATCTTCTGAAAGCATGTTTTTAGTTTCACTGCAAATATACCTTTTGCCTTTTGCTACTGTTGTAACGGCGGCGAATATCTCCTCTGTGGACGAGTTTTTCGTGACATATCCCGATGCACCTGCGCGGAACATTTTTTTAGCATATGCGGGGTGTGAGTGCATGGACAAGCCTATTATTTTTGCACCGGAAAATTCCGCAATTTTTTCTGTTGCAATCACCCCGGAAAATGGGTGCATGTTTATATCCATTAACACCACATCGGGTTTTTCAGTTTTTACAATCTCTATGACTTCTTCACTATCCTGGCAAAAGGCAATTACACGGAATGCAGGATTGGCATTGAGTACATCAGCCAGGGTTTCACGGAACAATTTATGATCATCTGCAATTACAATACTAATCATCCTTACATTTTTGATGGATTGCAAAGCAAAGGTATAACGCACGTAAAAAAGGTAACCAAACCTGCCTTAGTTTTGTAAGACTTATTATATCAAAAATTAAGGGAATACACTTAGAAAGCCGGATGCAGCCATTTCTCCTAATCAAAAAAAAGGATGAATAACATGCAAGCAATATACCGCAGCTATCACAATAACCGGTGCGCTATTGCATACTGCATTAAGGCGGCATTGGTCTTTAAATTTAGTTTCTTTAATATTCTGCTGCGATAAGTGCTGATGGTTGCTACAGCCAGTGAAAGCTCTGTTGCGATTTCTGACAGTGTCATACCACTTGCTATTAGTCTCAGGATACCAAGTTCCCGATCAGAAAGATTTTCATGCGGATGGGCAGCCGGATTATTTTCAACTGTATGCACCAGCCGTTCAGCAATGGAAGGGGGAATGTATTTTTTTCCACGCAAAGCAGTATGCACGGCTTTTATCAATTCTTCCATAACCGTATCCTTGCCTATAAAACCGGCAGCACCAGCCTTCAGCGCCCTTACAGCATACAGTTCCTCCCGGTGAATGCTTAGTACCAAAACGGGTAATGCCGGGCTATGCTGTTTTATAAGCGGCAATACTTCCAGCGCACCGGGACCCGGCATGTCAATATCCGTAATAACCAAATCCCATTTTTCTTTCATTACTTTATCTAACAGCACAATTGCATCACCCACTTCTTCCACCTGCAGATCAAGGAAGTGATCCATCAGCAGGTTTTTGATAGCAAAACGGATAAGGGCATGATCGTCAGCAAGTAAAAAGCGTTTCATTCTGTGCTGGTTATGGCGTACCTAAAGATAAGATTATATTAATTGGCGTTTGACAATGGTATCACTACCATTATCGTACATCCGTTTCCAACAGCGGCGTCTATCCTGAAGCTGCCGGAAAACAGTCGCACCCTTCTGTTCATATTTGCCAGGCCGATGCCCCCTTTAATGCTGTCTGCATCAAAACCAATACCATTATCCGTAATGCGCATTTGAAGTTTGTGGTCAGTTATGGATACAGCCACTTCTATCGCCGTGGCATTTGCGTATTTAGCAATATTTCCCAGTTGCTCCTGTAAAACCCGGTATAAATTCAGCTGCAGTTCACGGCTCAACGGATAGCCTTTTGCATGGTGATTAAAATCCAGGGTAATATCATATTTATTATTGACATTGAAGTTTTTTAATAAACTATCAAATGCGTCTTCCAGTGTTGCATTATCAATAAAAGCAGGGGCAAGCCGATGAGACAGGTTTCGTAATTCCTTTGAAGCCAAAGATATATATTCACGTGTCTGATCAAAGTAAGCGCGGGATTCCCCTGGCAGCTTTTTTTTCATCATGCCCAGCGTAATAAGTGATGTTGCAAGTATCTGGCAAACATTGTCATGCAGTTCACCACCAATTTCATACTTCTCTTCTTCCTGTGCTTTTATGGCTGCACGGGTTAATTTTTGCTCGTACAGGTTTTTTTCTGTTACATCTGTTGCTACCAGCAATAAATGCTTTTTCCCGTTTAATATAACAGGAATACTGGAAGAAATAACCTCCATTATCTCACCTGATTTTTTAATATGCCTGCCCGCACCCATGAAATCATTGTTCAGCATGTTTTTCTTCGTGGAAGTATTTTTTTCAGGTTTCCCATCATTCTGCGGATTGATTTGATCTATGGTCATACCTCTAAACGCTGCTTCGCTGTAGCCATAATGGGCAACACAGGCCTGGTTAACCTGGACAATCCCATTTGTTTCTTCGTCAATCAACAACATAGGTACAGGACTGAGATTAAACATCTTACGGTAGTTGGCCTCAGATTGCTTAATACTTTCTTCCGCTTTTCTTCTTTCTGTAATATCCTGTACTATTCCATACAAACGGATCGGGTGTGCATGTGCATCAAATTCAAATTTCCATTCAATACGGGCATACTTTATGGATCCGTTTTTTTGTACCAAACGGAAATTAACCGCAGCATCGCGTAATGTTGTAAACGCCTCCCTGATCTGTTCCCGGGCGCTACCCGAATCATCATCGTGTATAAAAGACAGCAACATGTCTGTAGAAGCCTGTGTTTCTTCCTTATTTGTTCCCAATATTTTATACAACCCGCCGGACCAGCGCTGTACATTATTTACCATATCAATCTCCCAGTTACCAATATGCGCTATCGCCTGTGCTTCTTTTAGTCTTGCTTCACTTCTTATTATTTTTTCTGCCGTTTTTTTCCGTTCGGTGATGTCTGTGGATATAATCATTATGTGCGTAATAACCCCCTCATGATAAATGACAGGAACAAACCTTGAACGCGCCCAATTCCCAAAACGCAACATCCCCTCTATTTCCTGGTTTTGCCCCGTTGCAAAACAAGTCATGATTGCATTGCCTGCAGCTTCCCTGCTCTCAGCAGGTAACAGCTCAATCGCATTTAGTCCAATCAAATCCCGGGCTGGCGGCCCTTCGGGGATACCCCGGTTGATTGATTCAATTTCAAATTTTTTATTAATAATCAAAATTATATCGGGGGAATTTTCAAACTGGCGTTTGAACAATTCACTGGCTCTTTTGCGTTCCGTAATAACTTCAGTAAACATAATGATGCCTCCAATTTCCCCGTTGCCTTTGTGCCAGGGATGAATTTCCCATCTTAACCATTCTTCGCGACCATTGGTCCTTGTGAAGGTATCTTCTTCATTCTTTGCGATTTCGCCCCGGAGACAACGCCGGTGGATATCTTTCCAGTGCGCTGGTACTTCAGGAAAAACTTCATAGTGTGTTTTCCCAACCAGTTGTTGTTCGCCCAGATCATAGTCATTCATCCACCTGCGGCTGGTGGCGATGTACCGCATCTCATTATCAAACATAGCAAGCGAAGCCGGGCTGTGTGCAATAAACAATTCCAGCTGCTCCCTGCTTTCAATTAATTCTGCCTCCATCTTTTTGCGTTCGGTAATATTTCTGAATACACCGTCTATATGGCCCAGGCTTCCATCTTCTGCCGGGATCAACCGCGCATTCAATGATACATATATGGGTTCTCCTGTTGTTGACCTGAGCCTGAGTTCATAATCTGTTAACCATCCCCTTTGCTTTAGCAAAGCAATTCCCTTTTCCCTGTCGGCCGGATTATAATAAAGATTTTTTACCGGTGTTCCGATGATATCCCCGCGGCTAAAACCTGTATGGGATTTAATGGAAGGACTCGCTTCCAGGATAATGCCTTCCAGGTTAGTTTGATAAAATACGTCCTGCACATTTTCAAAAATAGTACGGTATTTTCTTTCACTTTCCCGTAGTATTTCTAAAGTATGTTTGCGTTCAGTAATATCACGTGCGATGGCGTACAGTTTTCCTGTAACAGGGTCCGAAGTGGCATTCCATTCCAGCCATACATAATCCCCATTTTTTTTGCGGTAACGGTTTCCAAAATTGATGGATGCGCCGCCTGCTGTAAGATTTTCTATTTCCAGGCGCGTGGTGGAAATGTCTTCAGGATGTATAAAACTAAAAAATTGATTCTGGAGCATTTCTTCTTCCGTATAACCCAATAATTTTTCAAACCTGGGGTTCAGCTTTTCCCAATATCCCTGCACATTTGCAATGGAAGAAAGATCATTGCTGTGGTAAAAAAAGTACTTGTATTCCTTTAGCTGTACTTCTGTTTTTTTCCGTTCAGTTATATCACGTACAATAGCAAGGTACCCACTTGCATCAGCAAGCATTTTCATGCTGATTTCCACGTCTGCTTTGGTACCGTCTTTTTTCTGAAAGCGTCGTTCGTGCAAAATTGTTTTGCCTTTTTTCAACACATCCCATTCTACAGGAGGCATTTCCAATTCACCAGGTGGGTAAAGATCCGGGACTTTCATACTTAAAAACTCATGGCTTGTATAACCCAGTAATGTACACGCACTGCGGTTGATATCAATGACTGAGGTATCGGCACTTATCAAAAAGATGGCATCGCCTGCATGTTCAATTAAAGAACGGAATTTCTCTTCGCTCCTGGTCATATTTTTATTGCTCAGGAACAGGTCTTCTACCAAATACTTAACACTTCTTACCAGGTAGTAGGAAAAAGGCAATACAAAAAGAAGAGACAGAATGATTAAAAAGATAAATTGTTTTAATGCCCTGTTGTACACTTTGGTACTGTCTGTAAAAATTTCGCCTCCTACACTGACCTGCAGGTTAACCAGTTCATTCATTTTGGCGATAACAGGGTTTACAACAGGGTACAAATCGGTATTAATAAAATTATCCAGGGCGCGGATATCTTCTTTGTGTAATATGGCTTGCAGTTTTTGGATAATTCCAGTGCATTGGCTCATTAAATCCGCCGCCTGTTTGGCCGATACTGCCTCCTGCGGTGTCAGGTAGGTTTGCAGGTATGCCTCCCAGTTAGCTTTAATATTCTTTTCTGCATGCAAAATATTTTCTATTGCTTTTTTATAGGAAAGATGGTGGCTCTGGACCTGCTCGGCCGGGGAAATAATACCAGCAAGGTAATCGTAGCGAATTTGTGTTAACTGCTCCAGGGGAAGTACCCGGTCGGCATATAAAGTTTGCGAATATTGGTGCATCGTCTTTACCTGGATAATACCGTATATCCCTATCCCAATGATAAAAATGGACATGACACCTACAAGCAAATATAATTTTGCAGTTGCCTGTGTTTTATTTAGCATCGACTTTAATTTTATGCAGTATTCTTTATACAATCACCCGCCTGTTAATTAAAAGAAAACTTTGTGGGCATGTAAAAGTTAAAGCAAAAAAATTAAAATTTAATACATTGTTGTAACAGGACCTGTGTATAAGGAACGCAAATACCGATATACCGGGCACATTATGCTTTTGAGGTAACAGATACTTGATAAAAGAGCCGTCACAAATTACTTTTGGGGTTGGTAACCAGGATATCCATTCAATTGTAAAAATCAAACACAGGGAAAGATAATCCTGCATATAACTGCATCATTATTGTTTTACCCTGCCCCGTAAAGGAAGGCATAGCCGGCTATACCCTATCGGGAAATGAAATGAATTATTTGGTACTGCCTGGGAATATTGCAGCCTAAAGCTGTTAACTTATTGCCCCGAAATTTCATAGTCCCCTTGTCACTGGCCTGCAGAAAGCTGTTTAGCGTATCACCGTTACCTTTAAGAAAGTGGCCTGAACGGAAGTAGTAGCGTTGGTATTGCTTTTGTTCTGGCTTTCAAACAAAGTTTCCAGTTCACGCTGCAAATCAGTCGCCTTACCATTTTTTTCGGCGGCGTCGAATGCATTCATAGTTGGGCCATAATAGTTCTTAAATACCTGGACAAATTCAGCAGGGTCATACGAAGCATTGAACACAAAGCTGTCTTTACTAAAGGATATATTATCTTTTGCTATGCCTGCTTCTGCAAAACGTTCCACCACATTACTTTCTATACCCCATAACATTGGGCTGATGAAACCCTCGGGTGGCGGAGGTGTATAGGCAGAACTAATCTTTAATATTTGCGCTACCAGTGTCGGATCCCCTGGTATCCAGTTTCCCATAATGATCCTTCCCCCCGGCCGGGTAACACGAACCATTTCTTTGGCCACATCCAAAGGCCTGGGTGCAAACATGGCTCCGAAAATACTAACTACCAGGTCAAAAGATTGATCTTTCAATTCCTGCAAATGGGTGGCGTCGCCCTGCTGGAACCTGCAATTGTCCAGGCCTTCCTTTTTTGCACGGCTATTGCCAGCGGCTACCAGGTTGTCGGCAATGTCCACACCTGTAACATTTGCGCCCAGCTTTGCTGCCGGTATGGCAGTAGTACCATCGCCACAACCGAGGTCAAGCACGTTCATGCCTTTAGTGATGCCCAGTTTCGCTACCAGTTCCACGCCACTTTCACGCATGGTGTCGGCAATGCGGGTGAAGTCACCTTTTTCCCATAATACTTTGTTTGGATTCATATTGTTCTTTAAATTTAAGCCACAAATATTTAATTATCGCACCATATTAATGTACCGTAAAACAGTGAATTTTTAATTAACCACCCGTTTTATTATGGACACACAGGATTAACTTTATCATGCAAGGTAATGAACTGTGAAAGCAAACCGCCAGCCAGTAATGGTAACTATGTAATAAATACTGGTTATTTCATTGATAACATCACAGGGCACAATTATATTTTACCAATCTGGCTGGTTGAGAAAATGAAATGACCGCCCTGGCGTTTGTCTTATATGAACTCCATCAAAGTAGCAATAGCTGAAGACCACCGGATATTCCGCAAAGGCATTATTCTTTCTATGCAACCCTACCACCATATTAATTTTGTAATAGAAGCCGGCAACGGGAAGGAACTGATTGAGCAGTTACACGATGGCATGCTGCCGGAAGTTGTTCTCATGGATTTACGCATGCCAGGAATGGATGGTATAGAAGCGACCAAATACATGGTTAAGCATTATCCTAAAGTGCATATTATCTGCCTGACCATGTTTGAAGACCAGCAATTTGTTAAAGAGATGATGGAATCCGGCGCCTGCGGCTACCTGTTGAAAAACGCGGAGCCCCGTGAAATCAGCACCGCCATCGGGGAAGTTGTATCCAAAGGCTATTATAACAGCACCTGCTCAAACGGCATTCTTTTCAACAAATCATAATTTCTTTCATTCACCTTTGCCTGTTCCAGGCTATTCATTTATGTAGCATTTTCAAAACCCAATACCTGCGGTTTTACTGATTCAATCCAGTAACAACATGCCGCGGACCCAGCTTCGTTCTACATGTAAATATTTAGGATAAGATTTGCTATTTGTGACAAAAATTTAATAGCATCAACTATTTTTTTTAAAGCCCGGATGCCGGAATTTGCAGTCAATAAATCCAATAGCCATGCTGAATATCCTGATTGTCTCTGATCACAAAATGTACCGCGAAGCATTGAGCCGCCTGCTTTCTGTCCAACCAATTTTCAATGTAATGGGGATTTGTGCAGACACACATGCAGCAATGAATATTGCCGCGCGGGAAAATCCGGACATCGTATTAATAGATGCAAGCAGCGATCCCCTGGCGGCTATAGAAGCAACAAAAAGAATTGTGATCCACTCCAACGCCAACGTGATTGCGATTACAGGAAACACCGACCCAACCTTCTCCCAGCATATGCTGGCTGCGGGTGCGCTTGGCTACCTGACCAAACAATCCTTATCTGCTGAAATTATTAATGCAATAAAAGAGGTGGCAAAAGACAATCTTTACCTGTGCGGGCAACTGCCGTCCGGGCTACCTGGGGATCTCAATCCGGGTCTTGTCCAAACTCCTGTACCCCCCCGTATAAAGCCTTCCTCCCATTCGCACCACCCCACCAAAAAACCCAGCACATCGCTTGCCAGCAACACCCGCAAAAAAATCACCGAAACTGCCACCAGCAACTGGCATCGCATTTTACAATTCACCAATTAATTTTTCTATTTCAAAAGCTAGCAACCGGGAATTGCAGGGCCATGCCTTATACCTCTGCCTATGCTAGTACCGTGGAGGTTTTTCAGCACTTGCCGGCAACGGGCAACGATCCATTCTTTAAAAAACAGTTATATAGCAGGAATCATGGCATACTTTTATTTATTATTTATATAGATATGGAAAATAAAGTAATTCTTAATAACATAAAAAAGGCCGCACGTATCCTGCTTGGTCTTGTCCTGGTTTCGGCAGGGACGGGGCACCTTACATTTGCAAGAAAAGAATTCCAGGCACAGGTGCCACCCTGGCTACCACTGAATCCCGACCTGGTCGTTATCCTGTCAGGCATTGTCGAAATAGGGCTGGGTGCCTCTCTTATTTTTTTAGTCAGGCAAAAGGTTGCTGTCGGCTGGATAGTTGCCGTCTTTTTCGTACTTGTTTTTCCTGGTAATATTGCCCAATTGGTGGAACACAGGAATGCATTTGGTCTAAACACGGATACAGCAAGGTGGTTAAGACTGCCCTTACAGGTTGTTCTTATTTTTGCGGCTTTATGGTCTACAGGTGCTATCCGGAGAAAGAACTTGCCAACAGATGATCACAGCAGCAACCTGCCCTGCAAAACCAATTTATAATTTTCCGGGATTCGAAATCCGGTCTTACATATCTTATCACCTTCGTATGCTGGCAGCTTCGTATAAAATCATAATGCTGAAATGATAAAGCCGGGAAGTACCGGGGTGGCGACTGCAAAAATAAAAATTGAAACCTGTTTAGTTTTCCTGGCAGATCACATTAGCATGACGCGCCACCAGCTTCCAGTCGCCGTTTACTTTCATCCAGATATTGGTATATCGTCTTTTAACCGTTTGCCCCAATTTCGGAAGATCCCCTGCAGGCACCACTGTTTCATTGCCCATCGAAAATACAATGTCTCCCCGTACGGTAATATGTTCCACCTCGCGGGTAAAAGAAGTTCTTGCCTTTGTAAGAACAGGTCTGTCAAGAGGATTCGCATTGGCCAATACCACTTTGTTATCGGGGTTATTGACTACATAATCCCTGTCCCAAAGTTTTTTAAGCATCACTGTATCTTTAGTCAGTACCGCCCGTACTTCCATTTGCTCAAGTTTTTTTATTTCTTCTTCCGTATTCCCGTGTTGAGCAAATAAATGACAAACACAAAAAAATAATGAAATGGTGATGGCTACTTTTTTCATATATAAAGTTTTAGGTTAACAATACAGCCATACAATATTACGACGGTTACAATTGGAATGACAGGGAGTATTTTACTTTACGCCCCATCACGTCCTGACAGGCAAAACCAACTTATTAACATCGGATTTAGCTAAGAATACAGCCTGCGCAAGTATGTCTTTAAATCTTTGGGCACTGGCGCAAGATTGATGCGGGGGTTTTGTGTATTGACATCTTGTGCCAGGTGCAATCATTCTATAGAATTAACAACACCGGAAATAATGCAGCAAAAATTAGATTATCTTCATTACAATCCTGCTAAAGCGGGCATTGTAGAAAAACCTGAAGACTATTAATACAGCAGCGCAATTGATTATTATACTAACCGAAAAGAGAGAATCGATCCTACATTGCTAAATTCCCTGATTGCGCGGCACAAGTACGCCAATGCACAAAGCAAGGCTGCATACTTGCGCCAGTTGGTGTTGGGCGGTTATATGCAAAATATTGAAGCAGGAGACTATTTTGTGTTTAATTAAATAAAAGTATATATGAATATACCTGCAGTTGCTTTTTTAATTTCCATCATTATCATTGGCGCAATTATATATTCTTTAGCCAGAAGAAAGAAACCGCTATCCCAGCCCGCAGTTGAGACTGAAAGAAAAATACTTTTGGAACATGTAATTTTTTTCCAAAAATTGCCCCCGAAAGAGAAGTTGCGTTTTGAAGCGGCACTTCGTCAATTTTTACAAAGCGTACAAATTACAGGTGTTAAAACAATGGTTGAAGACATGGACAGGATATTCATCGCAGCCGCTGCTATTATCCCCATTTTTGCATTTAAAAACTGGCAATACAACAACATCCATGAAATATTATTATATCCGGGTTCTTTCGATAAAGATTACCGCCTGAGCGGTAACGGACGTGACACATTGGGTATGGTAGGTAATGGTCCGATGCAAAACGTAATGATTTTATCCCGCGAAGAACTTAGAAATGGGTTTTTGATGAAAAGCAGTAAATCGAATACTGCCATTCATGAGTTTGTTCATTTGACAGATAAAATGGATGGTGATACAGACGGCATGCCAGCTGCGCTCTTGCCTCACATGTATGCATTGCCCTGGCTGCAAAGAATGCACAAAGAAATACAACTCATTGAAGCCGGAAAGTCTGATATCAATCCTTATGCTGCCACAAATGAAGCTGAATTTTTAGCCGTTACTGCCGAGTATTTTTTTGAACAGCCGCATCTTTTGCAACAAAAGCATCCCGCACTTTATTCAATGCTGCAGCAAATATTCAACCCCCTGACAGTTGAAAAGTCAAATGACAATTAGCGTACGTACTTACCAGCACGATAATTATAATTCAACCGGTTAGAAAATGATCTGTTTTACATAGCAACAAAGCATGTTTTTGATTTCTTTGTACTGTTTGATTCCTTACATCATTTTTTTACATAACAATCTTATATCTGCTCTTATAACTGGTGGCATGAAAAAGAATCTTAACAATAATGGCCTTGATTAGTATTTTCTAATACCATTCTAATACTATAATAACTCTAAGTGACCTTACACTTAGTGAAAGCCAAAGAGATAAAGCGATAATCAGTCTTTTCACACACTTTGTGTCAGGTTATTAACCATACCCGGGTATATGAATGTGTGAATTATGTAAGATTGTTCTGCAATTGTGTAATAAATCAGTGGCATTTGATTGCGAACTTTGTTTTACTCCTCTTTATTGCTGTACATCCATCCGTGCAGTTTATATCAATCACCTGCAATTGCATGCGAGATGAAAACAGTTCAGATCAATTGTATTGTTATGTCTATGCAAATAATTGCAACAAAAAATTTATTATATGCAACGAAATATTAAAAGTTTAATTGGTTACAGTATAAGGGCGACTGATGGAGAAATAGGCAACGTTGAAGAATTCTATTTTGACGATAATACCTGGGATATCCGTTACCTGATTGTGAAAACTGGAACCTGGCTTTTTGGACGGTCGGTTCTCATTGCTCCCGCAGCATTACAATCTATCGATTGGGGAAGAAAAGATTTTCCTTTTAATCTGACCAAAAATCAAATCAGCAACAGTCCGGGTACGGATTTGCACAAGCCTGTTTCACACCAGCATGAGATTGCCTTGTATGAACACTATGCCTGGCAACCTTACTGGACAAGTGGATTTTATGCAGGTGGGCAATGGGGCGTTGTGCCCGCAGCTCCCCTTTTTGATGAACGGATAACTAAAGACAATATTGATTCTGCAATACAAGTAGAAAACAACGATGTGCACTTGCGAAGTACAGAACGCATTACAGGTTATCACATTCATGCCAGCGATGGAGAAATAGGTCATGTAAATGATTTCATAATTGATGACGAATCCTGGAAGATTT
Source organism: Chitinophagaceae bacterium (assembly GCA_039915085.1). Taxonomy (GTDB): domain Bacteria; phylum Bacteroidota; class Bacteroidia; order Chitinophagales; family Chitinophagaceae; genus JACMLD01. The sequence continues at coordinate 28,103 of JBDSOC010000197.1, forward strand.
TATACATCGTTGTAGATACCAATAATTGGATGGGCGGAAAAAAAATGAAGGTATCTGTAAAACACATTAAGGAGATAAATTGGGAAAAATCGCAGGTAGCGATTGACATATCCAAAGCTGCGGTAAAAGGAGGAGAATTATTTGTTGACACTGACTTTAATCTGCCTGCCAATGCATCCATGCTATCTCAAAGGGTAGAGGAAAGAATTTTATAAATAGGAACTTCACGCTTTTAATATTCTGAACAGTAATGGAATATGTATTAATAAAAGAAGACGTTGGCATGAAAAAAAAGAAGAAGAAGGAAATACTGCACAGCCTGTATATTGAACTGGTAAAATTACAAAAAGAGATTATCACTTCTGGCATAAAGTTGCTGGTAATACTGGAAGGCAGGGATGCGGCTGGTAAAGATGGAACGATAAAAAGAATCATCAAACACCTTAGCCCCCGGGATACTAAAGTAGTGGCATTGGGTAAGCCTACAGACTTCCAGCAACGGGAGTGGTATTTTCAACGGTATGTTGCTCATTTACCTGTCTCCGGAGAATTTGTTTTATTCAACCGCAGCTGGTACAATCGTTTAGGTGTAGAAAAAGTAATGGGTTTCTGTACAGACAAGCAATACAAATCCTTTTTTTCCGAAGTAGACTCTTTTGAAAACGGGTTGATTGAGGGCGGCTTTATTATTCTCAAATACTACCTGGATATCAGTAAAAAGGAACAGGAAAGCAGGCTGGAAGACCGCAGGAAAGACCCACTGAAGCAATGGAAAATAAGCCCAATTGACGCAGCCGCACATAAGCACTGGAAAGACTACTCAGATGCGCGTGATGAAATGTTGCTAAAAACAAGTTTTAAATATTCACCCTGGTTTATTGTAAATGCTGACAATAAAGATGAAACGCATATTGCACTTATTACGCATCTTCTGGAGAGGATGGAGTATCACAATAAGAACAAAAAATTAGTATCGCACAACTATGGATTGGTTGATCCGGCAACAAAGGAGGTCATAACAAAAAAACTTTTTTAACAAGCTATAAAATATTGCTGACATTATTTTCTTACTAATCAAAAATAAAAATCATGAATATGCATAACGGTTATTATTTCGGAGGCATGTACTTTATATGGTGGTTCGTCTGGATGGGTTTATTATTCTGGATTTTCTTTACACCCTGGGGTATTCCCGGAGAAAGAAGAAAAAAAGAATCCCCGCTTGACATTTTGCAAAAGCGGTTTGCATCCGGAGAAATTACAAAAGAGCAATATTCGGAACATAAGAAAATATTAGAGACGGTTTAGCGAATAAAACCGGTTCATATTTTGAAACATAGCTTCATATAAATTAATAAAAAATAATAAGATGGCAAAGAAACCAGTATTACAAAAGAGCGGTATCAGTAAAATGAAACCTATTATAAACCCAATTGACAAAAAGGAGGCAAGCAATATAATGGCAGAAAAGGTTGCAGAAAAAAAGCAAAACAATCCGTTGAAAAAATCATCTGTATTGGTTGCCGCTTCTAAAGGTCGTAGCGTAGTTGATGCAGTAAACGCTCATTCTTCAAAAGATGTAAGAGGGTCAAGCGGCCTGTCAAATACAGGAACCATTATTTCTTATGACTAATCATTTATTAATGAACCGGTCTTCAATTATCAATAACAACGGTCATCTTTCTGTAGATAAGGAAGTGAAATTAACCCTCTTATTATATGAGGATTACGAATGTGAAAATTGCGGCAGCGCTTTTGTAGAACTAAAAGCACTCCGCGAATATTTTAAAGAAAATGTCTGCGTTGTTTACCGGAATTTCCCTTGTACATACAGCCATCCATCCTCATTGTTAGCAGCACTTGTAGCCGAAGCAAGTGGATTACAAAAAAAGTTCATTGAAGTACATGATACAATTCTTGAATTACAATCATACCTGGAATATGGTTTGGGCGGCATTTTACGTATTATCGAAAAAAAGTATGCTATTTCTATAAAACAACTAATGGAAGACATCGAAAACCCACACTTAAAAACTAAAGTAAATGACGATATTGAATGTGGCGTTCAAATGGGTGTAAAAAAAACGCCGACCATTTTTATTAATAATAATTTATATAATGGCCCGGTAAAATTTGGTGCGCTGTCAAAGACAGTCGTCAGCAATTTGAAAATCAATTCAGTGCTACAAAATGGGGAACAATTGAAAAATAACGGGGAACATTGACAATGAAGAAAGCGAATTGATAAACTTATTGCGATCAAAATCATCCTGCAAAATGATTACGGATATTTAAAAAAATCAGTGCGATTTGATTTTTGTGCTGCAGAAAAAAAACTCATTTGGCTACATTAATTTTTCAAGCTGGACAATGAACAAGTTAAATATATGGATGTAAACTCAAAAAATATTAACGCTGCAATCCGTTATGGAAAAATTATTTCTATAAGAGGCAGTGTTGTAGATGTAGCTTTTGAAAACGATCTCCCGTCAATCTACACCTTACTTCGCTCGGGAAAAGACAAGCAAATTTCTATTGAAGTATTATCACAATTGGATAACCATAGTGTACGTGGCATTGCGTTGAACCCAACACAAGGACTGGCGAGAGGTATGGTGGTGGAGACAGATGGCAAAGAATTAACAGTGCCTGTCGGTAAAAATATTTTGGGCCGCATGTTTGATGTTTTTGGCAATACGATTGATCATCTTGATGCATTGCCAAAAGGTGAACGCCGGAACATACATCAGTCCCCACCACCCTTATCAAAAAGAGCCGTTAAGTCTGAGGTTTTTGAAACAGGTATTAAAGCGATTGATGTGCTTATTCCCCTGGAACGTGGTGGAAAGGCAGGATTATTTGGCGGGGCAGGTGTAGGTAAAACGGTTTTGCTTACCGAGATGATTCACAATATGGTGGGGCATAACAAAGGTATTAGCATGTTTTGCGGAATTGGCGAACGATGCCGCGAAGGAAATGAATTGTATAATGCAATGAAGGATGCTGATCTGCTTAAAGACATGGTCTTGTTGTTTGGACAAATGAATGAACCGCCGGGTGCACGTTTTCGCGTTGGCCATGCTGCACTAACGATGGCTGAATATTTCCGGGATGATGAACACCGTGATGTATTGTTATTAATAGATAATATTTTTCGCTTTATCCAGGCCGGAATGGAAGTATCAGGGTTGATGGGTCAAATGCCATCCCGTTTGGGCTATCAGCCAACAATGGGAACGGAATTATCTGAACTGGAAGAACGAATTGCTTATACTGATGCTGGTGCGATTACATCAATCCAGGCAGTATATGTTCCAGCAGATGATCTCACAGACCCTGCTGCAGTTCATACCTTCTCGCACCTGTCAGCATCCATTGCGTTGTCAAGAAAAAAAGCCAGTGAAGGGCTGTACCCTTCCATCGACTTACTACAATCCAATTCCAAAATGGCAACGCCCGGTATCATCGGACAAAAACATTACACTCTTGCGCAGAAAATAAGAGCAACGCTTGCTCAATACGAAGAGTTGAAAGATATCATTTCTATGCTTGGCATGGAGCAGTTATCTGTTCAGGATCGCAATGTGGTAAACCGTGCAAGAAAACTGGAACGATTTCTTACGCAACCATTTTTTACAACCGAACAATTCAGTGGCATCAAGGGAAAACAAGTCAGTTTGAAAGATGCGCTGGACGGCTGTGAACGCATTTTGGGAGATGAGTTTAAAGATTATCCGGAAAGCGCCTTTTATATGATCGGCTCAATAGATGAAGCCAGGAAAAAAGCAACAGTCAATACCAGTAATGCTAAAAAGGATGAAACAAAAAAAGGCGATAGCAATACGGATAAGCAAAATGTAAAGGCTAATTCAAAAGAAGAAGTAACTGCCTGCTAAAATTTTATTAAATAATAATTTATGAACCTTAAAATTCTGTTACCATTTAAAGTATTTGCTGACATAAAAAATGTAATCAAAGTAGTAATGGAAACAAGTGAAGGTTCTTTTGGTTTGTTGCCACAACGACTCGATTGTGTGGCTGCGCTGGTGCCCGGCATTTTTACTTATGAATCAGAAAAAGGTGACATACAATATGTTGCGGTAGACGCCGGTGTGCTGGTAAAAGCAGGTAACCAGGTATTGGTTTCAGTACGCAATGCCATTGGCGGGGCGGACCTTGGCAAACTGGGTGACCTGGTAAAAAAAGATTTTAAAACGCAGGATGAAAATAAAAAGGAAGCCAATACAGTGGTTGCAAAATTAGAAAGGGGATTTATCTACAGCTTCGATAAACTTAGAAACAATTAAAATGGAACCTGCTGCAAATAATAAAGAAAATGATTTCTTCAGCGATGAGGTTTCCAGGAAAGAAAAACGAAAATTGAAAGCCATACATGAAAAGAATGGGGTGTGGTTTGGATTGGGAATGATGGGAATGATAGGCTGGTCAGTGGTGGTTCCGGCCGGGCTTGGCGCAGCATTGGGGTTATGGCTTGATAAAAGCCATCCGCAATCATTTTCATGGACGCTGAGCCTTTTGATCGCCGGTATAGTTACAGGATGCATCATTGCCTGGTATTGGGTGGCTAAAGAAGATAAAGAAATGCACAAAAAGAATGAAAATGACAATGAATGAAATCTTATTGATGGTTTTGGCTTTTACAGGTGGCATGTTGCTGGGAACATTATTCTTTGGCGGCCTTTGGTTTACTGTAAAAAAAGCAGTCTTCTCAAAAATGCCTGCACTGTGGATTTCAGGTAGTTTCATTTTTCGTGTGGGCATTGCGCTGGCTGGCTTTTATTTTATAGCATCGGGAAATTGGCAAAGATTGGTTACCTGTTTGCTGGGATTTATAGTGGCCAGGTTCTTGGTTATTTATATGACCAAAACAATGGATCAAAAAAAAGCACACGTAAGAAAGGAGGTTGATCATGAAGCTTAGCCCTGACCAGACTATTTTCTGGCAACATGGTTTTATTACAATTAATCTTACCATTGTCACTACATGGGCCATCATGCTGGTATTGATAATAGCTGCAAAACTGGTTACAAGAAAATTAAAAACAGATACAACCATTTCCCGCTGGCAGTGTGTGCTGGAGATGATTGTAACAGGCATCAACAGTCAAATTAAAGAGGTTGGTTTAAACAAGCCAGAACAATACATCGGCTTTATCGGCACATTGTTTTTATTTATCGCCACTGCCAACCTGTGTATTGTTTTCCCCGGGTATACACCACCTACCGCCTCGCTGTCAACCACAACTGCTATGGCGCTTTGTGTATTCATTGCGGTTCCCTTTTTTGGTATTGAAAAAAGCGGCTTAGGCGGTTACCTGAAATCATATTTGAAGCCAACATTTATCATGTTGCCATTTAATCTCATCAGCGAAGTTTCCCGAACACTTGCATTGGCAGTAAGATTGTTTGGCAATATTATGAGTGGTGGAATGATAGTTGCTATTTTACTAAGTATATCACCATTTATTTTCCCGGTTATTATGAATGCACTTGGATTGCTTACCGGTATGGTACAGGCTTATATTTTTAGTATACTCGCCACCGTTTACATAACCGCGGCGGTGCACGATGCAAAAAAAACGGACAAACCTGATTTAATAAAAAATAGTAAATAAAACAACAATGGATAGTACAACTCTTATTGCAGTCGCGTCAATCATTACGGCCGGGCTTACAACAGGTATCGGTTGTATGATGCCTGCATTGGGCGAAGGCAAATCGGTATCAGCGGCATTAAACTCCATTGCGCAGCAGCCCGATGCAGCGCCAACTATTACAAGAACATTATTTGTAGGATTAGCCATGATTGAGTCAACAGCCATATACTGCTTCGTCGTTTCGATGATACTCATTTTTGCCAATCCTTTCTGGAACCACGTCA
>JBDSOC010000201.1:0-8092 GCA_039915085.1 Chitinophagaceae bacterium
TCCGCTCGGGACCTCCCAAGTAAGGATCGCCATTAATGCGATCCTTATTTATTTTTACTCCTTTTTACACTTAAGTAGCTGTTTTTCAGATTTTTATAACAGCTAAAAAATTACGCCTCCTTCTACCTTTACAAGCGCTTATTTGGTTTACTCGCTTATTTACTCGCCGGTTTTGCGAGTAAATAAGCGAGTAAAATTCCGGCTAATCTGTTAAAAAAATTACTGATGGAGACTTCACTTAAACGAATGGTAGATGATCGCTTTGTGCGTAAGGACGGGACATGCCTGGTGTATATACAGTACCGCTATGCACCGTTAAGAAAAACACTGTTAAGCACTGACATAACAATTCCGCCAAAATACTGGGATGAAAAGGAAGGGTATATCCGAAATACCCTGCCAAGTGTTTACGGGGTTCCAGAAGGACTGAACCTGGAACTCAGGCGCATGTACCGGATAGCTGAAGACATGGTATTATTAATACGAAAATTAAAAGTGTCGAACCCAGGGCCGTTTGCTAAAGAAATTTTTACACCGCAACTAAACAATGATGCATTGCAACTAATCGCAATTCAAATTCAAAAAGAAGACGCTCATGCAAATCTTGATATTTTCTTTCAAATTGATCATTTTGCCCAGTCGAAGAAAAATAAAGTCACCCCCGTTGTACTTCGCACTTACCGTAATATGAAAACATATTTATATGCTTTTCAAGAGTACCAGAAACAATTGCGCAATAAAAAAAATTATAAAATAACTTTTGAACAACTTGATTTTACTTTCTATGAAGACTTTGTTGAGTATTTAAGTTTTCATTGGACGCATGTGCGCAGGACAGCATCCATTAAAGGTCTTAAATTTAATACGGTAGGAAGAGTTGTAAAGGATTTGAAAGCCTTTCTTGCAGATAGAATTAAAAAAAAGATAATTGCTCCTGTTGATATGTCTGGCTGGATAGTCTTGAACGAAGAAGTTGATACAGTATACATGAGCCGCGCAGAAATTGAAAAGATGCAACTGGTGGATTTATCAGACACACCACATTTGGTTGACTACCGGGATGATTTTATTTTGGGGTGCCTGACAGGCTTGCGGTTCTCTGACTTCTCTAATATCAATGCACTTGATATCCGCGGAGATTTTCTATATAAAAAACAAAAAAAATCTTTTCATTGGGTCGTTATCCCATTAAGGCCGGCGGCTAAGCAAATCTTAGAACGAAGATTTAAAAATAATATCCCGATTCCAACTAATCCTGAGTTCAACCGCCATATTAAGACTGTTGCTAAATTAGCGGGAATTGATGCGGCAATCCAGCATTCTTTTAAAAAAGGAAACAAAGTATTAATGGAAACCCGGCCAAAATATGGATGGGTCTGTTCACATACTTGTCGGCGTTCATTTTGTACAAATGAATTTTTAGCGGGGACACCTGTTGGTTTGATTATGAAAATTAGCGGACACAAAAGTGAAAAGGATTTTTTAAGGTATATAAGAGTTTCACCAGAAGAGGCCGCGATTAAAATCCAGGAAATATGGACTGAAAGAGAAAGAAACCTGTTGCAAATTGTAACTGGAAATAGCAAATTATTAAATAAATTAAAGGCATAAAAATGAGGCTGTAAATTTCTTGAACAAATCCTTTAAGGAAATATTACATAATATAATCTGGCCAATCTGAATACAATGAAATATGTAATTTTCCACGGCTTGACTTAGAATGGAAAATGCGCCCACTTTGATCCCCGTACCCCACGCTCATTTAAACGTAACAAAGAATGGCAGGCGGGTCAATGTTTCAGGTACTTCCAAAATACAACTGAACTTTTATTGCTACCAGCGGAAACCCTGGTAATTACATTATTCTTTCAATCATTTGACGGATAGTTAGTTTTACAAATTCTTTGTAACTTTCAGAAAATGAAAATGTGATGAAAGATGTAGTGAAAAAGGCAGCGGCCTTTATTTTATTTGAGTCGCCCGTAGACTTCCAAGTAATAAGGCTCAATTTTATTGGGAGGCAAAATTTTTATAAAGCACAATTACCTAACTGGCCGTTTAGTGCAACCCGTAAAAAATTGATAGTTGAGTTTTGGTTTAGAAGGGTTTCCTTACATTTTTTTATCTTATTAATTCTGGCAAGCGCGGTTTTGCTTTTGCTCCGAAGGGTTTCTGAAAACTTTCCTGCTCCGCTTTTCTTTTTTGCTTTGCCCACCTTTTTTATTCTCATATTAATACATTATGGACCGATTTTCTATGGGGATTATCTGCCAAATCTGGCGACAGTTATTGCGGAACAGGAGACATTAGCTGCTGCGGAAGATGACCTAAAAAAATGCAAACGCAGCCAGTATTCTATTCCAACCCTAACCATTATTTTTTATGTCTTGTCCAAAATGGCGGACATTCCAATGGTTCCGGTTAACGACCATTCAGCCGAGCTGCTAAATCATTTATACGGCTGTGATAAGGATAAGCTCAAACAAAACCTGGGCAGATTATACAAATTCTCGGTCCTTTCACCCAAGGAAAAGGCCGAGATTCACAAAGGAATTAGTGCGGCTAGGTCATTTTTCCAGGACTTGCAACACCCGCCGGCCGCCAAACTTTTGGATGAAATGGAAATCAAACTACAAAATGTCTAATTTTCTTACTTGTAAAAAAATCTTTCAAAGTTTAAGTATACTTAGCTTTTCTTTTTTTGTTGCGCAAAGTATTTTGCAAGCCTAAAACGAAAAGTGATGAAAGAATTTGTGAGCAATGGTAACCCAGTTACCCCCATGCTGTTCCCGTATGAACCGGAACAGTACTGGCAGTCTATCCGCCAAATTATCCGCGAAGAAGTCAGCAATGCTGAAAAACAAAGACCTGTTTCCCCAGCCTTTAAAACGCCAGGTCTGAGCTACAAGCCACTTTATAAGATTACGGAGGTTTGTGCCCTGTTTCACATTACGAAGCCCACCATTTACGACTGGGTAAAGCATGGCAAGCTAAAGCCAGTCAAAATCCGGTCACGGGTATTCTTTCTATGGCAAGATATTCAGCAGCTTATACAACCCAATCCGGAAAACGCTAAGTAATCTTTTTTCCTTCGCCCGCTCAAATTATCTAACAAGTAAAAACAACAATCATGGCAGAATTAAAAAGAAGAACACTTACACTGGTTAGTGGTAAGCAAATAAAATTGTATGGAAGCAGTATGGCAATAGGTGCTAGCCTGGAAATCGGTGAAGGCTCCGCGCCGAATATTTTTTCTTTCCTGGAGCAACAGCCTGAAGAAAAAATATTACCTGAAAATACTTCGATAGCCAAAGATGGAAAAGCAGTAAAAGAAAATCCTGTTAACAGAACTGCTACTCTGATCATGAATCCCTATCGCCTGACTGCGAACGACCTTATGGAAATTGCAGATTATAATATCCAGCTGTGGATGGATTTAAAAAATAATATCCGCAAACATGGTATCAACAGTCCAAAGACATTTAATTCTGATGCTGTAAGGTAAAAGGATTGTTGCTTGCATCCATCACATTTTTTTGATTTTCAAAATGAGGCAAGTGACAATTTTTCAGGTGCTATTTTCATCAGTTTTTTTGAGTTAAATCTGATGAGACCGCGGGTGAAAAGAAAAAATGAAATCATTTGAAGGATTGCTGCAGAATGGTATTTTCAGAAAAGTCGAAGGATGTTATAATATAACCAGCGCAAGAAGTTCATCAAAAGCAATGTAATAGCATTTAAAGCTGGAAAGAAGGAAGCGCAATCCATATTATAGCAAGAAGAACAACCTGAATTTGTGTGTCTGTTAATCCCGCATATTAAGGAGACGGAACTAAAGACTGACTTTTCAATTTTCAGGAGCCAGCAATGTTTTGGTTGCACCAAAACTCCTGGCTCCTTCATGCTACCGCATTCGTGAGGTGGTTTCCTCAAGCTGAACGCATTCACAAATCAGGAGGGTAAGATGATGGAGCAGACAAATCAATCAAAAACGAACAAGGGCGGGCGACCGCCTAAAAGCGTTAAACGCAACCGCGTAGTAGCGTTGAAATGCGCCAGCTACGAACAAACCATGATCAGAGCCCGCGCGAAAAAAACCGGGCTGACCGTCTCAGAATATTTGCGGGAGTTGGGACTCAACGGCCAGATTGTCATCACCGAAAGAGTGTTACCAAAGGAAGTATTATCCTTGGCTGGAACGCTGAATCACATCGCCGCTAACCTGAACCAGATCGCCAAAAAGCGCAACAGCGTAGTGGACGTGCTCAATGCCGCGGACCGTGCCAGCCTGGAATTTCTCTCCCGGGAACTGAAACAACTTGTATTATCCATTAAAATGTATTTGCAATGATTTGTGGTATTTCGATGGGAAAATCTTTTTCCGGTTGTCTTGGTTATTGCCTGGATGACAAACAGGAACTAACGGAAGAACAAAAAATAAAGTTATCCCTCAAAGACGGCGTACAGCATACAAACCGGGCGGAAGTATTAGCCTATAACCAATGCTTTGGCGACAAAAATGAACTGGCCGCACAGTTTAATGATGTCCGAAAACTAAGCAGGAGGGTAGAAAAGCCTGTACTTCACATGTCTATGCGCCTAGCGCCGGGTGAGCATTTAAACAAAGACCAGTGGCTGAATATCGCGGAAGAAATAGTTAAAGAGATGGGCGTAGCAAACAATCAGTACCTGGTTGTGCAGCACCGGGATACCAAAGAAGAGCACATCCATATTGTGGCCAATCGTGTAGGCTACGATGGTAAGGCAGCCAGTTCCAGCAACAATTATTATAAAATGGACAAGCTTTGCCGGCGACTGGAATTGAAATATCAGTTGCAACAAGTCTTAAGCCCACGTCAATTTTTGCCAAAAGAAATGCGCCATCTCCCGCGGCATGATATCCGCAAAGAGCAGATGAAAAAGGACATAGGACAAACCCTCACAAAGGCCAAACACTACGAAGATTTTGCGCTAAGGATGCAGTCGCTGGGTTACAAGATCATCAAGGGAAGAGGTATCACTTTTATCGATGATAAAAAAGTAATGGTAAAAGGCAGCGAACTGGGTTATTCACTAATGACCATCGAAAAAACGCTGCAACAGAAGCAGGAAAGAAATTTGAAACAGGAAAGCGTAAAGCCCTTAATAAAAGAAATTATTGAATATGGTCTAAGGGCGCAGCCTCAACTTCTGCAAAAACCCTCCGATGCCAGGCAAGAAAAAGCATCTGCACACTACACAACGCAAGAAAGTGTCGGTGATTCAATTAGCGATCAGCTTAAAAAAGGCGTGGTAGATACACTGCACGAACTGATCAAAGCAGAGCAGGATGGAGCCAGCGTGAATTCTGAACTTTTAAATGAAGTAAGGCTCAAAAAAAAGAAAAAACATCGCCTGCATTAGTAAATTATTCCTATCACGATTATCTAAAATTATTATTATATGGATACGCCTGTAAAAAATTTAAGCAAAGAAGAAAAAGAAAATGTACTGACGGTATTGAATGAATTTACAGAAGAATATAAAATAAGCGCTAAATCAGTAGAAGCGCTTGTGGGCTCAGTGAATGAATTATCAGCAAAAATAATTTTATTCCTGGACAGACCAGACAGCCCCAAATCGGACAGTAAAGCCATCGCTCAGCTTGAAGAATCGATCGCAATTAACATGGAAAAGATTGCCGTTAAGGTACAAGACACATCTTTACCAAACAACGAACTGCGTGAGCTATTAGGGCAACTGGAAAAAAACAGGCTGCTACTCCAAAATCCAATACCACAAAAAATCATTCACCATCATTATGTTCCAAAAATTATTTGGATAGCTGCTGGCCTTTTTGTTGCCGTTGCGCTCGTAGCTGCGGGTTGGTACATGACAGCGTGTAAGCTGGATGGCTACATTGCCAGTGATACCAAATACCGTTACCTGAAGCTGGATACTGGTAATATTTATTTACAAAAATTGCTTTATCGCGTAGATAGCCTGTCCCGTAATAATGCCTCGATGCGGGACGCTGTTGTAAATAAAGAAGAAGAAAACCAGAATAATTTTGAGCTTTTACAAAAAGCGAGTCAAATGAATGCGGAAGCCGAAAATTTGAAAGCGGATGCTAAAAAGCTTAAAGAAAAAGCTGGTAGAAAATAAACTAATTCATATAAATAATAAAGATGCCAAAGTTAGCTTAAGAGATTTGCTGGTTTGTATCAGTGCTCATCAACCCAATCATATCATTTAGGGTTTGGCAAAAGTATTTCACGTTCTAACCTAGCTGAAGCAAATGAAAAAAGAGATTTACGAATCTTTGAACTATTTGCTTACAAGATGATCGCTGAAACCCGTAAGATTGCAGTATATTTCTCTCCTTTTAATAATTAAATTATAGTGAAAACCCACTATGCTTCTATTTCAGTCCAACCGTTTGGTGGCTCAAAAGTAAAAGAGTCAAAGCGCCAAGTCTGTTTGTCGATTTCAGGTTACTGTCAGTGCAACCAATGACAAAAAGTAATAAAAATTCTGTAACTATTTTCATATTCGTGAGGTCTCTCAAAATATTGCTATAAACGCTGGCGGTTTAGTGTTGGTAGGGAATTCTGCGATCCTTCTGCCCATAACCAAGTAAAATTTATTAAGAAATTGATTGTTTTTTATGTTGCTGAATAATATTCGTTACACTGGAACTACATTCTTCGCAGATGATATCATGTTGTGCCCCGCCTGAACAAAACCACCTGTTGCGCGTTCGTGCTTTATGTCATATATCTTATTTATTTTTTGCCATCCAGAAGCTTTCACCCCTGCTTTGACACCAAGCCTTTACTACTTGTCCCTCTTCATTTTTTACAAATAAAACAGCTAAGGTCTGTGCAGAAAAATAGTCAGCACTATTCCGGTATAAAAAGAACGGAGCGAAAAACGGAGCGTCTGCCAGCTTATACTGAAGATGGTTTTCTTTAACCTGAATAATTATGTTTTTTCTTCCTTGACTTGCATATTCACCTTCATACTGTTTGTATTCGTCGGTTCTATTTTTCACCTGCGGTAAAAGACAAGTAGTAATGCTGTCAATTTCTTTAATAATTTCTTTAGTGAAAGCCTTCATTGATATTTTCCCCTTTTCCTTTGTTGCCAAAGCAGCGTAACCGACGATGCCGGTTGGACTGAATGCTGTCCCTTCCATTTCTACAGGCGATAATATCATTCCTTGTTTGCCTTTTGCGGAACTGTCGTTAACTGCTTTGCTCATGTCTACCAAATCAGGACGGAGATATAAAATATTTGAAGTTTCTAATTCGTTAGCATGTCCACCAAAGGCTTGCGTTTTAACGGTATCTTCCGCTTTTGCAAAGTTGGGACGGTCGTATTGGCTGTAATACAGGAGTATCCCTTCTTCAGCAAGTATTTTGGATGCAGTTGCTAAAGTTGGTGTAGTGCTTACGCCAACGTTAATGACGTAAAAGCGTTTAGGTCCATAGCTTGAAAGACTTTTTACAATTCCTAAAATCATTTCAGTAGCCGTCGTAAAGTCCATACTTGTTGAACCAGGATATTTGAGGAATGCCGGGTAAAGGCCATAATTGACCACAGGTGTTATAATAACATTTCGCTCTACAGCTAAAAGTTTGGCTGTTCTGTCTGCCTGTATGTAATCACTTGAAAGCGGCAAATGTGGACCGTGTTCTTTTGCTCCGGCTCCCAATGGAATAACAACTAATACATCCGTGGTTAGCAACTCTTTGGCAGTTGTCCAGGAAATGTTTTCAAGAAAAACTCCTTTATTTACGGAAACTTTCTTTTGACAATATGCCTGGAATGCTGGAAAAAAAAACAATAGTATTAATATTTGTTTCATAATTGTTAGGTTTTCTGGTGATGAAAGAGCATGACGAGCAAACGCCACGTATTGCTTCCATCTGGCATTTGTAACGTCGCGCCGGGTTACTAAACTAGTTTAATAAATTGTGTTTAAAATTAAATTGATCCGGTTAATACAAAACCGAGCCAGCCTGTTAGCAATGCTTGCATATCAATGGTATACCAAATCCTGCGCCTTTTTTTATTACAAATGATGAATGATAAAATTAAAATATTAGCC
>JBDSOC010000241.1:0-7518 GCA_039915085.1 Chitinophagaceae bacterium
GCATCTGCAGGTTATTTAAAAAATTGCGGCCGCTTTCTATTCCGCCCTTCAAATTAAAACAAACAATTCCACCGCCATTTTTCATTTGTTTTATAGCAATGGCATGCTGGGGATGGGAAGATAAAAAAGGATATTTTAACCACGAAATTTTTGGATGGTGCTCCAGTGCTTTGGCAATATGCAATGCATTTGCTGCATGGCGTTCCATGCGTACATCCAGTGTTTCCAGGCTTTTGCTTAATACCCATGCATTAAAAGGGGCAAGGGCGGGCCCGGTACTCCGGCAAAACATATAAATTTCATGTATCAGATCCTTTTTTCCTGCTATCACGCCACCTAAAACACGTCCCTGTCCATCCATCCATTTGGTAGCGGAATGTATAACCAGGTGGGCGCCAAAATCAATGGGCCGTTGATTCACGGGTGTTGCAAAACAATTGTCAACGTTTAAAATAAGGTTGTGTTTTTTTGCCAGCTCACCTGCAAAAGCAAGATCAATAATATCCAGGCCCGGGTTGGTGGGCGTTTCCAGGTATATCATTTTTGTATTGGGCCGTATAGCTGCTTCCCATTCTTCAGGTTTATCAGCACTTACATAGGTGTACTCAATACCATAATTGGGTAAATATTTTTTTAGGATAGTATGTGTGCTGCCGAAGATTGCATTGCAGCTAACCAGGTGATCGCCTTTTTTAAGAAGCGCCATAAAGCTGGCAAAAATAGCACTCATGCCCGATGCAGTTGCATATGCAGCTTCAGCGCCTTCCAGTGCGCAAACACGATCGGTAAATTCCTGCACGGTAGGATTACTGAACCGGCTGTAAATATTATCATCTGTTTCATCTGCAAAAGCCGCCCGCATACTTTCCGCATTTTCAAAAACAAAACTGCTGGTAAGAAACAGGGGAGAAGAATGCTCCATTTCATTGGTACGTTCTGTACGGGTGCGGATGACTTTTGTTATCGGGTGTTGTTCTTTCATTGTTTGTTTGTTGATTTGTTAATTGGTCGTCATGTTGATTGGTTGCCTGGTTGATTTGTGACGTTTCAACCGAGCCGCCAGTCAACTGATCAGCTATTCACCTTCACTTCCCAACTAATGGAAGTACCGCTTCCACGCAGGGTCTCTGCTACCGAGCAATATTTATCTACCGATAGTTCGCAGGCTTTTCTTGCTTTTTCAGCATCAATATTGCCCTTCAGTTCAAAAACAATGTGTATTTTTTCCCATAGCGATGGTTCTTTACCTGCAAAACGATCACCTTCTATTTTCATAGAGAAGCTTTCTACTGTTTGCCGTTGTTTTTTTAATATGGAAACAATATCAATACCACTACAGCCACCAAGGCCCATTAATAATAACTGCATGGGGCGTACGCCAAAATCAGTACCCCCTCCCTCGGGGCTTGTATCCATCTTTACCACATGGCCTTTGGCATCTGTGGCCTCAAATCCATAATCCCCCACGGCCCGGCTTATATTAATTTGTATCATTTAGCAATATTTTTTGCAAATGTAACTCATACAGCCCTTTACTTTGCAATTTCACCAGCATACCTGTTTGATGGAGGGTTTTCATTATCCGCATAGTTTTGAACTCGAAAACGGGCAGCTGCTGCCCGAAATTACCGTGGCTTATCATACCTATGGTGTGCTGAATGCAGACAAAACCAATGTGGTATGGATTTGCCACCACCTCACCGCCAATTCCGCCGTTACAGAATGGTGGCCGGGGGTAATTGGTGAAGGTTTTGTGCTGGACCCTGCCCGTTATTTTATCGTTTGTGCCAATATACTGGGTTCCCGCTACGGGAGCACAGGCCCGCATAGTATTAATCCTGCTACCGGGCAGCCGTATTACAGCAACTTTCCCCAGGTCACTGTTCGCGATATGGTAAAAGCACATATACTGCTACGCAAGCACCTGGAAATATCAACCATACATTTAGTAGTAGGCGGCAGCATGGGTGGTTACCAGGCCATGGAATGGGCGTATACTGAAAGTGAAGTGATAAAAAATCTTTTCCTGCTGGCTACTTCTGCCACTGAAAGCGCCTGGGGTATTGCCACACATACCGCGCAGCGCCTTGCCATTGAGGCAGATAATACCTGGCTTGAACCAACCGCAACTGCCGGCAGCAAAGGGTTAAAAGCGGCCCGTGCCATTGGTATGCTTACCTACCGCAACTATGGTATAATGGTGAAAAATCAGACAGATACTGATTCAGAAAAATTAGACAGCTACAAAGCATCTTCTTATATTAATTACCAGGGGGATAAACTGGTAAAACGTTTTAGTGCATACTCATACTGGCTATTAACAAAAGCTATGGACAGTCATCATCTTGCCAGGGGAAGAGGCGGCAATGTAGATATTATATTGCAGCAAATACCACAACCAGCTTTAATCATTGGTCTAAGCAGTGATATTCTTTGTCCGCTGGAAGAACAGCGCCATCTCGCGCAGCAAATGCCACGTGCCACACTCATAGAAATTGATTCTGCTTATGGCCACGATGGGTTTATGGTAGAATCAGAAAAAATAGCAAAATATTTATCCGGTTGGTTGGAATGATTTTTTTTGTAACCAGCATTGGTTTTTATAGCGGCATCGTTGTGTCACGCCCTTGTACATTATAGTTAAACGGAACTGCAGGTTTATTGTATAAAACCGGCTGCTGTTCTTAATCCCATCTGATGCCACCCCTTCGGGGTTTTATTCAAATAAATATTTGAATTCTATAGTAATGTCAACCCTAAGGGGTTCAAAAACTTTTCTTCTTTATGAATTTATTAAAGATATTTTCTGCCGGTTATTTATGCGCAGGCTAAACAAATTAAATGGGTTGCCGCCATATTCCAAAAGAAGTAAAGCGGTTGCTTCATCCGTTTTTATAAGTTGGAGATCAATATAAGGCGTTAAAAATTCGGAAGGGGTGATGTCTATTTTAACACGGGCGGACTGGTAATGATCGCCGTTTTCTATGACAATACTTTTAATATCGTTGATACTTAAATTTTCTATATCTCCGTCTGCTGTTTTTTTAATACTTATAACAGATGGATTCTGGAGCCATTCTTTATCATTTACAAATCATTGAACAGAATCGCCGGATGCCTTAAAACAACTGCTTTTTTGTAATTTTTCTGGGCAAACGCAATAAAAGAAAATAGAAGGCAAATACAGAAGAGTGGTAAGTTTTTCATGAATAGGGGGTTGTCAAGGCTAAATATAGAAAGTAAAATTAATGCCGCAACAATCCAATAATTATTATGAAGCAAAAACGGTAATACTTCGAACCAATAAATGCTTTTACGGGTGCAGGTGAATTTAAACAGGTCATTTATGGAATATGTTGAATGTGTTACCCAGTGTAGTATCTTTAGTATCATCAATTTGCCAACTGGTAATCCCTTAACATTGCTTCAAAAAATGCTGTATGAAAAATAAAACCGGTCGCCGCGCTTTTTTAAAAAACATCAGTGCCGGAAGTACTGTTGCCTTCCTTCCCGCAGGTATTTTTTTATCTTCTGAAGAAAAAAAAGAGACCGATACACATATAAATGATGTTATTGATGATAATAAAAAAAGCAGCCGGTCTTACAACAGCGCTTATACCGGGCAACATCTTAACCGTATAGCTTTTCCTGTCGGGGGCATGGGTGCAGGCATGTTTTGTCTTGAGGGAACAGGTGCTTTTTCTCACGTGTCGGTACGCAACAGGCCGGAGATTTTTAATGAGCCGGGTATGTTTGCTGCCATATACGTAAAAGGAATAAAAAATGGCGCTAAACTGTTGGAAGGGCCTGTACCCGATTGGAAAAAATTCGGTTTTAAAGATGCGGGCAATGGAGCTGGTGGTGCTACAACGGGCTTGCCACATTTTCGCAATGCCTCTTTTACTGCAAAATTTCCTTTTGGATACATTGATATCAGCGATGCGGATTTGCCACTAAAAGTGCAACTAACAGGATGGAGTCCCTTTATTCCTACAGATGATGATAATTCAAGTTTACCTGTGGGTGCTGTTGAATATAAATTTACCAATACAGGCAAAACAACCGTTGACGCGGTATTTTCTTTCAATGCAAAAAATTTTTTACGCATTGAAAAAGGAAACAATTTCATCAGGACCATTAAAAACGGTTTTATTTTAACGGAAGCCGGCACAAAAGAAAAACCATATTCCACAGACTTTGCTATTTATACCGATGACGGATCAACGGCAGTGGATCATTGCTGGTTTCGTGGTGGCTGGTGGGATCCTTTTACCATGGCATGGAACACCGTAAAAAATGGAGAAATAAAACCGGTAGCACCGGTAGAAAAAGGGGCACCCGGTGCCAGCCTGTTCGTTCCATTTAAGTTGGCGCCTGGTAAAGAAAAGACAGTAAGGCTGATGATGGCGTGGTACACACCAGACTCTGAACAGACCTACGGAACCATGGGTAACAGAAAAGAAAACTGTGATCCGGAGACGGGTTGCTGCAACTCACCGGCAGATATTTTATTGGATAAGTATGATAAGGATTTTAATGGAAAATTTTATAAACCCTGGTACAGCAGTCGCTTCAAAAATGTAGAAGAAGCTGCTGATTACTGGAAGTCGCAATATGATACACTAAAGAAAAATTCCACACTTTTCAGAAATGCTTTTTATAACAGCACATTACCTCCGGAAGTTATTGAAGCCGTTGCCGCAAATCTTACTATTTTAAAATCACCAACGGTTATGCGCCAGTATGATGGGCGCCTCTGGAGTTTTGAGGGTTGTGGTGATGATGGAGGTTGCTGCCATGGCTCCTGCACACATGTGTGGAACTACGCACAGGCAATTCCGCATTTATTTCCGGCACTTGAAAGAAGCCTGCGCCATACAGAGTTTTGTGAAAGCCAGAATAAAGAAGGACACCAGAATTTCAGGGCCACACTGCCTATACAACCGGCAGATCACGCCTTTCACTCTGCGGCGGACGGGCAATTGGGTGGTATAATGAAAGTATACCGTGAATGGCGCATCAGTGGAAACAATGAATGGCTGAAAAAAATGTTTCCGATGGTAAAAACAAGTATGGACTATTGCATCAGCACATGGGATCCGCGTGAAAAAGGCGTGATTGAAGAACCGCATCACAATACCTATGATATAGAATTCTGGGGACCTGATGGCATGCATGGCAGTTTTTACCTGGGAGCGCTCAACGCTTTTATTGCAATGGGAAATTTTTTAAACAGAGATGTTTCCAGGTATAAACAACTGGCTGTAAGTGGTAAAAAAGTAATGGAAACGGAGTTGTATGATGGCGAATATTTTATTCAAAAAATAAAAGTTGAGGGATTGACTGCAAAGAATCCTGCTACGGAAAAATCTTTTGGCGGTGACTATTCGCAGGAAGCAAAAGATTTACTGGAAAAGGAAGGCCCCAAGTACCAGTATGGAAAAGGTTGTTTGTCGGATGGCGTATTAGGTGCCTGGATTGGCCGCATGTGCGGATTGGACGATTCAATTGATGGTGTAAAATTAAAAAGTCATTTACTTGCCGTGCATAAATACAACCTTAAAGAAAATTTAAGTGAACATGCCAACCCGCAACGGCCCGCTTATGCATTGGGAGAAGAAGGCGGTTTACTTTTATGCTCATGGCCAAAAGGAGGAAAACTTTCTTTGCCTTTTGTTTATAGTGATGAAGTATGGACAGGCATTGAGCACCAGGTGGCATCGCATCTGATGCTGATGGGTCATGTAAAAGAAGGCCTGGAAATCCTCCGGGCATCGCGCAACCGTTATGATGGCCGGATACGCAACCCATTTAATGAATATGAATGTGGTCACTGGTATGCAAGAGCGTTATCCAGCTATGGATATTTGCAGGCACTAACCGGTGTACGGTATGATGCAGTAGACAAAACGCTTTATGTAAACAGCAGGGTAGGGGACTTTACCAGTTTCCTGAGTACCGAAACTGGTTTTGGAACGGTAAGCCTGAAAGGCAATCGTGTTGTTGTGAATGTAGTGTTTGGAAATATTGATATTAATAAAACAATGGTAAGCGGTAAACAAATATAATTATGATAATTGTTGCTAAAGACTGTGTGGTTTCTATGCGGTATGTAATGAGGAACAGTGAGGGTGTAATACTGGAAAATACAATGAACAACCTTCCTGTAAGTTACCTGCATGGTGCATCAGGCATTCTTTCTTTGTTGCAGGTACAACTACAGGGACTAAAAGCCGGAGATAAGAAAATGGTATACCTGGAAGCAGCAGCAGGCTTAACAGAAGAAGATTTTATTTTTGAAGTTATAATAGACCATGTGCGTGTTGCACTGGATGAAGAAATTTTGCTGGGCTATCCCGTAGAGGTAAACGTGCAGGCGTGCGATGCAGATTGCGATTGCTATAATCAGCAAGTGTTATAATACAAGCCAAATGAAAATACATTTATTAAGCGGCTTTTTGGGAAGTGGTAAAACAACCGCTATACAGCAAGCCGCACATACGCTGATGCAGCAGGGTATAAAAACAGGTGTTGTAACCAACGACCAGGGCGCAAACCTGGTAGATAGCGGTTTTTTTATAAATCTTGCGGTTCCTGGCCGCGAAGTTATAAACGGATGTTTTTGCTGTAATTACAATGCGCTTGATGGATGTATCAGCTCACTTGTTGAAACGAATAAAACGGAAGTTATTTTTGCCGAGTCAGTGGGTTCATGTACAGATATTGTTGCTACCGTATTAAAGCCATTGCTGCAATTCAGGCCGGATGCACAGGTGACAGTTTCAGTATTTGCTGACGTGCGTCTTTTGCAAATGATACTCAGAGAAGATACAAGTCCTTTTGATGCAGAAGTGCGCTATATATATTTAAAACAACTTGAAGAAGCCGGTATCATTGTGATCAATAAAATTGATCTGATTGATATGGAACAGCTTTTAGTTATAAAAAACATCATGCAGCAGAAATATGGCGGTAAAACCTTGCTTTACCAGAATTCGCTGGATAATGATAGTGTTGGAAAATGGCTACAGGCAATTGATAATTATGCAGCTGCTGCCACGCTTCCATCCCTGCAGATTGATTATGCTACCTATGCGGCCGGTGAGGCAAAGCTTGCCTGGGTTGACCAGGTAATTGAAATATTCAGCCAGGATAATAATGCAATGCAACTGGCAGAAGACCTGGTTAATAAAATTTACAGCAAAATAAATAAACAACAGTACTCCATCGGGCACCTGAAATTTTTAATTAATAATTTAATAAAAGTAAGTTTTACATCAGCAACAGAACCTCCTGCTGTTATAAAAACCACAGAGGCATCCTGGGCTACCATGCTTATTAATGTGCGGGTGCAGGCATTGCCGGAGATACTTACACAGCTTATTGCAGATGCTGTTAAAGAAATAGAAGTACCGTCCGCTTGCAGGATAATCAGTAACATCCAGTCAGCCTTTCAGCCCGGCTATCCGCGCCCGGTATACAGAATGTAACATCGCTAAAAAATATTTTATCTTAAAT
>JBDSOC010000003.1:0-15451 GCA_039915085.1 Chitinophagaceae bacterium
GATGACACTGAACAGGCTCTTTAAAACCTTGTTGTGCAGGTTTATAAAATAAAACCTGGCTTTATGGTCATCCTTCATTTCTAAACTCCCAACAAATTCTTACATTCGCTTCAAATAAGTGAAAATGGATTTGAATACCCTTTTTGTCAAAGCCGTTGCAGAAAGCAAAGATTTGCCAGACCGTCCAAGCAATGATACCCTGCTACAGCTTTATTCTTTCTACAAACAGGCTACTGAAGGCGATGCCAATGGCGAAGCTCCCGCAATGTTTGATTTTGTGGCAAAAGCAAAATATGAAGCCTGGTCATCTTTAAAGGGCAAAACCAAGGAAGGCGCTATGCAGGAATATGTAAACCTGGTAGAAAAGCTCAAAGCGTAAACTCACGATAGCGTATTGTACAATTCATTGAATAGTTTACCCACTTTTTCAAAATTATATTTTTCAATTGCCGTCCTGGCAATTGCTTTGCCTGATATAGTTCGGGATTGACTTATAAACCATATTATTTTCCGGGCCAAAGCGCCGGGGTTTTCTCCGGGCACGAAGTAGCCATTTTTCCCTTCTTCTATAATTTCATGAAAAACGGGCAAATCGCTTACAATTGCAGGAACACCACATGCATTGGCCTCAATTAAAACACACCCAAAGGTTTCATACCGGGAGTAAAGTATAAGTGCATCCGACTGTTGCATGTAAATAGCCAGTTGCGGTTGGGGGACTTCATTGTAAAAAACAACATGCTGTTGCAATCCAAGATGGACTACCACCTCCCTCAGTTTCTTTTCGCATGGCCCGAAAACAGACAATACAAAAGCCGGGTTTTCCTTTTTTACCATTGCAAAGGCTTCAAAGATTGCCGCTGGATTTTTTTGATAATCCAAACCAGATATATGGATAAACCGGGCTAGCCCTTCTTCCTTTTTTTCTGCAGGGAAAAAAATAGTATCATCAATTACATTGGGAATAACAGTAAACCGGATGTCTTTTTGTATCTGAATTAGCGCTTCGCCCAGGCAGTCACTTACCACACTAAAACCTTCAGCAGCTTTTACAATCCGCCTCCACATTGCCCTAAAGAAGAAATTAAAATTTTTATAATTGGGAACTGCATTTGGAAGATAAATGGTCCAATGCTCTGATATAAAAAATAAAATATTATATTTTCTTTTGAGCCATAACGCAAGTAATCCGTTTTTATTTACCACATGTACATGTACACATGCAGGTAGCCCTTCAGCATGAATGTATTCTTCTATTGCTTTCCGGTACAGGCGGGTGTACCTGTTATTGGAAATAATCTTATCTAAAAAAGGCATGAAAAATACAGGTGTGTAATAATAAATAGTTTTTTCTTTCAGGTTTTCATTTTGGAAATGCTCTTCCTTAACGTTTTTTGTAATGATTCCCTGCTTGTCCCTTAACACATGAATTACCTGCACAGCATTATAAAGAGATACGGCCTTTGCGTGCCTTTGTATAAAATCTCCCGAAAAAGGCTCAATTTTATTAGGATACCAACCTGGCAGCCAGAGTATCTTTTTCATTGTTTTCTATTTAGCCAGCACCATGATAGAATAGCCGCCCCACAATTTCACGCTTTTATCAGCATTTAGCGAAAATGAAATACTGCGTAAAAACTTTTTAATTTTATTTTTTATGGATGCCTGCGGAAGCAGGTCAAGCATAAGTTTTGTATAATCCCAGTCAATTATTTCATACCCGGTATCTTGTAACATCCACAACACCATTTCTTTTGAAAAATAATGAATATGTCCCACTGCCCCGCGCTGCTGCAGCATTACATGAGGCTTCAGTAATGTGCGGCATGATGCATCAAGCGGAATATGGAAAATAAAATAATCCGATTTCATTTTTAATTTCCCGAGAAAACCGTAATAGTCAGCTATATGCTCTACCACATCTATTGCCATTGCGAGGTTAACCTGCTTTACATCATTGCTTAAAAAATCCGCGTTAAAAAAAGAAATTCTCTGATCCTGTATCAGCCGTGTCAATTCGATTGCCTGTGGAGATATGTCATATCCTTCCCAGCTTTTTACGGATGGATATAATTTTATTAATTCCTGCAGTAATTTTCCTCCGCCACAGCCAATATCTGCTACCTTATCAAAATCAATATTATTCCTGCCGATCAATTTTTTTATCCATTGTACTTTCCATACAGCATCATCTCCATCCCAGGTTGGGTTTTTTAAAAAATATTCTCCATTCTGGTACATTTCAGTTCGCTTCATGAGATGATAACATTTGCTGAAGCCTTTTCCAGTCGGCTTTTGCGGGTATAAAAAATTTACTTACCGGTATATCATATTCGTTTTTGAAAACATACAGCAGATATACTAAATATGCGATATAACCTATACTGCTTACGGCTGCTGCTGCTGCTATCCCATACAAGGGTATTAACAACCAGTCGCCCGCAATTATAATAAATAACCCAAGCAGTGACCCTTTCATGTTTATTACCATTTTATTTTTTCCGGAGTTGTATGCCGTGATAAGCGCAATGGTTGAAAGTGCAAATATTCCTGGAATCAACAAAATAAAGGGAAGATACATGCGATCAAAACTACTTCCATACACCCATGGAAACAACCAGTGCCCGGTAATTACCAGAAAGCTAAGAACAATCATATAAAAAACAATAATTGCTCTTGCCAGAACGGGCAACCCATTCTTAACCTCGCTTTTTAATCCGGCAGCTGTAAGCGGAAATATAGCACTGGCAATAATTACCGGCAGCAATAAAAACATCTGCGCGATTTTAGAAACCTGTATGTAGTTTCCCAAATCATTTTCCACACAGGTTCTGCAGATATTTTTTACAAACCAGTAATCAACCCGGTAAAGCAGGAAAAAAATCAGGTTATTAAAAAATGCAAAAAGTGAAAACCTGAACAGCAATTTCATTTCAGCTATGCCGGGCAATGACCATTTACTGAATATTTTATTTTTTACTAAATAAGCAATGGAAAGAAGAATGCCCTGCACCATGTAATTAAAAAAATAAAGGTGCAAAAAAAATTGCCCGGCAAATTGTTTAGCAACACTACCGGAAAAAAAAACAACCATCACCAGCAATATATTTGTTACGGCAAGAAGTGTATTGGGTAAAGAATAATTTTGCTGCGCATAAAATAATGCACAAAAAAAACTGGTAAGCAAAATACCGGTAGTATAGGTTACGGAGAAAAAAAGAAACTGGCTTCTTGTATACTCTTGTTCCGGGCGGTGATAGTAAAAATAAAGAAGCAGCACCACCATCAGTGAAACAGCTGCGCTCCATACAAGGCTGAAGGTGGCCAGTTTATTTACGCTGATACTATTTTTAGAGCCAAAATAAGTCATGCCGGATTCCAGGCTCAGGCTTGCCAGCAGAATGATAAGGGAAAAGAAATTGGTAATGTAGTAAATCCAGCCACTTCCTTTTGCATGGAAATACCTGGACACCATTATATTTAGCAGCAACACCGTTACAAAGTACAGTCCGCGCCAGAATATGCCACTAAAAATAATTTGTTTAAATTTCATGGGCTACTGGTAGGTAATAACCACCATTATATACAACGGCTAAATCCTTAATGCCGGCACTAAATTTCTACTGTACCGGTTACTTTAATGCCTCAATAATAGCTATGAATTCTAAAGCATTTAATGAAGCTCCGCCAACAAGTCCGCCATCTACGTCTTCTGAAGCAAACAACTCTTTTGCATTGGCTGCTTTTACACTGCCACCATATAAGATAGAAATATCATTGGCCACCGGTTTGCCATACTGCTTTGCAAGTACACTCCGGAGATATGCATGTATTTCCTGTGCCTGGGCCGTAGTAGCTGTTTTACCTGTACCAATCGCCCATATTGGCTCGTAAGCAATGATAATCTGCGATACCTGGGCATCGGACAAATGAAACAAAGATTCACGTAACTGGGTTTCTACATAACTGTTCTGGGTACCGG
Organism: Chitinophagaceae bacterium; assembly: GCA_039915085.1. Classification (GTDB taxonomy): domain Bacteria; phylum Bacteroidota; class Bacteroidia; order Chitinophagales; family Chitinophagaceae; genus JACMLD01. Next base: position 3,983 of record JBDSOC010000003.1, read on the forward strand.
CTTCACGGATATTTAATGGCTCCCCGCAACAAAAGACCGGAGTGATCCCAAACTCAAGTAATATATTTAATTTTTCTGCCAGCATCTGGTTGCTTTCATTAAAATATTCCCTGCGTTCGCTGTGACCAATAATACAATATTTTATATTTACGGAATCCAGTATTTCCGCTGATACCTCACCGGTATATGCACCGGATTTTTTTGTATAACAATTCTGGGCCGCTATGTCATAATTTATTTCATCAGACACTTCGCTGTTGGCCATGATAAGATATGGAAAAGGCACAGCAAACAATACCTGCTGATGCAGCTCCAGCTGAATACCCGGTTTTAATATATCATCCAGTAATTTTTCAGCTTGCTGGTAAGAACAATTCATTTTCCAGTTTGCCGCTGCAATTTGCTTTCTCATTTGTAGTATTTAATTTTTAATATTTGCCACAGCGTTTATGATTGTATTGACAGTGTAAATGCCAATGAAATCTTGTTCTAAGTATTTCTATGTACCTATGGCTGATTAGTTTTTAATTGCGTCAAAAATATGTTGTAGCTGTTGAATTTCCTTTTCTGTAAGCAACTGATTTTTTAATTTCTTCCAGTTGGCAATATCCTGAAGGGCCTTTTCAAATAAATACTTAACCGGCTCTTTTGTACCCCAGCTAAAGCTGGGTATAAATTTGGGCGTTAGTCCGCCTCCGAAAATATTTGCGCAGGCTCCTACTACCGTACCGGTATTGAAAGAGGTATTAATGGAACAACGGGAATAATCGCCCATCAGCAGGCCACATTTTATACCCGCTGTAACAAAAGCCTGATCTGACTCATTCCATATTTTTACATTACTGGCTGTATTTTTTATATTGGAATTGGTAGTGCCGGCTCCCAGGTTGCACCACTCTCCTATTACCGCATCACCCAGGTAGCCATCGTGTGCTTTGTTGCTATAACCGAATATGACTGAATTTTTAATTTCGCCGCCTGCAAGACTATAAGGACCAATAGTTGTGGCGCCATATATTCTTGCACCCATTTTAACAACAGCGCCTTCGCAAAGAGCAAAAGGTCCGCGTATAGTAGCGCCTTCCATGATTTCTGCATTTTTACCTATGTAAACAGGACCTGCCGATGAATTAATAATACAGTATTGCAGCTTTGCGCCTTCTTCAACAAAAACATTCCCGGGGTTATCGCAAACTACAGAAGGCGGCAACGGCTGGGTGACACGGCCTTCTGTAATAAGTTTAAAATCTTCTCTTAATGCCCAATCGTTGTATTCAAAGATCTGCCAGGGGTGCTGCAATATGCGTACTGAAGACTGCTGCAAAAAATCTTCCTGCGGATAATTACCTTTTAATAAATCGTCTACAAAAGATTTGCTGGGTATAATATTGCCGGCAAAAACAACGGGTTGATTTTCGGATGAGGGTGCATCTAAATACTCATCGCCATTGACGGTTACTTTTATACCCAGCAATTTTTCCCATTTCTGCCTGATGGTGAGTATTCCAATTCTTATGTCTGCGGAAGACCTGGTTAATGTAAATGGAAATAAATGTTGCCGGATATGTGTATCGTCCAGGACTAATTGAATCATGCTTTAAAAATACAATAAAAAATGTAAGGGCTGTAACCTGCCGGTATCAAAGGTGAGACTAGTTACGGTGGGAACGGCATGACCTTTGGCGCAGGCCGGAACAAAAATCCCTTCGCAATAATTACGAAGGGATCTGTATACTCATAAAACCAAAACTTTCAAAACACATTGACGTGCTGAATATTTTAAGCTTTCTTGGCGTATTTTTTCTTGAACTTGTCAATGCGTCCTGCAGTATCTACCAGCATTTTCTGGCCAGTAAAAAACGGATGGGACATATTTGAAATTTCCAGTTTAATGAGAGGGTATTCATTACCATCTTCCCACTTTACCATTTCTTTGGTGGCAGTAGTAGAGCGGCTCAGAAATGAATGACCATTGCTCATATCTTTAAAAACGACGAACCGGTAATTATCCGGGTGGATACCTTTTTTCATAATTCTCTGTTTTAAGGTAAGAACGGATTTTGCCGTACTTTTTTGTTTACAAGGCCGCAAAAATAGCATCTAAAAGCTTAATTGCCAAACCATTTTTGCATAATCCTGGCACATTTAGGCTCCGGCCAGGTTTGCCAATTTAGCTTCTCATATTGTCAAATTGCAGGGGTAAGCCAAGTTCAGCCGTACGGCACAACTGCATAACTGCCTGTAAATCATCTAATTTTTTGCCAGTTACCCGTACCATATCATCCATAATCTGCGCTTGAACTTTTTGACCGCTTTCCTTAATCAGCTTCACTATTTTCTTGGCATCCTCCTGCTTTAGCCCGTTTCTTACTTCTACTTCTTTTTTAACGGTTTTACCACTGGGGTATGAATCTTTTGACATATCAAAAGCTTCCGGAGAAATACCCTGCTTATGCGCCCTGTTAATGAGCACATCCAGCAACTGGCGCATTTTCATATCATCATCTGTCTCAATATTGAGTTTAAAGTCCTTCTTATTCAAATCAATTACCACATGGGCATCTTTAAAATCAAAGCGGTTCACAATTTCTTTTTTTACCACATTGACTGCATTGTCCAGCGCCTGGCCGTCTACTTTGCTCATAATATCAAAAGAAGGCATAGAAATAATTTAAAATTAACGGTAATAATTTCCTGTGAACACCTGGTAACAAATGTAAGATTGTTTTGGAAATATGAGCCATGCGATAAAAAGAGATGCTGCACCCTCAGCTATTTTTGTTGTTGTTTAAGAAATTTGTCCGCAATACGCATTGAATATGTATTGCGCAGGCATTATAAAAAAATTAAATCATGGCAAGGTTTTCGTTCTTTAAAAGTCGCGCTAAAAACAATTGACTTAAAATCATATATTATCCCTCCTGACCTTTCATTGCACTTCCCGGTAGAGATAAATCAACTAAAATATTAAACATGGACAGAAAAAATTATGAAATAGCAAAAAGAATCCTGGGTGATTACCTTGCCTTTCATATTTCAGCAGCCAAAGCGAAATGGTTTCCTGGCAAAAAGCAAAAAGAACTGCTCCAGATTGAGAAAGATGAAATTAACCTGCGAAAATTGTTATATCAGTCCTTTGTCCATAAAAATGATTTGTGTTTTGATGTTGGTGCAAATATGGGCAACCGGATCAGCCCGCTTCTGCTAATTGGAGCAAAAGTTGTTGCGGTTGAACCACAGCAACAGTGTTGCAGGTTTTTGCAATTGAAATTTGGAAAAAGGATAACCATCGTTCCCAAGGGGCTGGGTGAAAAAGAATCCATAAAAGACTTCCATATTGCATCTACCAGTGTATTATCTTCTTTTTCTGATGAATGGATAAACGCCGTTAAAAAAGATCGTTTTAAAGAACACCAGTGGGATAAAGTAATTAAGGTTGAAATGACCACTCTGAATAACCTAATTGAAAAATATGGGTTACCGGTTTTTATTAAAATTGATGTGGAGGGATATGAACTGGACGTATTGAAGGGCCTTTCGCATCCTGTGAAAATGATAAGTTTTGAATACACTGTTCCTGAACAAATCAGCATAGTGATTGACTGCATCAGGCAAATCGAAAAAAATGATCCGCAGGTGGAGTGCAACTACAGCGTTGGGGAGGGAATGAAGCTTGCACTTCAACAATGGTTATCCGTTGAGCAAATGAATATTCATATTCAATCTGCAGCATTCGTTCAATCCGGGTTTGGAGATGTTTACGTACGGCACCACCAGTAATTAAGTTTTGAAACGGCGGTACCTGGTCTCTGATAACAAAAGGTTGCCTCTGGACTGGAGACAACCTTTTGTTTTTATGCTGCTGCTTAATTCTGCTGCCCGCCTGCGCGACTCTGCTCATCGTCGGCACCGCTTTTTCTCCTTCGCGCCTGGGGCACATTTGATTTACCAAACCGGTAACTGAAAGTGACGGTGGCACTTCTGTTATCCCATTTATTATATATTTTCAGATCAATATCACTGTAATTGGTCTTCCCACTGTACACCTGCCAGTGAAAAGGATCGCGGATGTTTAAACGTACGGTTCCCTTGCCTTTTAAAACGGTTTTTTGTCCACCCAGGCTCATAAAATACATAGGATCACTGATGCTTAATTGTTCTACACCTTTACCACGGTAAAAGCCGCTGATCTCAGCCGTCCATCCCTTTTTAAACGTAAATGTATTGGAAACATTTACCATAAATGAAGTGTAGCTTATGTTAAGAGGATCATTATTGCCTGTATAAGAATTATAATAGAAGCCAGTGTATTTATTATTGAACACGTTTGCAAACGCATTTACGCTCCACCATTTGGCGGGCTTGAATGGCGCATTTACAGAAAAGCCCATATTCCTGAACCTGGCAACATTATCAGTTGTTAAAAAGGTAATTCTTTTTTCTGTGTTTTGTTTTAAGATTTGTGATATCACATCATCTGTAATGGCATAGCTGATAGAAGTAGTTAACCCACCTTTATAAGAATGTCTCAATTCTAAATTATTTGAATATTGCGGCAACAAATACGGGTTACCCTGCCTGAAAGTCAGTGAATCAAGAAACCAGAGAAAAGGATTCAAATCCTGGTAATTGGGTCTTTCAATTCTTCTGCCATATGATAATGTCAGCGTATTGTTTTTATTAACTTCATAATTCAGGTAAAAGGTAGGAAACAGGCTGGTATATTTTCTGGTGAAAGATGAGTCGTTCAATACCTGTTTACCTTTTGAAGTTGTATTTTCTAAACGAAGACCGGCCTGTGTACTCCATTTTTTCCATTTTTTATTGATGCTTACATAAGCTGCATTAATATTTTCTTCATAGATAAAATGATTGGATCGATCGTCCGGCACCCAGCCATTACCGTTATCTCTTTCATATTCTACTTCATTATTACTTTTTACATAGCTTACTTTAAACCCTGCATCAAAGCGCATATCCTTTTTCAATGGATGCGTAAAATCAGCTTTGGCAGAGTAGATATTGATGATACTGGGGATGTTTCCTTTCAGAGTAAGATTGCCTGTTTTACCACCCGTGGTGCCATCATATACATCAGTCACCAGTAAAGATTTTGAACCATTGCTGTAGCCGATATAATCCAGGTCAGCGGTTAATTCTGTGCCCAGGGTATCAAATGTATGTTTGTAATTAAAGTTGCCGGAATAATTCCAGAATGTAAGTTTGTTGGTGGTATAAGATTTAAGGATAGACTGAACAGTTCCATCAGGTAAATAGATGGTTTGCGTACTGAACGGTGCAGGTTTTCCAAAGAATCCAAAACCATTCAATACCACACCAAAAACATTTTTCTTATCTGCATAGTAATCGATGCCAATTTTTAATGTATGGTTATTATTGCGCATATTCATTTCCGTTGCTGAATTGGAATACGAATTCAGGCTTCCGTCTTTATTAAAAAACTTACGATCGATTAGCAAATCCGCCTTGCCTTCGCGGTAATTAAAGTTATAGTTGCCGAAAAGATTCAGTTTTCCTTTCCGGTAATTGAGGTTTACACTGGTGGTTTGTTTTAATGGTGCCAGGTAGCTGTCATTTCGTTTATACAGGCCAATAGTTCCACCGGCGGTTATGCTTCCGTTGAGCCCGTCATTCCTGTTTTTTTTGGTTTTTATATTTATGATACCTGAATTGCCTGATGCATCATATTTTGCGGGAGGATTGGTCATTATTTCAATCTGATCTAAAGCAGATGCAGGCATATTTTTTAATACGTTGGCCAAATCTGCAGCAGAGAGATAAGTAGGTTTTCCGTCCAGCATTACAATTACACCCTGTTTGCCTTTTAAACTGATATTACCATCATTGTCTACAGATATCCCGGGAGATTTTTCCAATACTTCCATGGCCGTGGAACCGGCATTGGTGGGTGCTGCATCTACATTAATAACTGTACGGTCAATTTTTTGTTCAATTAAAGGTTTACGCCCCGTAACGGTAACGCCGCTTAATTCTTTTGAACTGGCCGCCAGTTGGATAGCCGGCATTTGCACGGTATTTTTTTCTACATTCAGTTCAAACGGTTCTGTGTTTTTTGAAATGAATGCAACGGCGCTTACAGACAACAGGTATTTACCAGCAGCAATTTTTTCTATTTCGAAAACACCCTGTTTGTTAGTAACCGCTGCTTTTACCAGCGCTTTATTTTCTGCTCTTAGTAACTGTACAGTTGCTGCTTCCAGTGGTTTCTGTGCTGCATCTGTAATGGTGCCGCTTACTTTGCCAATCTTTCCCTGCGCAAACAAACCAATAGAAAATAAGGATAAGGTAATAATGGTAATGATTTTTTTCATGGCAGTTTTATTTATACCGGTCAGGTTAGTTATAAGTTGCGAAGGTGAACCTGGCTGGCTGGTTAAAAAATATAAATCTGGATGAAGGGAACTATAATGTGGTCAATACACAAGCGGTTATTTTCAAGTACCAGAAGCGCCGTAATCTAATCCAGTACTTAGTATTTAGACCACGCGGCAGCGTTTACCATATCACGGTTATTCCTGCAAGCTTATTACTTCAGTGTTTCAACCATGACACTATAAGCGACATCTCAATACTAAATACTGGAAATCTTTGTATTAGTTATTACCTCCGGCTTTTACACGGTTCTGTTCATCATCTGCGCCACCTTTTTTACGGTTATTTTGCGGCCCTTTAAGTGCTTTGCCAAAACGGTAAGTGAAAGAAATGCCTGCCACTCTTGAATCACGTGTGTTTTCAAAATGTGCCTGCGTTTGCTGGAAATTGATATCTCCCTTTGCACCACTGGTATAAAATATATCCCTGATGTTTACACGAACACTTCCTTTTCCTTTAAATACTTGTTTGGATATACCTGCAGATGCCTGGCCCAATGGCATTATTTCAATCTGGCCCTCAATTCCTTTGGTTCTGTAAAAACCACTGAGTTCTGCACTCCAGCCTTTTCCGAAACTGAACTGGTTGTTTACATTAAATAATACATTGGATGCACTTACATTCAACGCTTCGCCGTATAATACGCCTTTGAAAAAATTATAATTGTAATTACCGTACAGGTTTGCACTCCACCATTTAAACATTTTCACCTGTGCGCTTACACTCAGGCCGGCATTTTGCCGCTCGCCAATGTTTCCCTGGCGTACAATGCTTGCAAAGTCTTTCTGTTCAAATGTTTCTGTAAAGAAATTTTTTGTATTGCTGTAATTAACTGTTGTAGTTAAAAAGCCTTTAAAAGTGTGACTCAATTCAATATTGTTTGTGTATTGTGGTTGCAGGAATGGGTTACCGGCCTGGTAAGTATAATTATCAAGGAAAAATAAGAATGGATTCAAATCCTGGTAAGCCGGTCTGTCTATTCTTCTGCCAACTGATAAACCAAACTGGTTGTTTTTATTGGCAGCGTAACTTACAAATATGGTTGGAAACAGGTTGTTGTAGGTTTTGCTGAACGATGAATCAGAACCTGGTTTTTGTGCATTGCCAAACTGGTGGCCTTTGTAATTTGTATTCTCAAAACGTAAACCGGCCTGTACCCCAATTTTCTTAAACTGCCTGTTATAATTAATATATGCGGCGTTTACATTTTCCTTGTATTGAAAACGATTTGTTTTATCATAATCTACCTGGTTGCTTCCCCCAATCACATTAAAATAATTGGCTTCGTTGTCTGTATTCACATAACTGCTCTTTAATCCGGCTTCCAGTTTCGCTTCTTTTTTAAGCGGATGCGTGTAATCAACTTTTGCAGAATAGATATTAATGCCTACCGGTAACTCGCTGTACAAATCTGACTGATACTTTTTAGACATATCAGGATAGTAGGATACATTGGTAAAATTTTGCCTGTTATGAGAAGCATAAGTTGAATAGTCGATATCTGCAGTAAGCTCCCTGCCGGTAGAATCAAATTGATGACGCAGGTTAAGATTGAGCCCACCGTTCTTCCAGGTGTCTTTCATGTTTGCGGTCGACTTTACAATAGAATCAACCTGGCTGCCTGCATTTTTAAGATAAGAGGTATTGTAATTCCTGAATTTTTCGGGGTTCATAAAACCGGAAGCAACAAACCCCACGGTTGTTTTTTTGCTTACAAAAAATCCATCCCAAATTTCAAATTATTATTTGTATTGCTGTTGGGCATGAAGGCCGTCTGATCAAACATTGCCTTTACGGTTTTTCCATCATTTTCTTTATAGGTACGATGTATGTCCAATTGCTGGTAGCTATTGTTTTTATTAAAGCTGTAATTCAAAAATGCATTGTATTTGCCGTTACGGTAATTGAGGTTCAGGCTTTCGTTGGTTCTTGCATATACTCCCTGTGAATAGCCTGCGGTAGCACTTCCATTAAATCCTTTTGCTTTATTTTTCTTTGTTTTGATGTTGATAATGCCTGAATTGCCTGCTGCATCATATTTTGCCGGCGGATTGGTCATAATTTCAATCTGGTCGAGCTGATTGGCATTCATATTCTTCAGAAGATTAACCAGTTCAGCACCGCCCAGGTAAGATGGTTTACCATCAATGTACACCTGCACACCCTGTTTGCCTTTAAGGCTGATGCTGCCGTCTTTATCAACAGTAATACCGGGAGATTTTTCCAGCACTTCCAGCGCGGTGGCTCCTGCATTTGATGCAGCCGCTTCTACGTTGATTACTGTTCTGTCAATATGTTGCTCAATTAAAGGCCTGCGGGCAACGATTGTAACTCCTGTAAGGTCTTTTGAAGAAGGAACTAATTCAATGGTTTTCAGCGTTACAGAAATATTTGCTTCATTAATTTCAAAGGTTTCAGAAAATATTTTTTTGTGGCCCACCGCAGAAACAGCCACCATATATTTACCCATGGCAATTCCTTCAAATTCAAAGTTCCCTTCTTTATTGGCAACTCCCATCTTGACTACGCTTGAATCTTTGGCTATTAATAAAGTAATAGTAGCTGATTCGATAATCTTTTGATTGCCATCTATTACGTGACCTGCAATCTTTCCCTGGTTGGTTTGCGCCTGACTAATAATCACCAGATTCATTACTAATATCAGGCTTATCATTTTCTTCATAAAAACATATTTATATTGGTTGGTACTTTGTCTATATTATTACATTCCAAAAGTAAGTACTGTGTAATACAAAGAACAGTGCATTGTGTTAGAAGGTAAATTTTATTGATAATTGGTGGTTAATTAACAAAAGCTGGGACGCTGGCAGGTTACGCAGGGTTACAAAAAAGAAATTTATTAGGACGAATGGCGGGAATAGACATTAAACGGTAGGAGTAGCTATTAGCTGTTAGTCTTTTGCTGTTAGCAAAAGGAAGAACAACTTATTAATGGAGATATTTTTTTTTGTTGCTATTAGGAACCCTACAGCTGGCGCTAAAGAATAACAGCTTTCCTCTTTGCTCTGACAGGCAGGTATAGCATTAATACAATGCCCGTAATAATCAGCAATGCAGAAATAATCTCAGCCTGGGTTGGCTGAAACGGAAGACCTTCATATTTTGTATTGACCCTTATTTTTTCAATTAGAAAACGTTCGATGCCATTTACAAAGAGGTAAAAACCGAATAAAGTGCCCGCAACGTTAAATTTCTTGCGCACCGCCCAGATAATACCGAAAAGAATAATGCACGCAATAATTTCATAAAGTGGAGTAGGAAATACCGGCAGCGGAAGAACATTACAATATTCGCCCCAGTTACAATTGGGTAGCAGAATGCCTTCTTTATTTACATTGTGCGGGTAGGTATAGGCAAAAAACCAATCCGGTAGCCAGGACACGCCTTTAAAAGACAGGTGCTTTACTTTATCAAGGCTTTCAAACTGGCGGATAAAAAAATCTTTATTAACCTGTAGCTGCTGTTGAAATTGCTCATTGGTTGCCAGTGAAACAGCGCCGTTTTTATCTGAAACATAAGCGCTGTTCAATATCCCCCAGTCGCCGTCTCCGCTTACCTGGCAGCCCATACGGCCTACTGCATAAGCCAGCATTAATGAAGGCGCCGCAGCATCATTGAGGTGCCAGAATCCGATATTATGCTTTCTGGCATACCACCAGATAGCCAGTGCTGCACAAATCAGTCCACCATAAAAAGTAAGTCCGCTGGGTGAAAAAAGATTTCCTATCGGATCCTTTATAAACCTGTCCCAGTTTTCAAGGTTATCAAAAATTTTAGCACCTAAAAAACCAAATACAGCCCCCAAAAGGATAATATCTCCTACCCTGTCGTGTGGCCATACTCTTATTGTTCTTTCTTCAGGTTTTGCGAGTTTTTGTTTATTCGCTTCGCGCCATTTCAGGCCGGCAAAAAACAATCCTACTATAATACCCGCCAGCCAGTTACCCTGTGCAGAAAGCATAAATTGCTGCATGTCTCCATCCGGGTTGCTGAAAAAAGCACCGATAACTTTGTATCCGAATAAAAAACCCAGCAAAAAATTAATAAGTAATTCTATTGGACTGGCCGGCTTCCCCACAGTTATTTTTTCTTCCTGGAAATGCAACAACCCTTCCTTGCTTTTTCTTTTTAGTTCACTGCCAATTACAATGGCGGCAGTAATAAAAGCAAGTGCTACCATTAAGCCGAACATATTAGCAAAACGCAGTCCTTTCCAATCTGCACCAAACCAATCACGAACGAGAAAATAAAGGTTAGGATACATATGTTCAGTTAAGTATTAATTAGTAAATAATTGAATGCAATGTTAGGGCAAAAATATTGAATTGAAATATTGAAACCGCTTCACCGAAAATGAGTCAAAATCCATTTGTATGCACTTAAAAGATGAAAAAGGTTTGCTTAAGCAGCCTGCCGACGAAAAAATCTGCGATTACCTTTTTAATCCGTGTCATCTTTGTGTTAAACGGAAAAAAATGTGTCTGCAAAGCCAGTGCTAATAAAAAAACCCACGCTTTTACGTGGGCTATAATAATATGATACCGGGATCAATTAGCAATATTCTTCAAATGCACTTATCAGGTTCTGTGCAATCATTTGCGCAGGGCGGCCCTCAATCATATGACGTTCTATAAAATGCACCAACTGGCCGTCTTTAAATAAAGCAATAGCTGGTGAAGACGGCGGATAAGGTAACAAATGCTGACGTAACGTTTTTATGGCGTCTATATCAAAACCTGCAAAAGAAGTAGCAAGATGATCGGGTTTTTTTGCTGTGTTATGCACGGCCATCAATACTCCCGGGCGGGCAGAACCTGCAGAGCAACCGCAAACAGAATTAATCATTACAAGCGTAGTCCCTTTTTGAGCAAGCTGATTATCTACGGCTTCCGCGGTCATCAATTCTTCAAAGCCATTTTCAGTCAACTCTTCCTTCATCGGTATAACAATTTCTGCTGGATACATAGTTTTTGTCTTTTATTTTACAACACGAAATTATAGAAAAAGTTCAATAAATACATGAAATTAAAAGCT
>JBDSOC010000009.1:0-7284 GCA_039915085.1 Chitinophagaceae bacterium
GGAAAGATAACCGACAGTGCGGGTAAACCACTTAGCGATGTATCTGTGGTGCTATTGCAAAGCCGCCAGGACGCCGCTACCAAAAAAAGCAAGGATGTGTTGTTAAGGGGCGCTACAACCAAAAACAATGGCGAATTCAATTTTGAAGAACTGCCAGTTGCAGGTCCGCTGAAATTAAAGATTTCTATGAGTGGTTATAAAAGCATAGAACAAACAATATCGTTCGCATCTCCTGCTGGTGGCGGAGCACCTTCTTTTGACAAAGACCTTGGTAAAATAAAACTCAGCACAGAAATTACACAACTGGCCAATGTAACCGTAACCGCCAACAAACCACTGGTAAGGTTAGATGCTGACAAGAAAATATTCAATGTAGAAAAAAATATAGTAAGTGCAGGTGGTACCGCATTGGACGTTATGAAAAGCGTGCCTTCTGTAAACGTGGATATAGATGGTAATGTAACACTTCGTAACAGCGCTCCGCAAATATATGTTGATGGCAGGCCCACTACCCTTACGCTTGACCAGATACCAGCAGATGCCATAGAAAGTGTAGAAGTAATTACAAATCCATCTGCAAAATATGATGCATCCGGCGGTGGTGCCGGAATACTGAATATTGTTTTAAAGAAAAACAGGAAAACAGGTTATAATGGTAATGTGCGTGCGGGAATAGACAAGCGTGGTGCAATTAACGGTGGCGGGGATTTTAATGTAAGACAAAATAAAATTAATATATCGGCCAGCCTGATGGCCAACCAGATGAAAGGCCGCACCTCCGGAACGACAGACAGGCTTAATTTACTTGATACCCCGCAGACTACAATTAACCAGTTGAATTCAAATAAGACCAATGGCGGCTTTATTTTCGGAAAGCTCGGTTTTGATTATTTTATAACTAATAAAACTACGCTTTCTTTAACTGGTTTTAAAGTGCATGGAGAGTTTAAACCTCTTGAAACCATCAATATTACTACAGACAGCCTGTTTAATTCAGGAAAAATTTCTGCCAACAGTGACAGGGTTTCTACCAGCAAAAGAATATTTAACGGGCAGGGGTTTGCTTTTGGATTGAAACACCTTTTTGCCAAAGAAGGAGAAGAACTTACCGCAGACATGAATTATTTCAGCGGCAAAAACTCAAACCAATCTGATTATGTTACCAATTATTATGCAAATAGCCCTGGTGCAGGTGCCAGCGCAGAATTACAAAGGGTTTTAGGTGATGGCTTCGATAAAAACCTGGTAGTACAAACGGATTACACAAAACCTATTGGTACTACAACTAAAATAGAAACCGGTATAAGGGCTGCGTTACGGAGCAGAACAAATAATAACATTACTTCGGTGTACGATGGGTCAGCTTATCTGCCCTTGCCTTCAGCAACCAGTAATTATAAAAATACAGACAATGTATATGCAGCTTATGTAACCTACTCATCTGCTTTTAAAGATTTTAGCTATAAACTTGGCCTGCGTGCAGAAAGTTCAAACTATGCAGGCGATTTGACTAATACAGGTGAGAAGTTTAAAAATAATTACCCTGTAAGTTTGTTTCCCTCTGTGTTTCTTACCCAGAAGTTAAACGCCAATCAGCAGGTACAATTGAGTTATAGCCGCAGGATCAACCGGCCTAATTTTTTTCAGCTGATTCCATTTGTTGATTATACGGATAAATTGAATATCACAAAAGGTAACCCTGCGCTGGTTCCGGAATTTACACAATCACTTGAATTGTCCTACCTGAAAACGTTTACCGGTAATAATACACTGCTGGGATCCCTGTATTATAAACACACCAATAATTTAATTACCCGGTATCTTGACAAAGAACTAAACCCGCTCATTGGCACGGAAGATCTTATTAATACTTATATCAATGCCAACGCGAGTTATTCTGCCGGCGGAGAAATTACCGCACAAAATTATTTAACCAAATGGTGGGATGTATCTACCAATATAAATGTGTACAATTCGCAGATAAAAACTGATAGCAATGCACAGCCTGCTTTATGGAGTTGGTTTGGTAAATTCAACAGTAATTTTAAATTGCCCAAAGACTTTACGATGCAGCTTACTGCGACTTACCAGTCTAAAACAAACCTTCCTGTTAATACCAACCAGGGTTTTGGCGGACCTGCTTTTGGACAGGCACAAAGTTCATCACAAGGGTATATAAGCGCTTCATGGGGAATAGATCTCGCGGTAAAAAAGACATTCCTGAAGAGCAAGGCATTGTCTGCAACCCTGAGTGTGAATGATATTTTCCGCACAAGGGTATCAAATCAATATTCTTACAGCGAATATTTTGTGCAAAATTATAACAGGCTGCGTGACCCGCAGATGATAAGATTGAATTTTGCTTACCGGTTCGGTAAAATAGATATGTCTTTATTCAAGCGGAAAAATATGAAGGGTGAACAGGGAGCTTCCGAGAGCATACAACAATAATACTAACAGGTTATAAAAAAAGAGGTGATATGTTTTAAAAACATCACCTCTTTTTTATTTAATTTTTTATAGAATTCTTAGTATATACGCCCGCTTTCCTCACTATCCAGCAAACTGTTGGCAACGCTGTCAAAGACATCTTCTTTATTGGCAATAACCTGCCGTAATAAATCATGGATGGTTATTACACCTGCAAATTTTGAATTTTCATAAGCCAGCAAATAGCGGGTTTTACTTGTGTTCATAAAATTCATACAATATTCAACACTGTCGGTAAGGGCTACTACGGGTAAGTCAGTAGTCATTACTTCCTCCACTTTGGTAGTGTCGCTGGATCGGCCTTTTAATATAACATTCCGGCTATAATCACGCTCACAAAAAAGCCCTTTGTATTCATCCCTGTCCATTACTATAAGATAACTCAGGTTAACTGAATTTAATAAGGTAAGGGCATCTATTACCAGCGTACCTGCCTGAACAATATTAAAGGCCTGGGGCTTGCTTGCCAGTATATCTTTTACAATTCTCATACGGATGGTATTTTTCTTAAAGTTCGTGTTTTTTATCCTAAAATAAGGGTTATCCACACAAATATAGATATTCCTGATTTTACACTAAAAACGGCTGTCCAAAACTTATTCCGCTTCTTTAAATATAGTGTTAAAGCGGCCTGTCATTACTACTGCTCTCTTCCTGGCTTACCATCAGTGTGTTAATTAAACATATTCAGAACGGTTAAATCCAAATTCCCTGGTATCACGTAACTCCTGTATCATTTCAATAACCAAAAAAAATAAAATGAAAAAGAACAAAGTCATTGTAGTTGCTGCCGTAGCGGTAATACTGGGAGGCAGTTTCTTGTGGGCGGCCGACCACATTGATGCACCTGCAGTAACCGGACAGGCAACAGATATTACCGACATCTATGCATTTAAAGGCGCTGATGCCAGCAGCAGGGTATTTGTAGTAAATACGCAGGGATTGCTTTCTCCGGGAGCAACTTCCACAGCAAAATTTGACGCCAATACCCTGATTGAAATAAACATTGATAATAATAATGACAATATTGAAGATTTGGTAATACAAGCCATTTATGACGGCACCAACATGAAATTTTACGGACCGGTTGCACCTTCTGCAACAGGAACAAAGAGCAAGCTGGAAGGTGCAGTAACTGCCACTGTAGCGGTTACGCCATACAGTGCAGGCGCTCCAATCATGGCTACCGGCACCAATGGCATAAAAGTTTTTGCCGGCCCGCGTGATGATCCATTCTTTTTTGATCTTACACAGTTCAAAAAAATTATTGCTGGTACGGCTACGGGTTTTAATGCTACCGGTGACGATACTTTTAAGGGTACCAATGTCATGAGCGTGGTCGTGGAGGTTCCTGTTTCATTGCTGGGTACTTCAACCGGCAAAATAAATATATGGGCAGAAACCAAGAAGAAAATCTGATACCAGTAAATAGTTATCATAAAAAATAAATTTAAAAAAAAGTACAATGAAAAAATCATTCTTACATATATCACTAGCCGTAGCGGGTTTACTTATCACATTTGCTTCATGCAAAAAAGATGATACTACCCCACCTGCTGCCGTTGTTTATTATGAATCGGGCGACCAGATGGCACGTCCTGCAATAGCCACAGTTTTTGTAGATGCTACCGAAAAGGATAAATTTAACGGCACCATACCATCTGCCATGGGCGCCGCTTTCCAGGCAAAGTTTAAAACCAAATTACTGGCATTGAATCCTGGTTATACTACCAATGCCCTTACCCAAACAGCTGATCAGCTAACTGGTTTACTGGCAACAGATGTATTAAATGTATCTACTACCGGCGCCACCTCTTTTTATGATGGCACCAATTTATTAACGGGAAGAACTTTATCTGATGATGTTATTGATACCGAATTATTATTGTTGTTTGGAGGCCCGGCGGGTTCTTCTAATCCTGGATTAACCAAAGACAATGTAAATGCAAACGATAAAGTATTTTTAACAGCCTTTCCCTACCTGGCAAGTCCCTGGTAAAATCAATAGATAATATTAAAACAGGCTGGCAACAATTGCCGGCCTGTTTCAATAAAGTTATTAACCCGCCATTTATACCGTTGTAACCTATCTTTCGTTCTTCCTTTGCCTCTGATTGATGGGTTTACGTATTTGAAAAAAATGAAGAAAGCGCTACTATACCTGCTCCTCTTTTGTTATACAATGCTTATTTGTAAACCAATGCTGCCCTTTATTTCAGATGGCATTGCCCATATTTTCTGGTATTCTGAGCACATGGCCACTGTGCACTATGAAAATGGCAAATACCATGTTCATTATGAAAATGTAAATGAAGCCAAAAAAAGGTATCCCGAAAAAGATGCCAACCTGCCCAAAGCAGATTTTTCTGATTACGACCATATGTTTGCTAATACGTATGATTTTACAATTCCCAGGCTTGTCCTGACTCACTTTTCCGGAGTATATTCTTATCTTCCCCTTACGTATTTGCATAGCGATTTCCCGCCACCCAAAGCATAGTCATCCCTTTTTGAATCTTTCCGTAATTAAATAAACTGCATGCAGCAAAATTAATATTGGTTGTATTGCTGCGCACAGACATTATTTGCTATTCAAATAAAACGTTTCTGCAGGATATATATTTTTCATTACGGGATCATTCAGGATTTTTTCACTTCTATTTTTTAAATGACTATTTCAACTGACATATATTATGCGACACAAACATCGCTGCAGCTTTGCGTTGTTATTATTTCTTCTTTCTATGGGGTGCTCTCTTAATGCGCAGACTATTGTAAAAGGAAGAGTTACTGATGCAGCAAATCATCAGCCACTGGAGGGAATTACAGTACTCTTGTTACCGGCAAAAATTTCAGGTATTACTGACCAACTGGGCAATTTTACTTTAAAACAGGAAAAACAAATTATTAATACCATACAGATATCTTCCATCGGCTATGAAATAAAGACAATGTCAATGGCAGATTTTAAAAGTGCAGACTACCATATTACACTGGAAGCCCGCAGTGTGGAATTAAGAACTGTTACTATTTCTGCACATGCCGGCGAGCAATACAAAGTAATCAGTAAAACAGATATTGCCATGCGTGGTGTAAATAATTCACAGGAAGTGCTGCGTATTATACCAGGCATTGTAATTGGCCAGCACCAGGGTGGTGGTAAAGCTGAGCAAATATTTTTGCGTGGTTTTGATGCTGATCATGGCACAGATTTCAGGCTGGATGTTGACGGTTTGCCCATCAACATGGTATCTCACGCACATGGACAAGGTTTTGCAGACAGTCATTTTATCATACCTGAAACAATAGAAAGTGTAGATTTTAAAAAGGGCCCTTATACTGCCGGCAAAGGTGATTTTACTACCACTGGTTTTGTGGATTTCAATACAAAAAATGCACTTGCCAGTAATCTTATTAAACTGGAAGGCGGACAGTTCAATACATTCCGTGGCCTGGCTATGTTTAACCTGCTCAGTTCAAAAGCAAAAGAAAAACAACAATCATGGTACGTAGCAGCAGAATACAGGTATTCTGATGCCTATTTTGACAACCCACAGCATTTTAAACGGTTTAATTTATTTACAAAATACAATGCACAGGTATCAAAGCACAGCCATCTTACCCTGTCTGCCACAACATTCCGCAGTAAATGGGATGCATCTGGCCAAATACCAGACCGCGCAGTTGACCAGGGGTTGATTGGTTTTTATGGTGCTATTGATCCTTATGAAGGTGGTATTACTTACCGTACCAACGCCAATGCACAACTGCTTACATCCTTTGCCAATGGCGATTTTATAAAAAACCAGGTGTATTATTCCAATTCTCATTTTGATCTGCATACCAACTTTACCTTTTTTCTTGAAGACACTATTAATGGCGATGAAATAAGACAAAAGGAAGCAAGAAGCATGATGGGTTATAATGGCAGCTACAACCATGTTTCTTATATTGGTAATAGCAGGCTTAGTTCTGAAGCTGGTTTGCAGGTCAGGTACGATAAGACCAGCAATTCTGAGCTATCACATACGATGGATCGTTTTACACTCCTGAACAGAATTAAACTTGGAGATATTGCTGAGTTGTCAGTATCGCCTTATTTAAGTGAAACAATAAAATTTAATGAACATTTTAGTATCAATGCTGGGCTTCGTTTTGATCATTTTAACCACAAATACAATAATAAATATGCCGGCGATACAACGCTTCCGGGCATTGGTATTTATAAAGCCAATGCAAATACTATCAGCCCAAAATTGAACCTTTATTATCATGTAAATGATGAATTGCAATTTTATCTTACCACAGGAAAGGGCTTTCATTCAAACGATACAAGAGCAGTGGTGGTGCAAAATGGCTACCAGGTGCTGCCTGCTGCATACAGTTCAGACCTTGGCGCGGTATTTAAGCCGGCAAAAAATATCATTATTAATGCGGCCCTCTGGTACATTTACCTGCAACAGGAATTTGTATACAGCGGGGACGGTGGTTTTGTAGAATTCAGTGGTAAAACCCGTAGAGTTGGGTTAGATTTTTCCGGTCGCTATGAACCAGTTAAGTCTTTATATTTTGATCTTGATATTAACTATGCACATGGCCGTGCTATTGGTGAAACAAAGGGCCAGGATTATATACCACTGGCCCCGGTATGGACCAGTACTGCCGGCATTACCTATACCAGCAAAAATGGTTTTAATGGAAGTTTCCGTTACCGTTTTACAGGAAATCGATCCGCCAATGAAGATTACAGCCTTACAGCTAAAGGTTATTTTATTACGGACGCAGTAATCAATT
>JBDSOC010000039.1:0-5813 GCA_039915085.1 Chitinophagaceae bacterium
ATTCACCAGTGTTTTCATTTTTTGTAAACCGGTGCGCGCAACTGACATAGCATCCTGTTCCCAGTACGCTTTATTAAATAATTCAAGCGAAAGTGTTTTTGTGCCGCCCATGGCCTTTAGTGTTTGCAATATTTTTTTCAGCGGCGCCGCCCCGTCGCCAGGGTAAATACGATCAGCATCGGTTTGTTCATTGACTGGTTTGTTGGCAGGATAATCATTCATGTGAATAATATCAATTACTTTTCCATTGACAAGGTGCAGGCAATCAAATCCGGAACCACCACGGAACAAATGATATACATCAGGCAGAATACGTGCATCCGGATCATTGGCGGCCGCGGCAATAGCCAATGCCTGGCCAAAATTATATATGGTACCCGAAGCGCCCCAGAATTCCAGCAGCGGCATTACCCCATATTTTCTGCCAAGTACCAGGGTCTCACGGTAGCGGGCACCTGCTTTTTTAAAATCAATAACCTGATCTTTTGAAACGCCTGACGGGGGGGCGGCAATACGTTTGCATCCCAGCGCTGACATCATTTTCATCTCTTTTTCCAGTGTTGCCAGGGCCGCGTTTCTTCTGATATCGTCATCCACCATCCATTCAGTAAAACTAATGGCATTTTCTACCCTGATATTTTTTGCCGCAATAAATTTTGCCAGTGCTTCAATGGTATTGCCTTCTGCCAGCCATTGCTGAATATCCTTTACCCAGAGTTCCACGCCATCATAGCCTGCTACCGCTGCCATCTCAATAGAATGAAGCAGTCCGGGCTTTTGTCCCATAATAGTGCTCATGTTAAGACAAAACCGGAATGGACCAACGGGCTTTGTTGCGGCCCTGGTAATAATAACCGGTGACAGCGATAAAATTGCTGCGGAACCGGATAGTTTGAGAAGAGAACGCCTGGTTAGCATGATTTTTAATATTGTAAGCAAGTTTAGTAAATATTTGCGACAAGCCCGTTCTTCTTACAATAGATAAAAAGGAGTGATTACGCCTGGATATAAAACCAAAAAAACTTTGATGGAAGGAATGAGCATCGAAGCGATTGAAATCCACCTGCCGCATTCCGGGGCTTTTTGTATAAAGCTGTTGTGAATTACGAATTAATTGAGACGAATTAAGAAAATAAAATCCTGTTACCGGGCAAGATAAATTTTGCCTGGTAACAGATAATAAATAATGATTTGATGTATCTATTTCAGTGTGGCAATATCAATTACAAACCGATATTTTACATCACTTCTTTCCATTCTTTCATATGCTTTATCAATATCACGGATGTTTATCACTTCTACATCTGAGGTAATATTGTTGGCAGCGCAATAATCCAGCATTTCCTGTGTTTCGGCAATACCCCCTATCAGCGAACCTGCCATACTGCGTGCATGAAAAATAAGGTTGGCGGCCGGTGCCACTATGGGAGTGTTGGGAAGGCCCACACAGATCATTACCCCTTTTGTGCGCAGCATGGGGAGGTAGAAATTATAATCATGATCGGCAGATACCGTGTCAAGTATAAAATCAAAATATCCCTGTACCTTTTTTACCTGCTCTTCGTCTTTGGTGTAAACAAATTTATGCGCACCCAGATTTTTAGCATCTGCTTCCTTGGAAGGTGAGGTGCTCAGTACAGTAACTTCAGCGCCAAATGCAGCAGCAAATTTTACACCCATATGTCCAAGTCCGCCTAAACCAAGTATGGCAATCCTATGACCTGCTTCCACTTTAAAGTTGCGTAGCGGCGAGTAAGTAGTAATACCGGCGCATAGAAGTGGTGCTACTTTTTCAAGCGGTAGCTTGTTGTCTACTTTCAGTACAAACGCTTCATCACAAACAATCTGGTTTGAATAACCACCATAGGTAATACCATCTCCATGCCTGTCAGGCGCGCTGTAAGTGTAGGTGGCGCCGTTGAGACAATACTGTTCCAAATCCTGTTTACAGTTATCGCAGTCCCTGCAGGAATCTACCAGGCAGCCGATGCCCACGGTATCACCCACTTTAAATTTTTTAACGTGATCGCCAATAGAAGTTACTTTACCAACTATTTCGTGGCCGGGAACCAGCGGATAAGCAGACATGCCAAAATCATTTCGTATAAAATGAATATCGGTATGACAGACGCCGCAGTAAAGAATTTCTACCAATACATCATGCGGACGGGGCGTGCGACGGGTAAAATTCCATGGTATTAGATTTTCGCTGGCAGCCATGGCAGCATAACTTTTAGATGGAAGACGGTTAGCAACAGCTGACCCGGCAACTGATTCTTGAATTTCAGACATAAAAAGTTTTTTTAGGTGAATAGAAGTAATACCAGCAGGTAAGAATTGCGGGTTTGCAGGGGGGTGGATAAGAATATTTAAATTAAGAAAATTATTTTAAATGTAGCTACACAGATTTGTCGCAGCTTCAGCAAAGAAATGATGCTCATTAATTTAAATTTTTTAACGGGTCAATGTTACGGTATCCACAGCCTGGAAAAAATGAGTAAGCTTTCCGTTTTTTGCTGTCCAGATATGAGTGGCATTGGCTTTAAAAGAATGGCCGGTGGCTTTATTGGTGCCCTGGTAATAACCCATCATGGCTATTTTGTCGCCAGACGCAAATATATCGGTTACGGCAATATTGAATCCATCGTAGAAAGCGCCTATCTGCATAAAAACATTGGTAACTACCGCTTCTGGTCCAATAAAAATGCCGTCGCCCTTTACAAAAGGAACACCCGTGCATTCGCGCCATTCAATAGCTGGATCAAAAAGCGCTAATACAGCCGGCACATTGCCGGTTGAAAAATGGGTATACACGGCTTTTACTAAATCTGTGTTTGACATAAGTTTATTATTGTCTGATTAAAAATTAAAAGTGAAGGATTGATACAGGCAGCTGCACAGCAAAGCTGCGGGAAAAATGGTGACTGGGGTGGTTGGCAGAAGCACAACAATGTATTACTTTTTTATCGAACCTGTATAAAATTGACATGGATGAATTTTATCGGGCTGTTTTTGGAACAGCAGCGAACCAGCAGACACCCCAAATGGAATGACATCTTTTGATTCTGGGATATGCAGTATAAACAGGCTTACTGCATCGTGGATATTAAAAACTATCTTCAGCAAGATGCCTCCTGAATTAGCACCCACGCTTTTTGACTATACACTTACAGATGCCACAGACCCCTTAAAATGTATGAGTAAGGCCGGTGCGGAAAAAATATTCTCGTTTTTTAAAGGACAGCCGTTGTTTAGATGGCAGTATAGCCACAACGGGTGCGAAGCAAGGGCAGATGCGATTTGTATATTACTGCAGCAATGGAATATTCCGCATTACAAAGCATGGGTATTCAGTGGCGACTATTTAAAAAAGCATATTGGCGGATTGATACAACATTGGAATTATCATGTAGCCCCCGCGCTGCCGGTAACAGAAAATGGACAACTGGTGTTTTATATCATCGATCCGGCTACTGCCAGCACATTGCAAACCATGGAAGCATGGGCTGCCGGCATAACACAATATCCGCATAGCTATCATTTCATAAAATTGCCGCATTGGTACCTCTTTCACCAAAAGGAGATAAGACCAACCAACTGGTATCCGCGGGACCGGCAAAACCGTAAATGGATGATACAGGGATTGGCAGGCATCAACGGGCTAACAACTACCGGTAAAGCACAGTTGAGCTTTAATAAAAGCCGGATAAAAAGGATTGCTGCTGCTTTTGAAAGATTGAAAAAGGAAATGCCTTTACAGAAGAATGATATATATAGATAATGTGTTTTTCAGAACCTGAAAATGGCAAAACCTTTTTGCTGGTTTCTTGAATAGGGAACTGCAACTTCGTTTTTTGTAATCTGCAGTGATTGCTGAAACAGCAGTGACTGATCAGACTTCCAGGATATAACTTCCCGTTCTGCAAGCTGGTTGCCCTGCGGATCCAGTAACAACGTCGTCCCAAACGGGTAATCATCTCTTTCAACACTGTTATACATCAGCACTAGTTTATCCTGCAGCGGAACAAACAAATAGGAGAGTGCAGGTGCGTTGAGTTCTGTTATTTGTTTTTTATTGATGAACCCGCTCCAGCAACTATCCACCGGGCGGCCGGGGAAATAGAAAAGGCTCAGATCGCCACGGCCATAATTGTCGCTGACGGCTCCAGAATTGCTGTAGCGGCTGTACCCGTTGGCATTGATGGGAAACCGGACAGGCGTATTGCTATTATTGTTGTTGGCCAATAGAAATGCTGCATCCCATGAACGGCCATAGTTATTTTGACCATACCATTTGTCAAAAGGTCTGCCATATTCTTTCAGTAACATAAAACCCATATCGGGCACGGCAATAAAACTTTCTTTTTCCAGGTTATTGTTTTTTGATTGATTGCCTGCCAGCGTACTGAACCGGTAAGAGGAATCAAAATCAAATATTTCCTGCACAAAAGAATAGTGGGTAACATGTACATTTTTATGCGCTGTCTGGTGGTAGCTGCTCAGTATGCCGGCAATGGCTTCACCTTTTTCATTGTTTACAGATAAAGCAATATCCTCCATTTTATACGATGGCGATAATACAATTTCTTTGTAAGAGACCGCATTTGTGCTGCCATTAAAATGAAACAATAAAAAGTTGTAATTGGTGCGGGAAGGTGATGCCATCAGCCATTCGCCATTATTGGCCAGTTGCACCGGGGCATTGCTGGCAGCAGAAGGAAAAGAAAAAAAATCATCCTGGATAAAAGGCTGTGTAATAAATGCATGTTCAATAACATTGCTGGAAATTATCTTCCAGTTATCATTAAAGATCACCGCATGTAATCTTGGTGGCAATGAAGTAACATATTCAAAACCCAGTAACAGGATTTTGGTTTTATCTGCTGAAACCGTAAGCAAAAAACTGTTTCCCGGTTCATTAAAAGGGAAACTTGTTATGGCGCTGTCTGTAAGCAGCATACCTTCCGCAGTGTACCGGCGCAATTGCACAAGGGTTTTGTTTTTATAGCTGGATAAAACCATTTCATCAAAAAAACGGTTGCCGCAAATAAGGTATTTTTTGAGTGTGGATGCAGTAACGGGAGCAGCCTGCACCGTTTGCAATAATTGTAAGCGGGCATCATACACATCAAACAATTGTTCTTCCTTCATCCATTCTTCTGCCCGCTGCGGCACGTGCTTCTTTCTTCTTTCTTTTTGTACCCAGTAGTAGTCGCCCGTCTTGCCAACTACGCTAAAACGCTCTACGGATCTGCCTTCTATTACGGGAGAATACAATACTCTTTGTGCGGCCATAGTATGGCTGATGAAAAGCAATAACAATAACACATATCGTTGGCAGGTTTGCCGCATGGATGGATAATTGGAGTAATAAGTTACGGAATTTTTTATTGGTAAAATTTGCGAAATGATATGTTGAATCTGCGGGCATTCGCCCCACAAAAAAAGGCAGCCTCTCAGCCGCCTTTCAAATAAGTTAATTCACATTTACTTCTTTCCCATTGCCCACTCAATGCCCCCCAAAATATGTTGCAGGTAAAGCGGATCCACAAAAGATTCTTTGGTATGGCCCATCTCTGTATAAAATGCTTTGCCGCCTTCATAATCGTGGTACCAGGCCATCGGGTGATTGCCATTGTTTTCTCCACCGGTATAAGAAGTTTCATCTATTTTAATAAGTACATGTACATCGGGGTTCAGATCTTTGTAGTTGTACCATTCGTCTTTACGTTCCCATACATCGGGCAGGTGTTTAGTAGAGATATGTGTTTTATCAACCACCATTAATTTAGCGTCCTGCTGTTTGGGGTGAC
>JBDSOC010000075.1:0-3991 GCA_039915085.1 Chitinophagaceae bacterium
ACATCTATGGTATTTACGGAAACAATTTTAAAAGGCAGCTTTACAATAGAACTTACGCCGTTTACAGATAACCGCGGCTGGTTTGCAAGGACATATTGTAAAGACGAGTTTAAACGAATAGGACATACGGGGGAATGGGTGCAAATGAATCATTCCTTTACTTCAAAAGCTGGTGCATTGCGCGGCATGCATTATCAACTGCCTCCTTTTACCGAAATTAAAATGGTGCGCTGTATTGCAGGTGCGGTATATGATGTGATAATTGATTTGCGCAAAGATTCTGCTACTTTTTTACAATGGTTTGGAACAGAACTTTCTGCAAAAAATAAAAGAATGATTTATATACCGGAGGGGTTTGCACACGGTTTTCAAACATTGACAGATGATTGCGAATTAATTTATCATCATACTGAGTTGTATATGCCAGGCGCTGAAGCAGGTGTACAATACAATGATCCCCGCATAGGTATAAACTGGCCACTTACGCCAACAGAAATTTCTGAAAGGGATAAACAGCATCCGTTACTGAATAATAATTTTACAGGAATTTGAATAAAGTATTGCAGTAAACACATGCGCTAAAAAATTGTAAAAAATGAAATGCAGATTTTGTCATACGGAACTCAACAATATTTTTATTGACCTGGTTAATTCACCGGCTTCTAATTCCTTTTTGAAACTGGAAGAATTGAATGAGCCGGAAACTTTTTATCCACTGAAGGTATACACCTGCGATAACTGTTTTCTTGTTCAGGTAGATGAATATAAAAAGTCTGATGCCATATTCAGCAGTGATTATGTATATTTTTCTTCTTATTCCACCAGCTGGTTAAAACATGCGAAGGCTTATACAGACCTGATGACAAAGCGTTTTGGTTATAATAATAAATCGCTTGTTATTGAAATAGCTTCCAACGACGGGTATCTCTTACAATATTTTAAGGAAAAAAATATTCCTGTGCTGGGCATAGAGCCCACTATCAATACCGCGGAAGTGGCGCGTGCAAAAGGTATTGAATCAGTAAATGATTTTTTTGGTGTGAAGCTTGCAAAAGAACTGGCAGCTAAAAATATAAGAGCAGATTTGTTGCTGGGCAATAACGTACTGGCACATGTACCGGATATTGTTGACTTTGTGACCGGCATGAAAATTATATTGAAAGAAGAGGGTGTAATTACCATGGAGTTTCCGCACCTGATGCAGCTGGTGGACAATAACCAGTTCGATACCATTTACCACGAGCATTTTTCTTATATTTCTTTCACTACTGTGCGTAAGATTTTTGCAGCACAGGGTCTGGAAATGTTTGATGTGGAAGAAATTCCCACACATGGCGGATCGTTGCGGATTTATGCCAAACATGCGGAAGATAAAAGCAAAGCCATCTCTGCTAACGTAGAAAACCTGCTGGCAAAAGAAACGGCCAAAGGAATGGGCACACTTGACTATTACGATAATTTTCAGCAAAAAGCATTGAAAGTAAAATATGATCTGACAGAGTTTCTTATTAAGCAAAAAAATAGCCATAAGAAAGTTGCAGCGTACGGAGCTGCTGCGAAAGGAAACACTTTATTAAATTACTGCGGTATCAAAAGTGATCTGATTGATTTTGTTGTTGATGCTAATCCCCACAAACAGAATAAGTTTTTACCCGCCAGTCATATTCCTGTAGTCAATGAGCAGTATTTAAAAGACAAACAGCCGGATTTTGTAATCATTCTGCCCTGGAATTTGAAAGAAGAAATTACAGCGCAGTTATCCTATATAAAAGAATGGGGAGGACGGTTTGTAGTACCCATACCAGCATTGCAAATTATTTAATATGCGTACAATACTGGTCACCGGCGCAACAGGCTTTATCGGAAATTACGTGGTAGAAGAATTACTTAAAAGTAATTACCATGTTGTGGCCAGTTCTTTTTTAGAAGAAAAGGCCAGATCATTTCCCTGGTTTTCGCGGGTGCAGTATAAACCTTTTGATTTGGCTTCTTTCAATCCCGAAATCAACTATTATGAATGGTTTCAACGTCCCGACGCAGCAATACATCTTGCCTGGGAAGGATTGCCCAACTATAAAGCTGCTTTTCATCATGAGGTAAACCTGCCGCGGCATTTTTCTTTTTTGAAGAATTTGGTAACACATGGTTTAAAAAATCTTTCTGTTACCGGTACTTGTTTTGAATATGGTATGAAAGAAGGAATACTGTCAGAAGATATGCCCGCCCATCCCGCTAATCCATATGCAGTGGCAAAAGATACCCTCAGAAAATTGTTAGAAGAGTTGCAACAGGCTGTCTCGTTTGATTTCAAATGGATACGCCTTTTTTACATGTATGGCAGGGGGCAAAATGCAAATTCCTTACTTTCGCAACTGCAAAAAGCGCTGAATGAAAAAGCGCCTGTTTTTAATATGAGCGGAGGGATGCAGATACGGGATTATTTACCTGTTGAACGTGTAGCGATGTATATTGTAAAAATAGCACTACAGGACAAGGTTAATGGCATTATCAATTGTTGTAGTGGTCAGCCAGTTAGCGTATTGCAACTTGTAGAAAAGTATTTGCTGGATCATAAGGCAACGATACATTTAAACCTTGGTTATTATCCGTATACGGACTATGAACCCATGGCTTTTTGGGGTGATAATAAAAAGATAAACCAAATTCTTCAGCAGTAGGAAATTATTTATATGAACGCACCCATTATATCTGTGGTGATTCCCTGTTATAACCAGGGTAAATATTTAAAAGACGCATTGGATAGCCTGCACCAATGCGACCACGCGTTGTTTGAAATAATTATTGTAAATGATGGATCTACTGATGAATTTACCAACCAATATATTGAGGAATTGAGTAAGACAGGTTATCATGTAATATTTCAACAAAATACTGGATTGGGAGGTGCCAGGAACAGCGGCATACATAAAGCAGCGGGCAAATACATCCTTCCGCTTGATGCGGACAATAAAATTTATCCTGCCTACCTGGAACGAAGCATAAGTATATTGGACAATAATGAAAATATTGCCGTAGTGTATGGAAATGCTAATTACATAGGGGGAAAAAAAGGAGTGCTGAAGCCAGGACAATTTAACCTGCAGAGATTGATGCTGGGTAATTATATAGATGCCTGTGCGGTAATAAGAAAATCTGTGATAGAAGAGGTTGGCTTTTTTGAAAACATGAAGATTATGGGTTATGAAGACTGGGATTTATGGTTGAGAATTGGATTTAAAGGCTATGCTTTTCAATACCTTGATGAAGTGCTGTTTGATTACCGTGTATCTGCTGACTCAATGATGAAAACCCTGAATGCCAGTATACAACAGCAAAATGAAATAGAAACTTATTTTCTTACCAAGTATAAGGATAAACTTTCTTTTGATTTTGTATACGATTACATGGTATACAGATTTAAAAAGAAGCCATTCAAGCACCTGTATAAAATTTTATTAAAAAAATTTTTCCCTGCATATTATAATGAACTTGTGAATCATAATAAAATTTATAAAGGTTTTTTGTATGATTGAAGCGCAAAAATATAATAACAATTTTTTTACGGATCTTGAAGCTGAATCATATCAGTCAGCAAGAGCAGTTTTGCCAATTGTTAACAGGCTTATAACACCTGCAAGTGTCGTAGACATAGGTTGTGGTACCGGTATGTGGCTAAAAACATGGTTAGAAGATATTGGTGTTAAAGATATTCTTGGCGTAGAAGGTCCATATGTAAAGCCTGAAATGATTAAGGTGCCTGCTGATAAGGTTATTTTCCGGGACCTGAAAAACAGCCTGCAAATTGACAGGAAATTTGATCTTGCTATGTCACTTGAAGTAGCAGAACATTTGCCTGCATCTAGTGCGGAAACTTTTATCCAAACGCTAACATCTTTGAGCGATGTTATTCTATTTTCTGCTGCTCTTCCGGATCAGGGTGGGACTTATCATATAAACGAACAGTACCCTGAATATTGGGCTGCTATTTTTA
>JBDSOC010000095.1:0-6943 GCA_039915085.1 Chitinophagaceae bacterium
TTCCCTGATTGAAAAAGTGGATGCGGCAAGCTTTTCACAACCAGCGAGGCGCCCGCCCAAAACAGGTTTTAACATAAGCAAAGCAAGAAAAGAATTAGGGTTTGAACCTGTTAGTTTTGAAGAAGGATTGAAAAAAACAATTTTTGGGTTTTGATATTTCGCCATTGATTGATTTAATTAATGCATGATGCCTGAAATTTCAATAGCGGTAACCAGGAAGTAAAAATATGTCAGGGAAAAAGTTCCGAAATCTAAAAATCAGGAATAAAAAAAATCTAATATCTTACGGAATAAGAAATTCCGCAATCTCACAATTCCAAAATCAGCAATACATTATGCATACTTACAAATTATTGTTTCTATTGTGCTTTCTTTTTAGTTCGGCTGCATTAACTGCACAGGATAGCGCCACCGTTATACCACTCTGGAAAAACGGGGCACCTGGCTTTGAAAATAAAAAAAATATACCGGAAGAAGCCAAAGAATGGTGGGTGAGAAGTATTCACAATCCTTCGCTGGTTGTTTATCCTGCACCGGCAAATATTGCGACGGGTGTTTCGGTGGTTATCTGCCCGGGTGGCGGTTTCCGTAGCCTGGTATTCAATGCAGAAGGTAAAGATGCAGCCGTCTATTTAAACAGCCTGGGTATAACAGCTTTTGTATTAAAATACCGTTTGTTCAGGGCTGATTCTATGTTTTATACAGAAGAAAATCCGAAACAGGATATATTCCGCGCCATGCGTCTGGTACGCAGCCGCGCAAAGGAATTTAATATTGATACCGCCAAAATTGGCGTAATGGGTTTTTCTGCAGGTGGTGAAGTAGCAGGATGGGTATCTTATCATTACCAGGAAAGCCATGCAGTAAAACCTGATGCCATCGATGGCTTGTCTGCGCGTCCTTCTTTCCAAATATTAATTTACCCGGGACCGCTTGCAGTGCCGGATGCAGTTACCGCCAATGCGCCCCGCACTTTTATGCTGGTGTCTAACGATGATGAATGTTGTTCCGAACCTGTAATTAAATTATTGCAGATGCACCGTAAAGTAAAAGTGCCGGTGGAAGTACATATTTATACAGTAGGTAACCATGGCTTTAATATGGGGAAGCGCTCTAACTTTAATAGTTTGAAGACCTGGCCCGACAGGTTGACCGACTGGATAAAAGATACAGGGATAATAAAATAAATGTAGAACATGGCTGATGTTCTCTGCTGTGATCATTGATGAAAGGCTGGAATGCAGATTTTAAAAGATAGTCAGATTATCAATTTGATTATTTTCCAATTCAGTGGCCGATTTGTCCTGGCAAAAGATAAATAATGTAACTGAACATTAAAGAAATCAGACATCACTACATCAGACATCATAAATATTTCTCTATGCAGCAAATAATCCACCTGGCTTTAGTAGTAGCAGATTATGATGAAGCCATTGCATTTTACACACAGAAAATTGGCTTTGAATTAATAGAAGATACGGTATTGAGCGAAACAAAAAGATGGGTGCTCATTAAACCAAAAGGAGCTGGTGCCGCTTGCTTGTTGCTGGCCAAAGCAGCTAACGAAGAACAGCAAAGCAGGGTAGGTAATCAAACCGGCGGACGTGTTTTTTTATTTTTGCAAACAGATGATTTCTGGAATGACTACAGCAGCATGCTGGGCAAAGGAATTGTTTTTGTAAGAGAACCGGTTACAGAAGAATATGGAACGGTAGCTGTTTTTAAAGATCTCTATGGTAACCTGTGGGACCTTATAGGCAGGAATAACATTGCCTGATTTTGATTTCAGGATTGTTCGGATGCAGCAAATCACAAAACCTTACAATCGCGAATTCCGAAACAGACTACCCGGTTCCATCTACGTATATAACCAGGCCCACCAAATCAATAGCGCTTGCAATGGCAGCCTTGCCACCGTTAACCATTTCATGGGATTATTGTAATGAAAATAATTTATTGTCATCTGTATATTAGCAGGAAAAATGGCTATCAATAAAGCAATAATACCCCATGCAGCCATTACTCTTGTACTTTCCGGAATCAGTAATATACCCAGTAATATTTCGAATGCGCCACTGATATATACCAATTGCACATGCATGGGCAACCATGGCGGCATTATTTTTATATACATGCGCGGGCGCAAAAAATGCCAGCTACCGGCAGCCATATACAACAAGCCCATAATATAACCGGGTATTTTCATTGTTATCAGTTGCATGCAGATTGAATATACAAACTATCTCTCAGCAATACTGCTTCAAAGGTCACTTTTATACTCCGGCCTGCCGTGTACATATTTATGATGAATTAAAGATATTTTTGCTATTAAATCAATTCATTTGAGCGCAACGGTTTTTCTACTCACACCTCCTTTTACACAACTAAATACGCCTTACCCGGCTACGGCTTATTTAAAAGGATTTTTGAACACAAAAAACATCAGCGCTTTCCAGGCCGACCTTGGCATTGAAGTTATCCTTGCTCTTTTTAGCAAAGAGCGATTAACAGAATTATTTGCACAAATAGATCCGGCAGCAACGCTATCCGGCAATGCCGCCCGCATATTTGCCCTTCGGGAAAGCTATATAAATACCATCGATCCGGTTATTTTATTTCTGCAGGGAAGAAATCCTACACTGGCGCACCTGGTTGCAAAAAGGGATTTTCTACCGGAGGCTTTAAGGTTTGAACAGTCGGACGATCTTAACTGGGCCTTTGGCAGCATGGGCAAGCAGGATATGGCTAAATATTTGGCTACCATGTACCTGGAAGATTTATCTGATTTTATTAAGGAGGCTATTGATGAGCACTTCGGTTTTAGCCGCTATGCAGAAAAGCTGGGCCGTTCTGCCAGCAGTTTTAATGAATTGTATACCACACTTCAGCAAAGTCCAACTTATATTGATCACATTTTACTTGGTTTACTGCAAAAACACATGCTCATCGTTCAACCAAAAATGGTTGCCGTTTCCGTTCCTTTTCCAGGCAATTTATACAGCGCCTTCCGTTGCGCCCAATGGATAAAGCAATACTACCCAGAAATAAAAACGGTTATGGGTGGTGGATTTGCCAATACAGAATTGCGCTCACTGGCAGATGCACGGGTGTTTGAGTTTTTTGATTTTATAACGCTTGATGATGGCGAAGCGCCAATAGAAAACCTGGTGACATATATAAATGGCACCGCCACAACTGCTACACTAAAACGAACTTTTCTTTTGCAGAACGGAGCCGTGGGGTATATAAACAATAAAACAGGCAGGGATTATAAACAGGGTGAAGTGGGCACGCCGGACTACAGCGATTTTTTATTGGACAGTTATATTTCTGCGATAGAAGTAGTCAACCCGATGCACAGCCTGTGGAGTGATGGCCGCTGGAACAAATTGACAATGGCACATGGGTGCTACTGGGGAAAGTGCACTTTTTGCGATATCTCGCTCGATTACATAAAACTGTATGAGCCAGTGACCGCTGGTTTGCTTTGTGACCGGATGGAAACAATTATCGCACAAACAGGCCAGAATGGTTTTCACTTTGTTGACGAAGCGGCGCCTCCTGCATTGATGCGTGCGATGGCAATTGAAATTATACGAAGAAAACTGGTAATCAGCTGGTGGACCAATATAAGATTTGAAAAAAGTTTTACCAGGGATCTCTGTTTGCTATTAAAAGCTTCAGGGTGTATTGCGGTCTCAGGTGGCCTCGAAGTGGCATCCGATCGCCTGCTGGAACTGATTCAAAAAGGTATTACCGTGGCACAGGTAGCAAGGGTAAACAAAAATTTTACCGAAGCAGGAATTATGGTGCATGCTTATTTAATGTATGGCTTTCCTACACAGACTGCACAGGAAACCATCGACTCATTAGAAATGGTGCGGCAAATGTTTAAGGCTGATATTTTACAATCTGCATTCTGGCACCAGTTTACCATGACAGCGCATAGCCCGGTTGGCCTGGAGCCGGCCAAATTCAGCGTGCAAAAACAACATGCTGGTATGGGAAGCTTTGCGAATAATGATATAGAACATATTGATCCCACAGGTGCTGATCATCCAACCTTTGCATATGGACTTAAGAAATCATTACATAATTATATGCATGGAATGTGTTTTGATGATCCTCTGCAAAAATGGTTCGATTTTAAAACACCCAGGACAAAAATTGCACCTGATTATATAATTAAAGCATTGGGGCAAGATGAGTTGCCGGTATTTAAACCAACTGCTAAAATTATTTGGCTGGGTACCAGCCCTGTACTTGATTATTTTACACAATCAAAAAACGGTAATCAGCGTGAAATGGCGGTATTGAATTTTGTGACAAAAAAGGAAACGCATAAAATTCAATTACCAGCAGACCAGGGCAAATGGCTGGAAAATATGCTGCAGCAATTATCAGCGGCAAACATAAAAAATGTGACATTGCAGGAAGTCAAAGACAGTTTTGAAGCTGCGGGTTTAGAAGATTTTGAGCTCTTCTGGGACAATAAACCCATCAGCACCATGCATAAGATCGGATTGCTGCGGTTGTAAATTTTCATTATAGACTCTTAACCCTTCACCCTCAACTTTTAACTATTCCACCTTTCTCTCAATCTCATTGTTTTTTTTGTTACCCGTCATTTTGTGCTCAATCCTTCTGTCTGGTATAAACCATATACTTGCTACTAAAATGTAACATGCAAATCCCACCCAGTTATTAAAAAAAGATATAGTAATGCCAATAATATAAATCACTACGGATAATTTTCCTTTTTTGTCATTTCCAATTGCTTTTGCAATGCTGGAATTGGGGCCATGCAGCCGGTTGAGTTCCATGGTTAAAATTGTATAAGCAATACCATTCATAACCAATGCGATTCCATAAAGGGCCACGGGCCAGGTAGCAAAATGATTTTCTCCCATCCAGGCTGTTACAAAAGGAATGAGGGAAAGCCAGAACAACAAGTGTACGTTGGCCCATAAAACCCTGCCATTTACATGCTGCGCGGCGTGCATCAGGTGGTGATGGTTGTTCCAGTAGATAGCCACATAAATAAAACTCAGTACATAGCTTATAAAAACAGGAATTAATGGTCGCAGCGATTCAAGTGTATTTCCATGGGGCACCTTTAATTCCAGTACCATAATAGTGATGATGATAGCAATTACCCCATCGCTAAATGCTTCCAGCCTGCCTTTGTTCATAATGATTTCCTTTAAAGTAAAGAGTTAGGATTTGCAATATAAAGAAAACCTTTTGTCATGTATTTGTGTTTTACTTTTGCATGCAAATAAAAGTCAATGGCCTATAGCTCGCTGGAGGAATGCTTACTGGATTTGGAAAAGAACGGGCAACTGGCCCGTATAAAAGAAGAAGTTGATCCATATCTTGAAATGGCCGCTATCCACCTGCGTGTACATGAAGCAAGCGGCCCGGCTTTATTGTTTGAAAATGTAAAAGGCAGCCGGTTCCGTGCAGCATCAAATATTTTTGGTACACTGGACAGAAGCAAATTTATTTTCCGGCATACACTGGCCATGGTGCAGCAATTAATTGATCTGAAAAACAATCCTGTAAAAGCGTTTAAGCATCCGCTTAAAAATGCAGGCGCGGGCCTGGCAGCCATAAAAGCATTCCCGTTAAAAAATCCTTTTGATAAACCCGTATTGGCAGAGCAAATACAAATCACGGATATTCCGTTGATACACCACTGGCCAAAAGATGGTGGCGCATTTGTAACGCTTCCACAAGTATATACAGAAGATACAGATCAGCCCGGCATTATGAATGCCAACCTTGGTATGTACCGCATACAGCTTTCAGGAAATGAATATGAAATAAATAAAGAAGCAGGACTGCACTATCAGTTGCACCGTGGTATAGGTGTGCACCAGGCTAAAGCAAATGCAAAAGGCCAGCCCCTCAAAGTAAGTGTATTTGTTGGCGGACCACCTGCACACAGTGTGGCGGCTGTAATGCCACTACCAGAAGGAATCAGCGAAATGACTTTTGCCGGTGTATTGGGTGGCAGGCGTTTCAGGTATTGTTATGAAGATGGCTATTGCATCAGTACCGATGCAGATTTTGTTATAACCGGTGACGTGCATCCGGGGCAGAACAAATTGGAAGGCCCTTTTGGAGATCATTTGGGTTATTATAGTTTGCAGCATCCTTTTCCTTTATTGAAAGTGCATAAAGTATATGCAAAGAAAAATGCTATATGGCCATTTACTGTAGTGGGCCGTCCGCCCCAGGAAGATACCAGTTTTGGTCATCTGATTCATGAAATAGCAGGGGATGCGTTGCAGCAGGAAATACCCGGGTTAAAAGAAGTGCATGCAGTAGACGCGGCGGGTGTGCATCCGTTGTTACTGGCTATTGGCAGCGAACGGTATACGCCTTACATGCCTGCAAAACAACCAGCTGAAATTTTAACCATTGCCAACCATGTATTAGGAACCGGGCAACTAAGCCTTGCTAAATTTTTATTTATTACCGCTGATGATACAGGTAAACTGGATACACAAAATATTCAGTCCTATTTTCAATATATACTGCAGCGCATTAACATGGCAAGGGATATTCATTTTTATACCAATACAACCATTGATACACTTGATTATTCAGGCACATCGTTAAACAGTGGAAGTAAGGTAGTGCTTGCGGCTTATGGCGACCCAATAAGAACGCTGGCGACAGATGTGCCGTCAGTTTTACAGAACAGCCCTGGTTTTGAAAATGCAAGATTGGTCATGCCCGGTGTGGTGACTTTGCAAACAAAAGCATTTACTGATTATGCCACTGCACAGCAGCAGTTTCAATTTTTAAATGAAGCATTGCAGGGAAATAATAGCAGCTTAGAAACTGTTCCTTTTATTATTATTTGTGATGACGCCCGGTTTGTGGCAGAAAACCTCCGCAATTTTTTATGGGTTGTATTTACCAGGTGCAATCC
>JBDSOC010000114.1:0-11044 GCA_039915085.1 Chitinophagaceae bacterium
CTACACCCATCGCTGGGGTATATCGCCCTTTCAGGGCTCGATGATGATGGAGCTTTTATCGCGATGGGCTACACCCATCGCTGGGGTATATCGCAATTTCAGGGCTGGGCGGTTATTGTTTTTTATACAACGGTTCACACCCATCCTTAGGAATAGCGCCCTTCGGAGCTGGACCATACCATTGCTATTAATATAATATACCGTCCTTTCACGGACCGGTTTTCAGGCCTGAAAGGCCGAAATATATAAGCATCGGGCGCAGCCCGATGACCAAATACCTCTACGACAAAGCCCTGAAAGGGTGTAACCAACCTTTAGGTATACAAAATGTTGCTACCTATCAGTTTGCTGCCCAATGATATACAGTACAAGAGTGCGACGCAACGGCCGCCTGCTCAAAGCTCAAAGGCTGGCAACATAATAATCATATTTTACACTTGCCGCGCCCGCTGATTTAATGTACCTTCGCCGCTCGAAATTGGGGTTCAGCTACTTCAGGCAATATCATCCACCTGTGAAAAAAGAATTAAGCAATTATGAATATTAGAAACATAGCTATTATAGCACACGTTGACCATGGTAAGACTACCCTGGTAGACAAAATCTTACATGCCACCAAAGTGTTCCGTGATAACCAGGAAACGGGTGACCTGATAATGGATAGTAATGACCTGGAAAGAGAAAGAGGCATTACTATTTTCAGTAAAAATGCCGCGGTAGAATACAAGGATACCAAGATCAATGTAATTGATACGCCTGGTCACAGTGACTTTGGCGGTGAAGTGGAACGTGTATTAAAAATGGCCGACGGTGTATTGCTGCTGGTAGATGCATTTGAAGGCCCAATGCCACAAACACGTTTTGTGTTGCAAAAGGCATTGCAATTAAATCTTCGCCCTATTGTTGTTATCAATAAGGTAGATAAGCCCAACTGCCGTCCCGACGAAGTGCATGACGCAGTTTTTGAATTGTTTTTCAACCTGGATGCTACTGAAGAACAATTGAATTTTCCTACATTTTATGGATCAGGAAAAAATGGCTGGTTCAATATTAAAAATGAACAGATAGAAGGTATTACTCCTTTGCTGGATGGTATACTGGAACACGTACCTGCTCCTAAAATAGCAGAAGGGCCGCTGCAAATGCAGATTACTTCACTTGACTATTCTTCTTTTTTGGGAAGGATAGCGGTAGGTAAAGTAGCAAGGGGATCAATCAAAGAAGGTCAATCCATTGCTTTGGTGCAGGCCGGCGGCGTAATCAAACGTCTTAAGGTAAGAGAGTTGTATACGTTTATGGGTATGGGTAAGAAAAAAGCAACAGAAGTATTTGCAGGTGATATATGTGCGGTGGTTGGATTGGAAGATTTTAATATCGGTGATACCATTGCTGATCTTGAAAATCCTGAAGCGTTACCCGTAATCAGTGTGGATGAACCAACAATGAGTATGTTGTTTGGTATTAATAACTCGCCATTTTTTGGTAAGGAAGGTAAATTTGTAACCAGCCGCCATTTGCGCGACAGGTTAATGAAAGAAACTGAAAAAAACCTGGCATTGAGAGTAGAAGACAGTGACAGTGCAGATAGCTTTTTGGTTTTCGGTCGTGGTATTTTGCATTTAGGTATTTTAATAGAAACCATGCGCCGCGAAGGCTTTGAATTAACCATTGGTCAGCCAACGGTTTTAATAAAAGAAATTGATGGCAAAAGAAATGAGCCGTTTGAAGTATTAGTAGTTGATGTGCCTGGTGAATACAGTGGTAAAGTAATTGACCTGGTTACACAAAAGAAAGGTGAAATGCTGGTGATGGAAAGCAAGGGCCAGATGCAGCACCTGGAATTTGACATACCTTCAAGAGGTTTGATTGGCCTGCGTAGCAATATGCTCACCAATACAGCCGGTGAAGCAGTGATGGCGCACCGCTTTTTGGAATACAGACCATGGAAAGGACATATTCCGGGAAGAAATAATGGTGTGTTGCTTTCTAAAAATACCGAACGTACAACCGGTTATTCAATAGATAAATTACAGGACAGGGGTACATTTTTTGTAGACCCGGGTGAAGAGGTGTATACCGGCCAGATAATTGCCGAGCACATTAAGCCAGGTGATTTGGTGGTGAATGCTACGGAGCCTAAAAAATTAACCAATCACCGTGCGAGTGGCAGTGATGATGCATCGCGCATTGCACCCAAAACATTAATGACGCTGGAAGAGTGTATGGAATACATTCAGCAGGATGAATGTATTGAGGTAACACCTAAAAGCATTCGTATGCGTAAGGTGGTACTGGATGAAGATGAAAGAAAAAAGCAAAGCAAAAAAATGGAAACTGCTTAATTTAAAAATACATCAATGTACAGCCGCTGTGAAAACAGCGGCTTTTTTTATGCTAAAAGAACAAGGAGAAAAGGATGTTTTTTGCCGGAGCTAACCGGGAAAAGAATTTGGCGGACTTACTATGATCAATTGATGAAAACCAAGACCTTCTCAGTCTCTTTTATATTCGTGGCCGAAAAAACTTTAGACAAGCAGGAACTTGCCGGGACTAAACGTATATTCTCATTTTCGGTTTTCTCTGTGCGACATCTTCTTTCTCCTTTTCTCTTTGGCCTCTTAGTCGTATTTTTGCAGTAAATACTGAGGCAATGAAGAAGTGGATACAAACATTTTTTTTGATAGCATTTTTATCTGGCATCCTGCCTGATTTTGCAAATGCGCAATGTTCAATTTGCACTAAAACCGCGCAGCAAATGGGAGAGCGCCCTGCTAAAGCATTAAACGGAGGCATACTTTACCTGGCGGCTATGCCATTTATCATCTTCAGTTATATTGGTTACCGCTGGTGGAAGAGCAACCACGAAGCCTGATAACATCCACTGATAAATTAATGGATTTTCTTCTTTTCACTTAATGCACAGGGCAGTCAATTGTAGTATCTTGTTGTACTAAAAATAACTGCTATGAAGTATTGCATTTTTTTGCTTTTACTGGTATACTCCTTTGCCAATGCACAGCAAAAACTTCCTACAATAGAAGAAAAAACCAATGGCCTCAAAAAATACGAAGGATACCTGAATTTTTACTGGGATGAAAACGCAGGTAAAATCTGGCTTGAAATAGATAAGCTGGACAGTGAAATACTTTATCAGACATCTTTACCAGCAGGCATTGGTTCTAATGATATTGGACTGGACCGGGGCTTGCTGGGTAATACCTGTATTGTAAAATTTTCAAAAATTGGCCGAAAGATATTGCTGATACAACCCAATTATGATTACCGTGCCAATACAAAAGATGTGGCAGAACGAAGAGCGGTAGAACAATCATTTGGTCAATCTACACTATGGGGTTTTGCTGCAGAAGCAGAAAGCAATGGCAAAGTATTGGTAGACGCCACTGATTTTATTTTGCGTGATGCTATGAAAGTAACCACCAGGATAAAGAAGGGCCAGCAGGGCAGCTATTCGTTAGAGAAAAGCAGGTGCGCTGTTTACCTGCCACGCACAAAAAATTTTCCGCAGAATACGGAACTGGAAGCAACTATTACGTTTGTAAACAATACCGGCGATGCCGGTGACCTGGTAGAATCTGTTATCCCTTCGCCCGAAGCCATTACAGTAAGAATGCACCATTCTTTTGTGCAATTGCCCGATGGCGATTACCAGCCACGTTTATTTGATGCAAGATCCAGCTTTATACCCATTAGTTTTTTTGATTACAGCACACCTGTTTCAGAACCTATTGAGAAATTTTACGTGATGCGCCACCGCTTAAAAAAGAAAAACCCCGGCGCTGCCCTGAGCGAGCCCATAAAACCTATTGTTTACTATCTTGACAATGGCACGCCGGAACCTATACGCAGCGCCCTGCTGGAAGGCGCTTCCTGGTGGAACCAGGCGTTTGAAGGAGCCGGGTATAAAAATGCTTTCCAGGTAAAAGTGTTGCCCGATAGTGCAGACCCTATGGATATACGTTACAACCTCATTAACTGGGTACACCGTTCTACCCGTGGCTGGAGTTATGGAGCAGCAGTGGTTGATCCCCGGACCGGGGAAATCATTAAAGGGCAGGTATCACTCGGATCACTTCGTGTACGCCAGGACTATTTGATAGCGCAGGGTTTACTGGCACCCTTTGAAAATGAGAATGGGTCAGGCTTCTCTTCAGGGGTTGGAGGTGATAAAATGCTGAAAATGGCACTGGAAAGATTGAAACAACTGGCTGCGCATGAAGTAGGGCACACCATTGGGCTGATGCACAACTATGCTTCCAGTGTAAACAACCGGGCCAGTGTTATGGATTATCCGCCACCGTTAGTAAAGGTAAATGCAAAAGGAGATATTGATCTGAAAGATGCGTATTCCAAGGGCATTGGCGACTGGGATAAAGTGTCCATTACCTGGGGATATGGTGATTATTCAAAAGAAAAAAATGAATGGGCTTCGCTGAATAAAGTATTAACGGATGCAACATTAAAAAAAGGATTGCAGTTTATCAGTGACAGGGATGCCCGCCCTGCCGGTGGCCTGCACCCGCAGGCGCATTTATGGGACAATGGCGCCGATGCGGTAACGGAATTAAAAGAAATAATGAAAGTACGTGCTGTGGCGCTTAATCATTTCGGCGAAAAGAACATACGCCCCGGTATGCCTATGGCTATGCTGGAAGATGTACTGGTGCCTGTTTACCTGTTGCATCGGTATCAGCTGGAAGCGGTTACAAAAATAGTAGGCGGCATGTATTATACGTATGCGTTGCGCGGAGATGGCCAAACAGTAACAAAGGCCTTATCAAAGGATGAGCAATTAAACGCATTGCATGCAGTAATTGATTGCATCGATCCAAAGCTACTGGTATTGCCTTCTTCAATAACATCCCTTATTCCTCCAAGGCCTGCTGGGTATAATTTTACAAAAGAGTTGTTTAAAAAACGTACAGGCCTTGCTTTTGATGCGCTGGCACCGGCTGAAACTGCAGCAGATTTTCCACTGTCCTTTTTATTTAACAGTGAAAGGGTAAGCCGCATGAGCCAGTATGAAATAACCGGCGGGCTGGGTGTGAATGAAATGATCCGGTTACTGATTGAAAGTACCTGGAAGGCAGAAAGAAAAACAGGTATGGAAAACCTGGTACAATTACAAACAGAGCAAATATTGCTTACTTACTTAATGTCATTGTCTGTTAATGAGGCTGCGGGTTTCGGTGCAAGGGCGGCTGCTCAAAAAGCGTTGGCAGATTTAAAAACATTTATTGAAGAACAGAAAAAAACTGTGAAAGATGAAACGTATGCAGGACATCTTACACTTGCATTGGAAAGAATGAAGGCGCCGGACAAAGCCAAACCCGCTGCACAGCATAAAGAGTTGCCGCCCGGTGCGCCTATTGGCTGTGATGACATGGAAGATTAATTTTCAAGGAGATAAGTACGCATTACCGCAGGCACCATCTTCTGTTTTACTTTGTCGTCTTCGCGGTATTCAAATAATACTTTTACATTTTTCATGTTAAAAGGAGGCTTGTCAATGAATACACCCGAGTTAACACGCATGCGTATATGTGGCCCGGCAATTTTATCGAGATTGTATTCAGCATCATCAGTTACCGGAACATGCTCAGTAATAAGTGCATATTTAAAACGCGTTAACTTGTTGAGAATTTTCATTATCTGCGGGTTGCTCAAATGTTGCAGCACCTGTCTTATAATTACAAGATCTGCACCCGGCAGGTCGTCAGTAATGGCATTTAAATGAATAAAACGGGTATGTTCATTTTGAAATACTGATTGATTATGCCGGATCAGCGCTTCCACTACATCACCTCCTGTATAATCAATTTTTACCTGGCTGGTCAACTGCTTCATAATACTAAAATCACCACAGCCTATTTCCAGTATTTTCTGAATGTTATTTTCTTTGATAAAACTGGTTAAATGATCCAGGTAAATGATGGTATTTGGATTGGCCGTGCCTGCACCCGAATAAAATGTTCCTTTGTTGCCGCCCCATGTATTTTGATTGTATACATCTGAAAAAATTTCTTCAGGTGTTTTTTTACGCAAACTCCTGAAGTTTCTTTCTTTCCACCAGAGGTAAATTTTTTTGGGAATAAATTTTTTATACATTGTTTACATTTAAACAAAACAATCTTTCCTTATTGTTTTAATGATGCCACCACCTGGTAGAGGTTAAATGAATTGTTTTTCATCAGTTGTTCAATACGTGCTTTTAAGTCATTTTTATCCACATCTTTCATCCGTTCCTGCTGAATAATATAGTATGCCTTTTCTGCCAATAGCCGGCTTTTTTTATCCGGATCCGTAGAGATTTTTAACTGCTTGTCAATTGCCTGCCACAAATCTATCATCCCTTCCTGCCGGGAAGCACTGGTTTTTATAATGACAGTCTCTGCACTGGTTGCGTGCAAATCGGGCGCCATCATCAGGCGAAGATTCCTGGCAAATACATCTGCGCCGGGACGATCACTTTTATTTATTACAAATAAATCCGCAATCTCCATCAACCCGGATTTCATTGCTTGTATTTCATCGCCTGCTTCTGGTACCAGTACAACTACTGTTGCATCAGCAAGGCCGGCTATTTCAATTTCACTTTGTCCCACACCAACAGTTTCTATGATAACGTAATCAAATCCGGCAGCTTTTACAATATCGTTTATTTCAATAATTTTCGGATGCAGGCCACCCAATGATCCACGCGTAGCCAAAGAACGTATATATACAGCAGGGTGATTGTACCATTGGCTCATTCTTATCCTGTCTCCCAGCAGCGCACCCTTTTTAAACGGGGAGGAAGGATCAACACAAAGAACAGCTATTCTTTTTCCTTCGTTTACCAGTAATCCAATCAAAGAATCCACCAATGTGCTTTTGCCTGCTCCCGGAGGCCCTGTAATACCAATGGTTTTTGCGGTATATATGCCAGGAAGTAATTGCAGCAATTTCTCATAGCCATTGTACTCATTTTCTACCAGTGAAATAACACGGGCCAGGGTTTTTACATTTCCCGTGCTGATTTGTTGCAGAAGTTCATGCCAGTTCATTCATCAAATCTAAAGAATGATTGTAAAAGAATTATTTATTATACAAGGTTCTATAGGCAGACAGGTAGGCGCTTGCAGCATTTGCCCAGCTGAACTGCAAAGCCCTCGCATGTATGGCTGCTGCAGGATTATTGGTTGCATAGTGCTGCATCCCCTTTTCAAATACCTGCTGCATATCTGCGGCATCAAAACTGTTAAAATAATAGGCAGCATCACCGCCTATCTCGGGCAGGCAGGTGAGACGGGAGATAAATGCCGGCTTGCCATAATACATTGCTTCCACCAGCGGAAAGCCGAATCCTTCAGCCAGTGAAGGAAAAGCAAAAGCAATACAATTTTTATAATACCAGTATTTATCTTCTTCGCTTACCGGGCCGGTTAGTTTAACCCTGCTTTCAACACCCTGCAATTTTGCCTCTTCAAAAATTTTTTCTTCATAATCTTTTTTTATGATACCTGCAATTACCAGTTCGTAATCGTTGTTTTTCAGCAGGCAGGGCAATACATGAAAATTTTTTTTGGCCAGAACAGTTCCAAGACCAAAAATAAATTGCCTGGCAGGTTTATAAACGGGGTTATCAAAACCCGGGAATTCGTTAATGTTACATCCATTGTAAATTACTTCCACGGGCTTTCCATTTAACGAAAGATTATCCAGCATCATTTGACGGGTAAAATCTGAAATGGAAACAATGTAATCGGCGCGGTCCACATTTTTCTGTACAAGTGCCAGGTATTTTTTTATTTTATCCGGTTCCGCCTTTCTTTCAATCAAAAAATTGAGATCATGAATAGTAAGCACTATTCCCGTCTTCCTGTTGTATGGCTTATAAGATGAATTCTGATAGGTGCTGTGCCAGACCTGGAATTTATCTGTTCCTGTTTGAAAAAATTTGTGCAGCGGATGCTGAATAATGTAGTGCTGGTCCTTTCCAAAAAGTACGGGATTTATTGGGGGTACATAAAAGTAAAACTCTTCCAGTAATTTATTTTGTTGTTTTAGCAATGCGTTGCCAAGGCTCAGGCAAAAATGATACAATCCCGTATTGGGATACTTTGTACGTTCACAATCGATTAATACGTTGTTCATCCCGTATATAAATATTAGTAAGTTATTTTTTTGTGGCCATCAGGGTAAAGCAATTGGAATGTGCCGGTTCAATAGTTGCAGTATATCCTTTTTGCTGTAAAAATTTGTAAAGAGAATCTGCATTCCGCTTTTCATCGTCAAGGTTGTGTACTTCTATGGTAAGCATGGTAACTTTTTCCCATATTTCATCCGGGGTTTCATAAATGATGGGATATTCACTTCCTTCGCAGTCTACCTTTATCAGATCAATGTGCTGCAGGTTATTTTCTGTAATAATTTGCTGTAAAGAAATGGCCGGTACTTTAACGGTATGTTTGTTTTGTGTGTCAAAATCAGCATATACAGAAGCAATCACCGAATTGTCGGAAGCGGTTTCCATAAAAAGTTCAACAGCATCCTGCGGGGTACCCGTTACTGCTTTATTGAACAAAACAATTTTGTTTTGCAATGCCGGGTTGATGGCAATATTCTTTTTAAACAATTCATAATTGGACAGGATGGGTTCGTAAGCATATACAGCGGCATCTTTTATTTTTGAAAACAAGATAATATTGAAATAGCCCGCATTGGCGCCAATATCAATAACCACCGGCCTGGCCGGGAGCGTTTTGGCAAGTTTATCAATGGAATAAAAGTCTGTTACAAAGATTTCTTTAAAAACCAGGTAAAGTGCTTTGGACGGCACAAGAAATTTCAGAGGGTTACCTTTTGTAATAAATGTTATTGGTTGAAATCCTTTTTTAAGCTTTCGCGT
Organism: Chitinophagaceae bacterium; assembly: GCA_039915085.1. Lineage (GTDB taxonomy): Bacteria > Bacteroidota > Bacteroidia > Chitinophagales > Chitinophagaceae > JACMLD01. The sequence continues at coordinate 8,909 of JBDSOC010000114.1, forward strand.
AAAATAAACAGGCCAGTTTTGTATATGGCTGAAAAGGTTTTGATATCGGGCTATTGAACTGTGTACCATAATTATATATGCTGTGCGAAGGTATTAAAATTAGGGCTGGCAATAAAAAACAACCGTGTCAATTTACAAGCAGAAATTTTCAGATTATTTTATAGTTCCTGAAATCAAACAGCCGTTTGCCTGTTATCTTTTCAATCCAGTGTAAAACGCGATTTTTTGGAGAGAAATGTTTTGTCTTTGTATCCAGTTCTATATTCCAGTTCTGCCGGCTTATTTTTTCCTGCATTACCAAAGGATGGGTGCCTGTAAATTTATCCAGCGAATCATAGTGATTGCTGAAATCAATAAAATCTTTTGTTTGGGTTTTTAGCCATTCTTCCTTGCTCTCATGCCAGAGACTGCTTACATTTTTCTGTTTCTCAAACATCTGCTCCGGGCTTTTTACCCATCCGTAATGGTATATATAAGCGTTTACCAGTTTTACCCGTAATTTATTGCCATCGCGCCGGAAACCCTGGGCATCTTTATAGGAAGTAATGCCTTTATCATTACGTATGATGCGCACTTCACGGTTATACCATTGGCGGCTGTCGCCAACATAGTTATAGGTGCCGTAAAAATGCAGGTATTTAAATAACAGGCCCTCAACCCGCTTATCATCTTTGTACACCCGCGCCGCTTCAAGTATGGCTGCGTGGTATTGTTCATGCACTGCTTCATCACCCTGTATATAAAAAAGCCAGTCCGCATCCTTTGAAATGGCTTCCATCGCCTTGTTGGTTTCAATAGCCAGTACTTCACCGCCTTTGTGCAAATTTGTATCCCAGACAGAATGCACAATTTTAATTTTATTTGTTTTTATGGATCTTATGAGGCCTTCGGTATCATCTTCACTTTTGCCAATGCTTACAATCATTTCATCTACTACCGGCAAAATAGACAGGATGGCTTCAACAATGGGATAATCGTTGATTATGGCATTTCTTATTATGGTAAATCCGGTAATGTTCATTTTGCAGGGCTAAAAAAAAATTAGCAGTAACGATAATCTTTTTACAAGAGACTGATAATTGTTAAAATTAGGCTGAGTTATTGTTTGTACCAAACACAATAGCCTGCCAGGCGTTAATAACATCCGCCGGCATATCTGTGTATTGATAACAAATTGGTTATTTTGCAGGCCTAAATGATTATTACAACAAAATGAAGCGATTTTCAACAATATTCTTTTACCTGCGTGATCAAAAAACGAATATATTCCTTTATTTTCTTTTCAATTTATTGTCCATTATTTTTTCACTGGTATCATTTGCAATGCTGTCTCCTTTTCTTGATTTACTTTTCAGGAAAGAAAAACCGATATTGGTGGCGCCACCGCTTCATTTCTCCGTTAATGATTTACTGCTGTACCTTAAATACTTTATAAGCTCGATTATTAAAAACCACGGTCAACTGTATGCGCTGGCCGCTATCTGTGTCATTATTATTATATCCACTTTTTTAAGAAATTTTTTTTATTACCTCACCATGCGGATTATCTCTCCTATCCGCAACCATGTAATGACCAGGCTGCGTGCCGATATGTTTTCCAAAATACTTACACTGCCTATTGGTTATTTTACGGAACAGAAAAAAGGGGATGTTATCAGCCGTATGAGCAATGATGCGAATGAAGTGGAATGGAGCATTGTGGGAACACTGGAGGGTTTAATAAGGGAACCGCTGACCATTATCATTATTCTGACCATGCTGGTCATCATCAGCCCGTTGCTTTCACTTTTTTTGCTGGTCTTATTACCGCTTACCGGATTTATTATCGGGCGGGTGAGCCGCAGCCTGAAAGCACAATCAAATACTGCCCAGGAACATATGGGTGTGCTGATGTCTATTGTAGATGAAACCCTGACCGGACTGCGCGTAATAAAAGCATTCAATGCAGAAAAGTTGCTGGGCAATCGTTTTTTTTCAACCAATGATCAATACAATCATATCCGCAATAAAATGAATTTCAGGAGGGACCTGGCTTCTCCTTTATCTGAAATGCTGGGCGTTATAGTATTGTGCGCGGTGCTGTGGTTTGGCGGAAGACTGGTACTGGGGCATCAGTCAGCAGGACTTGAACCCGAT
>JBDSOC010000173.1:0-3632 GCA_039915085.1 Chitinophagaceae bacterium
AATGCCATGTTCTGCCAGGCGGCTTAGGTATAAATTGCAACCAAAAGTTGCCGCAATATTTTTATGTACCGGGTCCCCTTCTGCCTGCGATGCTGAAAAACCATGCAGGTACACAATAGAATAGTCGGTTTTATTTTTTAATGAATCATTGATCCATATTACCCTTGCCTCGTTATCGGGTTTAAGTTTATGCAACGACTCATTTGATTTAATATATGCTTCCAGCGCGGGCGCGGCGGCAGGCACCTGCGGCATATCTTTTTTATAAGCAGGTGTTGCAGGACTTGGGCCTATAAAATATCCCACACCTAAAACTACCGGAATTGCCAGCAACCATTTCTTAGCCATGATAAAAAAATTATTACACCAAGATAAAGAGATAATGCGGGTAATTGCATGATATTGTAAATACCCGGTCGGATTAACATCATAAAAACCTGTTATGATTGTCTTCTTATTATAAATTGAGTACATTCGGTTACATAAAAAATATTCCATGCTATCACCACAGCGGTTTACCGCTCTTGATGTATTCAGGGGCATTACGGTTTGTTTCATGATTATTGTAAATACATCAGGCAACGGACCTACCACTTTTTCCCCGCTGATGCATGCCTCATGGCATGGCTTTACGCCTACCGATCTTGTTTTTCCATCCTTCCTGTTTGCTGTGGGTAATGCTATGAGTTTTGTAATGCTTAAATGGCAAACCAAATCGCAGTCTGAAGTAATTGGTAAAATTTTAAAACGCACCCTGCTGATATTTTTACTTGGTTACCTGTTGTACTGGTTCCCATTTTTCCGTTTAGACCGCACCCATCATATACTACCATTTCCCATTACACAAACAAGGATACTGGGTGTTTTGCAAAGAATTGCCCTGTGTTATGGTATTGCTGCTTTTTTATTCTATTACCTGAAACCAAAAACCGTTGTCAGCATCAGCATTGGTTTGCTTGTGTTGTATTGGGGCCTGCTTATCTGGTTGGGCGAAACGGGCAATGAATTGAGCATGACCGGCAATGTTGGTATAAGGTTCGACAGGTGGGTGATGGGTGATGCGCACATGTACCACGGAGAAGGTATTGCTTTTGATCCGGAAGGATGGCTGAGTACCCTCCCTGCTATCGGAAATGTGGTAGCGGGTTTTATGGTAGGCCGCTTTGTTCAGCAAAAGGGTAACACCTATGAGGGTCTTGCCAAATTATTACTGGCTGGTGCATCATTAATATTTATAGCATGGTGCTGGAATTTCTTTTTGCCCATCAATAAAAAACTCTGGACAAGTTCTTTTGTATTGTATACTGTTGGACTTGATTGCATCATATTGTCTGCAGTAATCTATATTATTGAGTTTCTTAAAAAACGGGCCTGGACACCTTTCTTTGAAGTGTTTGGCAGAAACCCATTATTTATTTACCTGTTAAGTGAGCTGGGTGCCACCATACTTTATATGATTCCCATTGGCAAAATATCATTGGCCAGTTGGTTGTATTTAAATGTTTTTAAACTTGCAGGAGCATATACCGGCGCATTGCTGTTTGCCATTTCATGGATGCTTTTTTGCTGGGTAGTTGGTTATTTTCTTGATAAGAAAAAGATCTACGTACGCGTGTAGGGCGTCTCCTCCAATCCGATTAATCAGATTATCACAAATAACAAACCCGTTCTTTTACTATAGTAAGTAAAAGAACGGGTTTATATCATTGCGCAAAACTCTTTTTCCTCTGTGAAAAACCTCTTTTACCTCAGTGGTAAAAAAATCATTTAAAATGGTTTTTTCTGCGCAGCACCATTCGTTGTATTTTTCTGAAAGTCGCCGGCATAAATCAGCGTTAGTTTAGATTCATCAAAATATTTACGCAACGCTGCATTAACAGCGGCCAGGTTCAGTGTTTTTACTTTATTTTCAAAATTCACATAATCATCCAGGCTGCGTTCATCGCGCAGGTAATTGCGTAAAAGATTAGCCAGTACATTGTTGAGGCCCAGCGTGGTTCTATTTTGCTCCAGCCAGCTGCTGACAGATTTTTTTAACTCGTCTTCAGTAAATCCTCCCGTCTTGGCTTTTGTTATTTCCTGGTGCATGGCAGAATCAAGCCGGCCCCGGTACAGGGGATTAAAAAACGCATACACGCCCCAGTTACCTGCATTGTATTTATAATCTGCGGCAACAAATGTTCCTGCCCCGTAACTCATGCCTTCTTTTTCCCTTAAGCGTTGCGGAATGCGCGAGGAAAGAAAGGCGCCGCCACCCAGTAATTCATTGGCCATAAATACGGCCGGGTAATCAGCATTTTTTTCTGAAATATTCAGGTTGATGCTACCCACCAGTGCTGCATTGGTTTTATCGGGCGTTGGTATATTTTCAACCGTACCGGGCACATCAAAATACTTTGTTTCAACGTCTTTGTAGGGCGATTTGCTTATCCAGCTACCCAATGTAGTTTCTAAAAAACCAGTTATCTGCTTCTTATCCAGTTCACCTACAAAAGATGCTACAGCATTATTGGCGCCATAAAAATCTGCATAGTATTTTTTTACATCATCCAGTTTTACAGCAGCTAAATCAGCCAGGCTCTCATCTATATCAGCAGCGTAATTAGGATGGCCCTTTGGATATTTACTGGTTATTTTAGCCAGTTTATTCTGCGCAATGGCAGACGGTTCATTTCTATTGGCTTCGTAATCTGCTTTGGTATTAAGTTTTATTTTCTCAAATTCTGCTGCATCAAATTTAGGATGCTTTAGCAAGTCATCCAGCAGCGCAAGTGCGGCAGGCAGGTTTTGCTTATCTGTATTCACCCTTACCGTCAATACATCAGCGTTGCCAAAAACAGTAATATCCGTTTTGATTCGATCCAATTCATCAGTGATCTGTTTCCTGGTCCTGGTTTCTGTACCTGTCTTCAGCATTTTTGCGGCAATAGAAGCTATTTCATTTTTCCCCATAAGATTGGTTTCATTACCCATCCTGAGTGTAATAATGGCATCTATTTTATCGCCTTTGGTAGGTTTTTCCAGTAAAACATATTTGCCTCCGTTTGGCAGTTTCCCATATACAGCATTCTTTTTAATATTTTCGATGGTATTTTCAAAACTGGCTTTTTGTGCAACGGTTGCTTTTCCCTTATAACCATTCAGCAATTGCGCTATATCCGGTGTTTCATTCACTTTAGTACGATCCGGTGCAGCCTCCGGTATAAAAACACCATATGTGCGGTTGGAAGTTTTATAATATTTTTTTGCCGTTTCCTGCACGTCTGCAAGCGTAAGTTTTTCGATGCGATCGCGGTTCAAAAACCATAAGCGCCAATCGCCTGCGCCTATATATTCGGTAATATCAATAGAAAGGTTAATTAATTTATTGGTAGTATTTTCTATGTTCTTCAGGCGGTTGTTTTTTGCGTGCTCCAAATCTTCTGCAGTAATATTCATGGTAGCAACATTATCCGCGGCTTGCAGCAATGCCTGTTTGGCGCTGTCTATGCTTTTATCTTTCGGTACCTCTGTTTCAAAATAAGTGAAACCAGGATCGTACAATGTTTGTGCATTACCGCTTATTTTAGAAGCAAGTTTTGTGTCTACCAGTTTTTTATAAAATATGCCGGAAGGATTGTTGGTTAAAATTT
>JBDSOC010000205.1:0-12281 GCA_039915085.1 Chitinophagaceae bacterium
ACGCCATACCCTTCCTGCCAGCTGAATTTTTCTTTTACCCAATTTTTATTATTGATAAACTCATTGCTCTTTACCTTTATTTCTTTTACAAAATCTGAAATGAAAACAACGGGTTTAAGCCCTACAAAAAGATGTGCATGGTCTGGCATACAATGGATAGCAAGCAACTTTGTATTCCTGTTTTGTACAAGCGCAGTCATATATTTGTGTAACTCTTCTTTATTTTCTTTTGCAATGAATGATTGACGGCCCTTTACTGCAAAAACAAATTGCAGATATATCTGTGAAAATGTATTTGCCATGGTTTGATTTTATTAGAGCGCACAGGAGGCTCCGATGGAGCCGTATCACCCGAATGTAACACTTTCTATAAACAGGGAGCCCTAACGGGCGGTGCTTTTTTCACCGTATTTTTATAGTGTTTTAGCGGTAAATATATTAGCTCTTTCAAGGCATACTACCGATATAACCAGCACTTAAAACCTCATAAAGCAACAAAGGAGAGATTTCCCCATGCGATATTTTTCTATGAAAAGGCTGACACTAACGGGCTGTGTTTTTTTCGCCATATTTTTATAGTGTTTTAGCGGTAAAATATATTAGTTCTTTCAAGGCATACTACCGGTATAACCAGCACTTAAAACCTCATAAAGCAACAAAGGAGAGATTTCCTCATGCGATATTTTTCTATGAAAAGGCTGACGCTAACGGGCTGTGTTTTTTTCGCCATATTTTGGCTTTTTCCATTGTCAAACCTATTCGGCTCCGCAGGAGCATACTGTTTATAGGCATATATGAAAAACAGTACTGGCTCCAGCGGAGCCTCCTGTGAATTAGCCAGGAAGCTGAAATAAATGTTTGAAGGATGTGAGAACCTGACAAATTTGTACTTTTCAATAAATACAAATCTCCATTACTAACCGGTCTTTTATTTCTGTTCGGGAGTATCCTGCTCATAGCAAAATAGAAATGGCCATAACTTTTATTTCCCCCTGCGATATTAAAAGTGTGCTGCTTTAAAGGATTGATTTATTAACATTTAGGTGTTTTTTTATGCTGAAATAACTTACAAAAAAAATTTGGGAGAAATCTTCCAGCCCTTATCTTTGCACTCCCAATAAAAAAGGGAGTTTAGCTCAGTTGGTTTAGAGCATCTGCCTTACAAGCAGAGGGTCGGCGGTTCGACCCCGTCAACTCCCACTAAAACCTCACAGCAATGTGGGGTTTTGTCGTTTTAAACAGCCATGATGCCATTGGATGTGTATAGCAAGGCCAGGGATATGATAATTTAACGGACCGCACATTTTAGCGCATCCGCCAAACCAACGCATAAACTTTACGGCAATAAAGATTCCATATTCACAATGTTGATTTGACCTGACCTTTAGGAGGCCGTGCAAAAAACTTTCTCTTTACCTGGCAAAAAAGTTATAATGTGTTTATTTTATATGTGCTGTATCTTAAGGTCTGGCAACAGCTTATTCATTGAATTTTTAAGACCACTTTCAACCACGAACTATTAAATGAATGAATCCTTTAAAATTATTTCTTTTCCTGCTTACCTTTTGCGTTGGCATCTCCGTCACCCGGGCACAAAATAACAGGTGGATCCTGGGCGAATGGAAAGGAACCGGCGTTATACCCGGCAGCGCCTATAGTACTGTTTTCGTACGCACACTCATAATAAAATCCGAAACTAAAAACCGGTTTGCTGGTATTCTTATCCAGGAAGTAACGGATAATAAAGGAACCCGCATTGAAAAAGAAATCACTGGCAGCATATTAAACGATGAAATTACAATTACAGGTGGCAGGACATTGTATAAAAAACAACCGCCACATGGTTTTTGGGCCGATTGCAATGCCTGCAAAATGAGCAGTACAAGAATTTCAGTATCGAGTGACAGTCTTATTCTTACCAATGAAACCAGGCTTTGCGGAAATTATTGTGATGGCTATACTAATTACTATAAACCACTGGCTGATTACGATACTGCTACACAAAGAAAACTCGTTCAATTATTCGGCAGTCCGCTGCTGGTCAAAATTTTTAAACCTGTGATCCGTAATAATGAAACGCCTGTTCTTTCAGAAACAAAATCAGTTGCTACATCAGGTACCATACAAAACCAGCTTAGCAGAAAAACCAAAACAATTGCTACCTATAATGTTTCCAGCGCTGAAATAAAAATTGAACTGTTTGATAATGGAGAAATAGATGGCGACACCGTTACTGTATACCACAACAAACAAAAAATAATTAACAGGCAGCTGCTGGGGATACAACCACTCGTTTACACCATAAAGACAAATACACGTGATAGGGTTCATGAATTTGTGCTGGTGGCTGACAATTTGGGGCGCATACCACCCAACACAGCGCTGATGCGCATTACTGCCGGATCCAAAACATACGAATTATTTGCTTCAACAACCCTGGAAGCGAATGCCTCAGTAATAATTATTTACAGCGGCGAACAATAAACTTCTGTGCTTAAAACTTTACCAGCTCCCAAAACGCTTTTTTAGGTAAGAGATTTTTATCAAATAATAATGGATAATCTTTTCTTCCACGCACCGGGAAATTATCAAGCCAGCTGCTTCTGTCAGAAATATTCCAGAACGTAACGCCTGATAAAACATCTTTATACTTCCTGAATATTTTAAAACACCGGTTATACATTTCCACCTGCATGCGTTCCTTTTCTCCGGTAAATACGGCATTATTGTCTTCCTCTTTTCTTTCACGTGCATTGTGTTCTTTTGGGTACACGGAAATATCCAGTTCTGTCACCTGTAATTGTAAACCCAATTGAGCAAAACGGCCAATGGTACTGTCGAGCTGCCCTTCTGATGGTTCATTAACAGCCCAATGCCCCTGCAATCCCAGGCCATGTATGGGAACACCGGCATCCTTCAATCCTTTTACCATTTTATAAATTTTCTCCCGCTTGGAAGCATTGATTTCATTATAATCATTATAAAAAAGCAAAGCCTGCGGGTCGGCGGCGTGTGCATACTCAAATGCTTTGGCTACAAAATCTTCCCCGCATACCTGGTACCATATTGAGTTACGGAAATATTCGCCTGGCTTATCAGAAATTGCTTCATTTACTACATCCCACGCATAAATGATGCCTTTATAACGGCTAACCACAGTGGTAATATGTTCTTTTAAACGCTGCAACAGCACTTCTTTTGTAACCGTGTTGCCTGCTGAATCAACAAATAACCATTTCGGTGTTTGATTGTGCCAGCAAAGATTGTGTCCGCGGATTTTAATGTGATGACGCTGCGCAAATGCAACAATAGAATCCGCGTCTTTCCAGTTGTATTCATTTTCTTTTGGGTGGATGGGCCCCATTTTCATTGCATTCTCCGGTGTAATGCTGTTAAATTGTTGCAGCACCAGTGCTGATTCATCTTCTCTTTTCAATGCCTGCGGCGATACAGCAACACCCATGGAAAAATAATTCTTATAGTAATCTTTTAACCCTTTCGCGCTGTCAATGTTATTCTTCTGCGCAGATAAATTATTGACGGAAGAGAAGGCTGTTAAAGCCATTATAACCGCTAAGCAGGATGAATATTTTTTCATATTTCTGTAATAATCATTGTGAGGCTATTTAAAATACTTTGCTGCAAAACCTAAGAAAGTGGGCCAGTTAGGTCCCGTTGTATGGCCACCGCTATGTTGACGAAATGCAATCTCGCCGTCTGTCAGTGAAGTTTCCATGGGAGGAAACTCCGTGCTGCCAAGATCTTTTTTGCCCAGCAACTTATATACCGGGCCCGCATAAACGCCGCCCAGGAACATGCCTTTGGCATCTACCCACTGCCCCTCTACTTTTGGAGAACCCGAACTGATAAACACCGGCCGCGGTGCGCACAATGCCACCAATTCATGGGCATCCACAGGTAGATCGCTGAACGTTAAGGGCCCGGCGTATTTGATAAAATTGCCCGCAAACCAATGGTATTCCCCGGAGGAAGCAAGGTTTTCTACCTGTTCGCCAAATACACGGCGAAGTATTTTTGCTCCACCCGCACCGGATGATCCAATAAACCCAATTGCAATGCGCGGCTCATACGCCATTGTAACAATAGCCGCTTTACCATAGCGCGAAAGCCCCTCAATTACAATTTTTTTTGCGTCTATTGATTTATCCGTTTCAAAATAGTCTATTGCCCTGCTGGCACCCCAAGCCCAGGCACGCAGGGCGCCCCAATCGTCCGGTTTGCGCGGCTGGCCTTTGTTGACCAGGCCAATAATCCCCTGCGTCAACCCCGCACCGTTGTCGGCTTGGTAGCTGACTGGCACTATAACAGCACAGGCCCAGCCTTTTTCGAGCACTTGCTCCTGCCAGCTCTTTTGTACCGCGGTACCTGGCGGCGGCGCAGGAAATTTGAAACCCGGCGGAAAAACAAATCCGAATTCCATGATCATGGGTACAGACCCTGTCATATGTGCGGGCATTGTAACCGCGAGTTGAATGTCTGCTTTAATCTGAGGATAGCCCGAATTATCAATATGGCCCAATAGATTTTTTACTTTCGCCGGTACACTGCCAATGACTGTATCAACGGTGCTGATAATTTCCCAATTTACTTTTGGTGTAACAGCAGGCACCCTGCCATAAATTTCTTTATCAAAGTCCTCCACAATTTCGGGTCTTCTTTTTTGCCACCACATAGCTGCATTGGCAACTTGTTGGCCGTTTTTTAAAACCAATGGCGCGGGAAGTGTATAGGTATTTATTTTGGACTCGTCTGTATTGGCCGCATTGGCCGCCTGCGGATTACCGGATGGTCCGGGCCTAGTTGACTGAATATGCAGTTGCCCCAGCATCTGGCTATAATCCTGTTGCGTAACACGGTTGATACTATCGCGGCGTATGCTGTCTGCAGGTGAAAGCCTTCCAAACTGGGAGTGGCCGGGCAATACAATTATAAAACTGATAAAAAACGATAGGGTAATTTTTTTCATGGCATTGGTATCTTTAATGTGATTGATATTTTTTTACATATTCGGCTACTTCTATCATCGGCGCTATCCAGCAATCTTTTTCGTTTTGTTTTAAGTATTGGAGAAACCGCCGGTGTTCCGGTACCAGCACATTTAATGAATTGCCGCCCCCTACCCCGTGAAATAAAATGACCAGCAGCGATTTCGTTTCTACAGCTTTCTTTACCCATTCAATCATTTGCGCTGCAGTCTGACCGTTTACATAAAAGCAATCCACATTGTACAAATCAACCTTATCAATCGTATGCATTTCAGCCCGCACCGCCCTGGCAGCTACAAAATCAGTTTTTAAAAGACCAATGAATGATGAATCCCCTATTTTCATATCGCCGCAGGTAAATGCAAATGTTCTTTTGGTTTTACCATCCAATGCCTGCAGGAAAACATTGTTCATCCTGGTCTCATCTACCATACGCCGCAGGGTATACTTACTCATATCATAATCTGGCTGTACCCACTCCCTGCCCACACCGCCCACGCAGGGATGATACAGGGTATGGTTACCCAGTTCATGACCATTTGCAGCGAGCTTTTTCCACTCATTCATTCTATCCCTGATGGAAGATGAATAACCCGTGATATAAAATGTAGCCTTCAACCCTAAAGAATCTAGAACAGGAATGGCATTGTCCAAATGCTGGTTGACGGCATCATCGTAGGTAAGCACTACCGCAGCTTTCTTATTGTTCCAGGGCGTATTGTTTTGCGCAGTAAGATTTGAAAAAAAAGCCGGGCTTAATAAAAGGGATAATAAATATTTTTTCATTAAATGATGTTTATTGTTAAACCAGTTATTACTATCGTTTATTCTGTCCTGGCATTTGCGCTATCCGTTCTGAAGGGGGATGCCGGCAATCCTTCCTTGTTATATAAATTTGCTCCCTGCGGATTATCGGCCCAGGCATACCTGGCATACACCGGGTTGGGTACAGCATCATTCCAAACTACTACTTTATCGCCTTCAATAATTGCGTTTGCCCATACAAATTTTTTATCCACGCCGGCAATGGCAAACTGGCTGAGCTCCTGGCCGTCATTTGCTACCAGGCCGGTTCCCGTATTACTGAAACTGATGGTTATTTTATCAGCATGTATGGTTGCTGACTGGTAAACAGGTCCCGAATAAACGATATCTTTTTCAGCATACGCAACTTTTTCTGCAGCCAGGGCCAAACGTATACCCACGTCTTTTTTATTATCAGGATGAATATCGTTCCATTCTCCCAAATCAATGGCAACAGCCATTCCTGTCCCCGGTACTGATAATGTTTTCAATTGTGCTTCTCTTATTACCGCCCATTGACTTTCAGATGGAAAATAATTTGCTTCCATAAAATTGGGAAGCTGTACATATAAAAAGGGAATAGTATCCTGCTTCCACTGATAACGCCAGTCTGCAATCAGCGCCGGCAATAGTTTTACATATTCCTCCGGCCTGCCTGCATTGCTTTCTCCCTGGTACCACAGTATGCCTTTAATACTGTAATTGATCAATGGTGCTATCATGGCATTAAATAAAGCAGTGGGTTGATTTTGAAAAGAAATGGCACTGACTTCGTTATGCACGGGCATAAAAGCATCGCCCACCTTGTATTGCCAGTATCCTTTCAGATCAATGCTTTGTGTGCCTGCTGTTATATAGTAAGGTTTATCAGGTACAAACCCTCCCTTGCCGGCATTATTAACAACACGGATGATAAAAATATTTTTCCCCGGTTTCAATAAACCTGCGCGCAGCTGGTACCTTCGTTGCGGGTATTGATACCCGGTAGTTCCTGCAGGTATACCATTTACATATAAAGCATCAGCATCTACAATTCTTCCCAAAAATACTTTTGCAGGAATTCCTGTCATTGACGCGGGTATATCTATTTCTTTCCTGTACCATACCACGCCATCCAAATCCTTAATGCCCTGGTCTTCCCAGTAGCCGGGTATATTTATAGTATGCCAGCCTTTCGGAACATACGCAGTGTCATACCATTTTACTGGTGCTAATAGTCCCATGTCCTGGTGCTTTGGCCTATCCATGGTGAATGCAATCGCCCTGCGGTTAGTACCATTTATATAGGCTGTGTCTTTATTTTTTTGAACAGTGCTGTTGATCGCAGGAAATGCTTTGAGTCCTTCTTCGCTTGCCCAGGCTTCTATTGGTGTACCGCCAACACTTGCATTGATTAAACCAATGGGAACATGGTACCTTTCATAAATATTTTTTGCAAAAAAATATGCTATTGCTGAAAACCGGTTTACATCCTGCGCGTTGGCAGATTTCCAGTAACCAGTGGGCAAATCATCATGCGGGCCGTGCAAATCTGTTAGAGACGGAATATAAAAATGCCTTATCTCCGGGTTATTGGCTTTTGCTATTTCATCAGCGTAAGTAATATTATGCAATTCCATCTGGTGCACCATGTTTGACTGACCGGAACATAACCAGACATCTCCTATCAATATATCTTTCAATACAATCTTATTGCCCGCGGTAATATTCATGGTATAAGGGCCACCTGCTTTCATAGGTGGCAACCATACCAGCCATTTGCCATCTGTACCGGCTACCGACCTAAAGTTTTTACCAATAAAATGAACGGTTATTTTGTCTCCTTTAGCGGCCCATCCCCATATTTTTAATTTGGTATCTCTTTGTAAAATCATGCTATCCCTAACCAGTGCCGGCAGTTTTAACTGGCCATAAGAAGCAGGCATATTTACCAGTATAAACCAATAAAAAATGAAGCTGGCTATTTTTAACATCCGGGCTTTCTTTGACATCAGGTGGCGTAACAATTTTATTTTAATTGCGTATTGGTTACAAATGCTATCCTTTTGCTATCAGGCGACCATGATGGCACATTGATAGTGCCCTGTCCACCGTACAGATAAGCAATATTTTTTGGCACCCCTCCTGTTGACGGCATCAGTTTTATATATACTTTTTTATAGAAAGGATGGGTAGTTGGGTCAATGTCCTGCGGAAAAGAAAGATACACTATCCATTTACCGTCTGGCGAAAAATGCGGGAACCAGTCATTGTATTCGTCGAAAGTAACCTGCTCCTGGTTGCTTCCGTCTGGCTTCATCCGCCAAATCTTCATGGTACCGGTACGTACAGAATTAAAATAAATCCATTTGCCATCCGGGCTGTATTCGGCCCCATCATCCAGTGTTGGCTGTGTGGTTAAAGGAGTTTCTTTTTTTGTAGCAATGTCTATCGACCAGATATTGTATTGCTTGTTCCTGAATCCCGTGAAGATCAATTTTTTTGCATCCGGCGACCAGCAATGAAAATAGGAATGTCCAGAATCTTCCGAAGTAATTTTAACAGGATTATCCGACCCGGTCACCGGTAAAATAAAAATGGTGGATGTTCTGCTGGCTCCCACATAATTGCTAAGACCAATCATTTTACCATCAAATGATAAAACATGATCATTGTTATTATTTTTCGCAGATCCGGTATTGAGACCGGTTACTGATTTGGAACCCAGGTCAAATTTATACATCAGACCGGCCGAGGAATTAAAAATAAGTGTCCTGCCATCCTTTGTCCAGTTTGGTCCCTGTATGGAACCTGTGTCTGCATGCACTAATTTCCTGGCGCCTGTCTGCACGTCCATTGTCTCCAGCCAGCTGCCAATATAATCTTTGTATGGCCTGAAATCATTTGCGGCTGGTATAATAATGCGAACATTACTAAAAACAGCTCTCTCCATTACAGTATCCACATGTGAACAAATGTACAGGCCTGCATATACCTCCTCATTCAATTGCATTTCTTTTGTTACGGTTTTATAATTTTCTCCGTATACAGCCGATGAAAAACTAAAAGTATTACCCGTACGCTGAAACAGTATATCTGTTGGATGCGTAGAAGATACTATCACCTGGCCTGTTGTATCATCATCAGAAAGACGGTATTGTAATGAAGTAAGCAATGGCTGACCACCGTGTGAGCAGGCATCGGCATAGCGGGACCCTGTGGTTAATTTATCCCTCGCCATAATACCTATCTTTCTATGACCAGCAACACCTTTTCCAATAAATTTTATAGTAGCAGTAATAATAAAATCTCCTTTTATTTTCTTCCATAAAAAATGAAACTGATCAATCCCTTTCCACATATTACTTCCTGCACCCTCCATCAGGTATTCCTGTCTTTCAGCATTGTAAGTAACATTTCCGTGCATGGCCGGATTACCCACATCACCATGGTCTTCAAAAAGACCAATCGCCTTTCCTGCAGAAACGGGAACGGCATTCTGCGCATTCAAAGAAAAAGTAATTGCAAAAGACAATATTAATAATAATGTTCGCATACCAGTTTGGTTTAAAAATTAAGTTCAGTATATATTTCAACAATACAATCGAAAAAAAAATCATGTTATATTTTTGTCAACTATACTTATGATCTTATTTATATGCAGTAATGGGCTGTATGGTTCCATCGTCATTGTACTTCAACTCCGTAACTTTTACGTTGCGCAGATGTGTTTTACCTGAAAGCTGTACATCGTGATAAAATATATACCATTTATCTTTCACTTCTATAATGGATTGGTGGTTGGTCCAGCCATCAACAGGATTCAACACAACGCCCTGGTAGGTAAACGGTCCATATGGATTGTTACCCGTAGCATAATTGATAAAATGCGTATCGCCGGTTGAATAAGAGAAATAATATTTGCCTTTGTATTTGTGCATCCAGGCGGCTTCAAAAAAACGTTTGTCGTTGTCTTTTTCGGTAAAAAGCCTGCCATCTTTATCAAGGATTTTAATTTCCTTTATTGGTTCCGCAAAACCTTTCATGCCTGCATCCAGTTTTGCTACCCTTGGCAAAATAGCCTGCTCCCCGGGCTGACGAAGCCTGCCTGCTGAATCATATTTATTGTTGTTCCATCTTTGAAGTTGCCCGCCCCAGATACCACCGAAGTACATATAAAATTTGCCATCATCATCTTTAAATACACAGGGGTCGATGCTATAACTTCCCGGGATGGGCTTAGCTTCAGCAGTAAAAGGTCCTTCCGGTTTTGTACTGGTAGCAACGCCGATATGAAAAATATCGTGTTTATCTTTTACGGGAAAATAGAGATAATATATATTGTTGGCAAAAGCCGCATCGGGCGCCCATAACTGCCGGCCTGCCCAGGGAATATTTTTTATATCAAGTGCTACACCATGATCAGTTACATGGCCGCCAACTGAATCCATGGAAAGAATATGATAATCCATCATATTGAAATGATCACCGTTATCGTTCTTCAGCGTGCTGGTGGCTGTATCATGAGAGGGATAAATATAAATTTTGCCATTGAATACATGTGCTGAAGGATCAGCCGTATAAATATGAGTGACCAGTGGCTGCGAAATGGGTTCTTTTTTTGCTGGCGTAGCTGCATCAGCCGTATCTTTTTTATCAGTTATATCATTGGTTGCTGCATTATTGCAGTTGATGGAAATACCAACTGCGGCGACGATGCCTGTTAGCAGTAATGTCTTCGGAATGCTGAATTGCATGGTTGGTATTTATTTGGTTAATAATTTAATATTGCCGTTGCTGAAAAATCATCAGCGCGACGGAGATTACCGTAGTTTTTAAAAACTGTGGTAATCTTACTGGCGCCTTGTTTCCGGCGGGCCAAGATAACTCTCTTTTACGCCGCCAAGGTCGATGACTAATTTCTGCAACACAACTGCCGGGCTTACCATCCAGTATCTCAGAACATGCTGATTGGCTTTAGAAATAGTATGTGTTGTTGTTTTAATAATGATATTGTCTGCTACCCACTTTGCCCATATTTTTTGCTGGTTGTCTTCTTTATTCAACACAACAATCTGCGGCGCTTCATCATCTATGGAAACAGCATATTTCAATCCTTCATCATTATTAAAATTTAAAGTTGGAGAAAAATAGGCCTGCAGTTTTACGGTACCCGAACCAGCTACACAGATTTCATATTGCAGTTGCGGCGCGGTTCCACCGGGTGTTTGATTAGCAGCAGTAACAGGAAACGGCGTAACGGCAGATCCGGTGCGGCCCAGGTCCGGCAATATTTTCCAGGTAATACCATTGCTGTTAATGGCTTTTGTATAATGTGCAGCCTCTATTGATACGTAACCATCCCTCTCATTAAAAACATTGCCTTTGCCAGTTTCGTCGCATTCAGTCTCCGTGATGTTTGTTTCCGTAACAATTTTTTCATCATGTTGTACAGCGGAGTCAGTAGTTAGGTATTTCACCACCGGCATTTTTTGAATATTGGGTTGCTGCCAGTATGTATAGCCAATATGCGTCTGGCTCATCATATGGTTCCATTTACCATTTGCAATGGTATGGTATTGCAAAGTTATCAATGAATCGTTTTGATAGAATTGTTTGGCCTTGTCTGCAAACTTATTAGCATACGGATAACCATTTGATGCAGCCCGCTGGTTCTCTGCCACCGCGGTATACAGATCCTGCAAATTGGCGCAGGCTTTTACCGGGTGCAATACCAGTTGAAAATAAGCGTCTTTGTATTCGGCGGGCAATACATCATTTATTTTTTCTGCCCTTTTTAACAATTGATCGTATTCCATTGTCACCCGTTGTGCTTCGCCATAATTAGTAAGGCTATAGGTATTTTCATTCAATAATTCTGGTTTGCGGCGGCCATTGTATTTGGCATATGCAGCAATGATGTCTGCTATTTCATTTGCATGCGCTTTTCCAAACTGTGCTGCGCACCATTTCTCTGTATATGATTTTATATCTGCCGCGTCAATCCTGTCCGGGTTCCATGCATAATCCAGAAAAAATGAAATTGGAAATTCCATCGGCTTGATATCGCCCACGTTTACAATCCAGATATCTTTTACATGGTGTTCATAGGCCAGGTGCATTTGCTCCCACACGCGCGGAATTGGATTTGTATTGAGCCATTTATAATTTCTTGGATCACCCACATAATCAAAATGATAATAAATGCCATAACCACCTTTTCTTGGTGCAGCATTAACCGCAGGCAATTTGCGCAGGTTGCCCCAGTTATCATCGCACAATAATAAGGTAACGTCATCGGGCACACGCATACCTTTATCATAATAATCCTGCACTTCTTTATACAGCGCCCATAGCTGGGGTGTTTCCGCAGCGGGCTTATGTGTAACATCTTCAATAATCTGCCGCTGATCTTTTACAATTCTTTCCAGCAAGGCGGTGGCTGTTTGGCGACTCATTGGTTTATCGCCGTCACCACGCATGCCCACACTG
>JBDSOC010000033.1:0-8701 GCA_039915085.1 Chitinophagaceae bacterium
GTAGGATTGGTGGAGTTGAAGTCACAGTAGTACAGCAGCTTAATCAAGGAACTGTGTCGAAATCGGGCTGTTTTCGATTTCGACTGGCTTTTTTTCGGTACTTTTTTTCCATAAAAAAAGTACCAAAAGACAAATTTGAAAATATGATTTTGCAAGATATCATACCCATTCTTTAATAAACCGGTATTTGTTTAAATCCAATAGGAAAGAATAACCCGTGCCAGCAAAGATTTAAGACTTTTTGAGGCTTGACTATTTATTATATGCTATTCGCCAGATTTTATTACTGGTATCATCGGTTAACAATAAGGATCCATCTGCCAGCATCAGTACGCAAACGGGCCGGCCATGCACTTTTTCGTGCTCCAAATCTTTTACAAAACCGGTTAGAAAGTCTTCGGGTTCACCTGCAGGCTTACCATTCTTAAAAGGAACAAAAATTACCTTATACCCGGCCAGTACTGACCTGTTCCATGAACCATGCTGTGCAATAAATGCCCCATTTTGGTATTTTGAAGGGAAGGCGCTACCCGTATAAAAAGCCAGTCCAAGCGAAGCAGTGTGCGCACCTAAAGGTACATCCGGTACGATGGCTTTTTTTACCAGGTCGGGCCGCTTTTCTTTTACACGCGGATCAACATGGTTACCAAAATAAGAATATGGCCATCCATAAAAACCATTTTCTTTTATGCTGGTCAGGTAATCGGGTACCAGGTCATCTCCCAGTTCATCTCTCTCATTAACGGCAGCAAACAATACATTGGTGCCTGGCGCCCAGCCCATGCCTACCGGGTTCCTGAGACCACCCGCATAAACCCGCAGGCCAGTACCATCAGGTTTTATTTCGAGTATGCATGCCCGGTTGATCTCTTTATCCAGGCCTTTCTCGCCGGCATTGTCTCCTGAACCTACGCCAATATAAATTTTGCTGCTGTCCCTGCTGGCAATAATATTTCTCGCCCAATGCCTGTTGACTTCTCCTGCTGGCAATTCAATTATTTTATCAGGTTTAGCCGTCATAGCCAAATCTCCGTGCTGGTAAGGAAAACGTATCAATGAACTTTGGTTGGCCACATAGAGATAGTTTCCTAATACCATCATGCCAAAAGGTGCATCCAGTCCCTTTGTAATAAAAGGTTGTTTTATTTCCGGCTTGCCATCATGGTCGGCATCTCTTAAAATGGTAATCCTGTTGGCGCTTTTATGTAAATTATTGGCCTTATCGGCACCTACCAGGGGTGCACCAATTTTTTGTATCAGTGTATGTTCGCCATTGGATTCGGCTACCAGCACATCACCATTGGGTGTTTGGCAGAGCCAGCGCGGATTATCAAAACCATCTGCATATAATGTAACAGTAAATCCCGGAGGCGCAACTGGTTTTTCATCTTTATCCCAGCCCACTACATTACTGAAGTTCATGGAAGATTTGGTAGCGTACGGAGGTGGTAAAGTATCTTTTTGTGCCAGGACAGGCAAACTGATTGCAGTGAAAATCAAAGAAATTAATAGCATGGATTTCATAAAAGTATTATTTATTTAACGGAACATGATCTAAGTAAACAAAAGCTATGCCTGTGAAGGCCTGAACAGCTTAGTGCGTTATATAGTATGCGTAACCGGGTAAAAAAGAGCGGGTGGTAAGAGATTTTGCCGGAACATTTGCAGTTAATCTTCATTAATTTTGGCATCCCTATATTTTATAATCTGGCTCATCGTTACCGGTGATGGGTACCATAAAACTTTATACATGTTTACAGACGCTACCAAACAGGAAATTGATACCATTATGTCTCAGGCCTGGGAGGCTTTTCATCAATACAGGAAATTATCACTGAAACAAAGAGCGGGTTTTATGCATGCCATTGCTGTTGAATTGGAAAACGCTGGTGATGCACTGATAAAAACAGCTATGGAAGAAACCAATCTTCCCGAAGCAAGGTTACGGGGTGAACGCGCAAGAACAATATTTCAGATGAACAGCTATGCAGACGCATGTGAGAAAGGAGAATGGCTGGAGGCCAGAATTGATACCGCTATACCTGATAAAACACCTCCTAAACCAGATATCAGGAAGATGCTGGTGCCGCTGGGGCCTGTAGTAGTATTTGGCGCAAGTAATTTTCCTTTTGCCTATTCCACTGCTGGCGGAGACACAGCCTGCGCCTTTGCAGCAGGTTGCCCTGTAATAGTAAAAGCGCATCCCGCACATGCTCAAACATCTGAAATAGTTGCAGGCGCCATTTTAAAAGCCGCTGCCTTCTGCAATATGCCCAAAGGTATATTTGCGCATGTACATGGCAGTGGGTTTGAAACAGGCAAGGCGCTGGTTACACACACTTATACAAAAGCAGTTGGTTTTACAGGATCTACTTCCGGCGGCAAACAGTTATTTGAATGGGGAAACCAGCGAAAAGAACCTATACCTGTATTTGCGGAAATGGGTAGCATCAATCCTGTGTTTTTATTGCCGGAAAAATTAAATCAGTCGAGCGCTGATATTGCAAAAATGTATGCAGGTTCTATCACATTGGGAGTGGGGCAGTTTTGTACCAATCCCGGGCTTATTATAGGCATTGAAAGCAATGCATTGCAACAATTTATTTCTTTATTGGGAAATGAAATACAACAAACAGTACCGGGCAAAATGCTGCACCCTGGTATTGCAAAAGCATTTGCAGAAAAAAAGACTGCTGCACTTGCGCAGGAAGGTGTACTTACTATTACTGAACCGGCAGTTCAGGTAAAAGAGAATGAAGGAGTTCCCACCATTGCATCAGCCAGTGGGAAAGCATTTTTAAACAACCCGGTGTTGCACCAGGAAGTATTTGGCCCTTATTCAATTGTAATACGCTGTAGTGATATGCAGGAAATGATTGAAGTGGTAAAACACCTGGAGGGACAATTAACCGCTACCTTAATGGCTACCGACAATGATATCACCGGTAATAATGAACTGGTAGAAGAAGTGAAAAATATTTGTGGCCGTTTTATCTTAAACAACGTACCAACAGGTGTTGAAGTATGCCTGAGTATGCAGCATGGTGGCCCTTTCCCGGCAACAACTGATGCACGGTTTACTTCAGTAGGGGCAGATGGTATTAAACGGTTTGCAAGACCGGTAGCATTTCAAAACTGGGGCAATCATTTATTACCTGAAGAATTAAAAAATGAAAATCCGCTGGGGATTTGGCGAACCGTGAATAATGAGGTGACGAAAGAGCCAGTTGGGGATGGTAAGTAGTGAATGGATATTGACAGGCTGCCATGGTACGGTAGCCAGCGGATTTCAATATAATTAATCAGATGAAACTTTCAGATCTTGTCACTGAATATAAAGTAATGATTGAAATCGGCGATTCCATCGCCGTTATCACCCGGTTTTATGATGATGAAATAGTACAGGTTGAAAATAACGAAGCACCTGTACAGGGAAAAAACAAATTATTGGAATTGGAAAAAGCCAGTATTGAAGGAGTATATAGTTTTAACCTGCTGATCTCTTCTATCATTATTGATGAAAACCAACAAAAAGTAATGGGCGAAATGTCAGTAAAATTTAACAGCAAAAAAGCTGGTAAAAAGAAATTTGCGGAAGCTTTTGTGCAGCAATGGAAAAACGAAAAAATAATATATCAGCGTTTTTATTATGGTGCTGTTGAGGTTGATGATTAACAGACACAATTACACAGAAAGCGAAGCAGTCTGCGATGTATTGTTACTTTTAGAAACAAACCATCCTGTAATAGCAACTGATACAATAAAATAAGCAAGCAGTGTATATTTTATCAATCCAAACAAGTTGCTTGCCCCAAACCAGTCGCCGGTATTATACAATATGCCAATACCCAACAGCGCTTTTGCAATTTCCCAGGCTATTGCAAAACGGTTACCATCCATCAATTCAGAAAGTGCATATACAAACAAAAAAATAAATCCACCATAAACAAACATTGCCGGACTTCCAATAGTGGCGATATTGCCAAACAGGTAGCTTACAAATAATAACAAAAATATCATCTGCGCCCATGTCCACGCAACAAAACCAGTGGCAGCACTGGTAGCTGCGTATTTATCAAAATTATATACATCATCAATTTTATAGAGCGGGTTAGTTGTTATAACATCTGCGGGACGCCAGCCTGTTGGCATAAACCAGATGCGCAATTTGTCTTTCCAGCTTTGTGCATACCAGGCATCTTTCATTAACAGCCAGACATGAACAAAATTTATTTTAATGGGATTCCAGGTGCGCACCGGTCTTGTAATACCATAAACGGGTTTTACATTGGGCAATTCTTCCTGGTAGGAGCCAAAGAATTTATCCCAGAAAATAAAGATCTGCCCATAATTCTTATCCAGGTATTCTTTATTGATGGCATGATGAACACGATGGTGGGAGGGCGTTACAATAATTTTTTCCAGCCAGCCCATTTTATTAATATGCTGTGTATGGTACCAGAATTGTGCAAACAAATGCAGCGGTGCCACAATACCAATCACTTTTGCAGGCACGCCCAGCAATGCAGCCGGCAATAAAAAAATAATAAATAATTTAGTGATGGCTGAAATGCTCTGGCGCAGGGCGCAGGCAAGATTAAATTCCTCGCTGCTATGGTGAATAATATGACCATTCCAGAAAAAATTAACTGTATGCTGTACGCGGTGTGTCCAGTAGCCGGCAAAATCAAGTGCAATAAAAGCCACCAGGTAAACCCAGAATGAAGACTGAATATGCACCAGGGCCATATGGGTAACCATCCATTGGTAAGAAATGACGGCCAGGCTCAACCCCAGTACATCTTTGGTAACATTGGTAACACCAGATCCCAGGCTGCTGATCATGTCCATATTGCGGACAGTATCGTTTCCTTTGCGCCAACCCCACCATTTTTCAAACAAAACCAGTAAAAGAAAAATGGGCATGGCAATCAATAATATTTTACCGTAGGCTTGCATATAACTGACAATCTTGTAATAAAGTTAGCAAATTAAGCACAGGTTTCTGCGGAAACTGACTTCGATCAAACCGTTTACCGCTGTTGAAAATGAGTTTTTTTCACGGGAGGTAAAGAATGTTCCGCAACGATCATTTACCTCCGTGCATACGTCCTGTGCCTCTGTGGTTTAATTCCGGAAATGAACGGGTAAGGCTCACAGCTAAAAGCTCACTGCTCTCAGCTATATTTGCACCGATAAAAATCATTTTGATGAAAGCAATTGTAATCGGGGGAGGAATTGTTGGTCTCAGCTCGGCATATTATTTAAACCAGGCAGGCTGGGAGGTAACAGTACTGGACAAAGAAGATTTTTTGAATAATTGCTCTTATGGGAATGCTGGTTATGTTTGTCCCAGCCATTTTATACCCATGGCAACACCGGGTATTGTAAAACAGGGATTGAAATGGATGTTTGATTCAAAAAGTCCATTTTATGTGCAACCGCGTTTAAACGGGGCACTGTTAGACTGGGGCTTAAAATTTATGCGCAGCGCTACACCCGAAAAAGTGGAGGCGGCTGCCGTTCCATTAAGAGATATTGCTGTTATCAGCCAGCATGAATATGAACAATGGGCTAAAATACCTTCTTTTAATTTTTCATACGAACACAAAGGTTTGCTGGAAATTTTTCAAACAGAGAAAGTAGCAGAACATGCTTTGCATACTGTTGAAAAGGGAAAAGAACTGGGTTTAGATGTGGATCTGCTGAGTTATGCAGAACTCAGTAAAATGGAACCACAAACTAAGATCAATGGAATGGGCGCTATTTATTTCAGGTGTGATGCGCATTTGTATCCCAATAAATTAATGAAAGGCCTGATAACCTTATTGCAGGATCGTGGCGTACAATTAATAGCCGGTGAAGAAGTCATTAATTTTGAAAAAGACCAGGGCGCGGTTAAAAAAGTGGTTACCCGTAAAAATGTTTATGATGCAGATACGGTTGTTATTGCTACCGGTTCATGGAGCCGTGAGGTAGCTGCATTATTAGAAACTAAAATACCGTTGATGCCGGGAAGGGGTTATTCCATTACACTGGAAGACTCTCCGTACAAAATAAACCACCCTGCTATATTGGTGGAAGGAAGAACAGCCGTAACGCCAATGGATGGTAACAAGATTCGGTTTGGTGGCACCATGGAAATTACATCCACCAGCACACCGCCGCGCATGAACCGCGTACGGGGAATACTGAATGCGGTAAAACGTTTTTTCCCCGACTTTGATATCCCCATGCCGGATGCGGGGAAAATATGGTACGGGTACCGCCCTTGTTCTGCGGATGGTTTGCCTTATATTGGACGTATAAAAAAATGGAAGAATGTAGTGGTAGCCACAGGTCATTCCATGCTGGGTTTAAGTTTAGGTGCGGGAACCGGCAGGCTGGTAAGCGAAATAATAAATGAAAAACCTGCGAGTATGGATATAAAACCATTTAGCGTAGAGCGGTTTGATTAAAAGTTGTAAGTAATAAATAATGGGTCAGTCCACATCATAAATAATTAAAAAACTTCATCTATGTACAAAAATTTAATACCTGCCATTGCAATTCTTTTTTGCTGCATACCGCTTCAGCGTTTAATGGCACAGGAACATTCGCTTACAAAATTGTGGCAGACCGATACGTTGCTGAAAGTGCCCGAGTCTGTATTATTTGATGCAGGAGCTAAACTGTTGTATGTATCTAATATTGACGGTCAGCCATGGGAGAAGGATGGTAAAGGATCAATAGGTAAGGTAGGACTGGATGGCAAAATAATAAATGTTGATTGGGTAAAAGGGTTAAATGCTCCCAAAGGAATAGGCATGTATAAAAACAATCTATATGTTGCTGATGTAGATAATGTTGCAGTGATCGATATTGCAAAAGGCACCATTGCAAAAAATATAGCCATTGATGGTGCACAGGGGCTCAATGATATTTCTGTTGATAAAAATGGTAAAGTGTATGTAACAGATTCTAAAGCAGGCAAGATT
Source organism: Chitinophagaceae bacterium (assembly GCA_039915085.1). Classification (GTDB taxonomy): domain Bacteria; phylum Bacteroidota; class Bacteroidia; order Chitinophagales; family Chitinophagaceae; genus JACMLD01. Next base: position 6,978 of record JBDSOC010000033.1, read on the forward strand.
TATTCTCTTGATCAGGATAAGTTTGTATTGTTTGCAGAAGACCTTAAAGGGTTAAACGGCGTATTAGCTGTTGGTAATGATGTATATGCAGTTGCTGCGGGTGCATTTTGGAAAATAGGGAGTGATAAAAAACCAGTTAAGATTGCTGAAGGAATGGAGCCTGCTACCGATGGCATAGAGCAGGTAGCTAGTAACGAGTTTCTTGTTTCAGCCTGGAATGGTGTTATTTATTATGTAAAAGCAGATGGTAAAACGCAGGTATTATTAGATACACGTGAACAGAAAAGCAATACGGCAGATATTGGTTACGACCCCAAAAGCAGGACCGTATATGTACCCACATTTTTTAAGAACTCAATAACAGCATACACATTAAAATAGGTAATCAGGGTAGGAAAGACAAAAGAAGGCTAAGCGACTGAAAGAAAATAAAAGAGTGAGGCACTCAACACCCTGCAGAGCAAAAATTATTCTTACGCGCTGCTCATTCCTTTTTCGCTTTTTTTTCTTGTCCGCTTAGCGCCCGAACATAAAACCTGTTTTTTTGTAAAGTGTAGTATATTTTTATTCAATTATGAACTGTACTTCTTCCCGTTTACAATACAGCGATACTGGTTATTTTTCAAAAATTATCACAGACTACCTGCAGGCAAAAAAAGATATTTTTCCTTTTTATAAACATGCCACTGATTTAAAAGGCATCAAAGATGCAATTGAAGAAAGGAAAAAGTTTTCCAATCACCGTAATACACTGGTAACAGAACTGGAAAAACAATATGCCGGTTTGCCTTCAAGTGATGCTGTAAAACAAAGCATTCGTTTATTGGGGGATGAAAATACTTTTACCATTACTACTGCGCATCAGCCGGTAATATTTACCGGGACCCTCTACTTTATTTATAAAATATTGCATGTAATAAAGCTGGCGGCTTCATTTAAAGAGCAATTGCCACAATATAATTTTGTTCCGGTTTTTTATATGGGCAGCGAAGACGCGGATCTTGAAGAACTAAATCATGCGGTGGTGGATGGTAAGAAATATACATGGGAAACCAAACAGAAAGGCGCAGTAGGGAGAATGAAAGTAGATGATAATTTGATCAGCCTGATTGATCAAATTTCCGGAAGGATTTCTGTTGAAAAATATGGTAAAGAAATTATAGATGTATTAAAAGATTGTTTCAAGAAAAATGCAACAATAGAACAAGCCACTTTTTTATTGGTACATCATCTTTTTAAAAATCATGGTCTTGTTGTTTTATTACCGGATAATGCTGCACTTAAAAAAACAATGCATACAATTTTTGAGGACGATTTGTTTAATAACAAACCTTCAGAAATTGTAAGTATAACTTCCGAAAAATTATCCGAAAAATATAAAGTGCAGGCTCACCCGAGAGAGATCAATGTGTTTTATATGAAAGATGGTATCCGCAACAGGATGGTGCAAATAAAAGATAAGTTTGTTGTGCATGATACTGATATTGTTTTTACAAAAGAAGAATTAATAAATGAGCTTTCTCAATTTCCGGAACGCTTTAGCCCGAATGTAATTTTGCGTGGGCTTTACCAGGAAATAATTTTACCAAATATTGCTTTTATTGGCGGTGGCGGCGAACTGGCATACTGGCTGGAATTAAAAGATTTGTTTTTACATTACAAGGCGCCATTCCCGGTTTTAATTCTGAGAAATTCTTTTTTACTTATTGAAGAAAAGTATGGGC
>JBDSOC010000047.1:0-18258 GCA_039915085.1 Chitinophagaceae bacterium
GCACAGAACATAAATGAATCTTACCAAATCTATTAAATCCTGAATAATTATCTTTGCGCCAATTTTAATTGCAGCAGAATAATCAATCAGGAAATTATTAAAATCTATTTTTGATTCATGGATCTAAATTTCAACCCCGATAAACAGCATACTCTAAGATCAGCAGTAAGTATTTCCGGTACCGGCCTGCACACAGGCATTAATGCAGATATGACACTAAAACCCGCTAATCCTGGCTTTGGTTACCAGTTTCAGCGTATTGATATGCCCGGCCAGCCTATTATTAAAGCAGATTGTGATCTTGTGACCGATGTTTCCCGCGGTACCACTTTAGAAGAAAACGGCGCTAAAATTAGTACGGTTGAGCATGTGCTGGCTGCCCTGGTAGGTATGGGGGTTGATAATTGCCTGATTGAAATAAACGGCCCGGAAATGCCTATTATTGATGGAAGTTCAGCCCCTTTTGTAGAAATAATAGAAGATGCCGGGGTTATAGAGCAGGATGCTGCCAAAGCCTGGTATACCATTGACACCAATATTACACATTACGATGAGGTAAAAAGAGTAGAGATGGTAGCTATGCCGGCAATGGATTACAAGATTACTACGCTGATTGATTTCAATAGCCCCGTGCTGGGCACACAACATGCCGGTTTAAAAAGCATGGCAGATTTTAAAACAGAAATCGCCCCCTGCCGTACTTTTTGCTTTTTACATGAACTGGAATTACTGCTTGAGCACAACCTGATTAAAGGCGGTAATATAAACAATGCCATTGTGGTGGTAGACAAGCCGGTAACTGCAGAGGAAATGGACAGGCTGGCAAAAGTATTTGGCAGGGATAAAATTGAAGTGAAAAGTGAAGGCTACCTGAATAACCTGGAATTACGCTATCCCAATGAACCCGCCCGTCATAAATTGCTGGACGTAATTGGCGATCTGGCACTTATTGGTTATCCCATTAAAGGTCATATCATAGCTCACCGGCCCGGCCATTCTACCAATGTAGATTTTGCAAAAAAAATAAAGCAATACATTAAAAAGAATAAACACACTAAGGATATCCCTGTATATAATCCCAATCAGCCGCCGTTGTACAATGTGCAGCAAATAGAAAAAAAATTGCCTCACCGCTATCCTTTTCTGCTGGTTGATAAAATTATTGAACTTACAGATAAACATATTGTAGGAATCAAGAACGTTACTTTTAATGAACAGCATTTCCTGGGTCATTTTCCGGGGAACCCGGTAATGCCCGGTGTTTTGCAGGTAGAGGCATTGGCGCAAACCGGTGGCATTCTCTGCATGAATGCTATGCCGCCCGGTGATTATGACACTTATTTTTTAAAGATTGACAATTGTAAGTTCAAACAAAAAGTGGTGCCCGGAGATACGATGATTCTAAAAATGGAACTGATATCACCAGTAAGACGTGGTATCTGCGAAATGCATGGTACTGTTTATATTGGCAATAAAATTGCAACGGAAGCGGACCTTGTGGCGCAACTGGTAAAAAGAAGTTAGCCGGTTGATATGTGAAAATTACCGCTTTTCAGCCTTAACAAATATTAAACAAAAACGAAGTATACCTTAGGCAACAGGAAGCAGCAGAACGCGTTACTAACATGCGTTAATTAATGTTTTAGCTGCTTTCGTGCTTTTTAATACTTTTGCATACAAGCGGGCTTATTTTTTCATATTCAATCGTTTAATTGAAACCCAGTCAGCAAACAAATCGTGCTAAGCTAAGCCCCGTTGGGAGCAATGAGTCCATTGCTGCTAATAAACCAATCCTTAAGAATTTAAACACAATGATTCATCCCCATACCTACGTTCATCCAAATGCAAAGCTGGCGACCAACGTAAAAATTGATCCCTTCACTGTTATTCACCAGGATGTGGAAGTGGGTGAAGGCACCTGGATTGGCAGCAATGTAACCATTATGGAAGGTGCCAAGATTGGGAAGAATTGCCGGATTTTTCCTGGTGCTGTAATAGCTGCGGACCCGCAGGATCTTAAATTTGAAGGAGAGAATACAAGAGTAGAAATAGGGGATAATACCACCATTCGCGAATTTGTAACCGTACACAGGGCTACTAAAGATCGCTGGGTGACTAAAGTTGGAAATAATTGTTTGATTATGGCCTATAGCCATATTGCACATGATTGTATCATTGGCAACAATTGCATTATGAGCAATAATACACAGGTAGCCGGGCATGTTATTATGGGCGATTGGGCTATTCTCGGCGGCATGTGCGCCGTACACCAGTTTGTTCAGATTGGCCAGCATTCTTTTGTAAGCGGCGGTTCACTGGTAGGTAAAGATGTACCTCCTTATATAAAAGCAGGCCGCGTGCCTTTAAGTTATGCCGGCGTAAATTCTGTTGGTTTGAAACGCCGCGGGTTTACAGTAGATAAAATCAATCATATTCTTGAGATATACCGTATTATTTATAATAAGGGCATGAATACCAGCCAGGCACTTGAATACCTGGAAGAAGAATTCGCCGCTTCCGATGAGCGCGATGAAATAGTAACTTTTATACGTGAAAGCAACCGCGGTATTATTAAGCGTTACACAAAAGGCAGTACCGATGACGATATCGCTATCTGATGCCGGCAAACGTTTCAACCGCGACTGGATCTTCCGCCATTTCAATTACACATTTAATACCGGGAATAGTTATGCAATTGTTGGACCCAACGGTTCGGGCAAATCTACCTTGCTGCAGGCTATTGGGGGAGCGATAGGTTTGAGCGAGGGGAAGCTGATAATGGGTGGTGAATCGCCAGACGTCAGACACAATGCGTCAGACATAAATCCTGCAACAACAACCGAAAATATTTACCAATACATATCTATTGCTGCGCCTTACCTGGAAGTAATAGAAGAAATGACGGTAACAGAGTTCCTGCAATTTCATCAAACATTCAAACCTTTATTACCTGCACTTTCCATTAAAGAAATCATTGCTGTGGTTGGATTAGATAATGCCGCCAATAAACAAATCCGTTATTATTCTTCGGGTATGAAACAAAGGGTGAAACTGGCGCAGGCCATTTTTTCTGATGTGCCGGTTGTATTATTGGATGAACCCTGTACCAACTTAGACAGCACCGGCATTGCGCTGTACCAGCATCTGATCAATGCCTGCTGCAAAGATCGCCTGGTTATAGTAAGCAGTAATGATGAAGCAGAGTATGGGTTTTGTAAGGAGAAGATTAACATGCTGGAATATAAATAAATAGTCTATTTTTTATTTTTCTCCATCAACTCGTCAATCATATACTCCATCTCCAAAAACTGTTTAGCCAATTTCAAAATATCCTTTTGAATGATAGCGTCGTTTAACTTTACCCAGCCTTCCATCAAAGTAAGCGGACCATAATCAACACTTACATTTGGCCATTCTTTTTGTACTGATTTAAATTTTTTCCTGAAATCAGTTGCTAACTGCCGGCTTGTAATTGAATAGCCTTTTAGTTGGCGCAGCTTGAGTGCATGAATATTATAAAAGATCTTACTTTCCCCGATAGTTTTATCATTTATCCAAACTGAAAAAAATATTCTTGAAGGCGATGTTAATGGATTAGGAGAGGGATTTGCCCATTTTATTTTATACAGTTTCAGAAAAACAGATTCAAGAACAATACCAGTGGCAACTTCTATTTGCTTTTTACCAAGCAATTTTTTGTCAAGCTGGTCGGCCGTTTTTTGAAATAGATTGAGATAGTAAGTATTATCCATTTATTTGTTTGAAAATACTGGCAATGTGACACGTTAATTTTACCACAGAGGCAAAAAAGCTTTCACGGAGGAAAGAAACAGCCTTCGCGGAGATGATGGAAAGAAATGTAAACGGGTCTGCATCCTGTAAATCACAAAAATCCTTCAATCCCACAATCCACCATTACTTATCACTGGCTGGTTATTAATAAATTCAAGTTACCCTATTTTAGGGCTATTCTACCTTCAAACTTTTTACGGGGTTGGCCAATGCGGTATAAATTATTTCTTTGCTGATAACTACAATGGCAATGATAAGGATAAACAAAGCCGGAATTAAAAACATCCACAAGTTTAACTGAATGTGATATGCATATGAAGCCAGCCATTTATTCATTACTAAACCCGCTATGGGCAAGGCTATGCCAAGTGAAACCAGCAGCAGTTTAATAAAATATTTTGTCATTAAAGAAAGCAATTGTGCCAAAGAAGCGCCCAGTACTTTACGAATACTGATTTCTTTTTTCCTTTGAAAAGTAATCAACCCCACCAATCCATACAACCCAAGACAGGAAACAAAAATGGCAAGGATTGTAAAATTATTAAATAAAGACATGTTTATTTTGTCCTGCTGGTATTGCTTGCCTACCATTTCATTGAAGAAAGCATAGTCAAACGCCATAGAAGGAAAGTTCTTATGATAAATTGCTTTTACAACAGGTAAATTACCTGGGTTGATTTTAAGTGTAGTTGTATTGATGGGATTATTATTCCAAACCATTACCAAAGGCTCTACCATATTATGCAAAGATTTATAATAGAAATTTTTAACAACCCCTACTATTCTTCCCTTATGCCCAAAGCCCTCTAACTCCTTACCCAAACCCGATTGCCAGCCCATGGTCTTTACCAAAGCTTCATTTACCAGGAATGATTCATTCCTGTCTGTAGAAAGGCTATCCGATAAATTCCTTCCTTCCAGCAACTTTATTTGAAATACAGGCAAAAACCGATGATCAATAGAATAATAATTAAACATCAGTTCCCTTTTTTTCCCATTAGCAGAAGTAAAAGTACTGCCAATCGTCATCCCGCTCTCTGTCATACCACTACCAATGGTAATATCTGTTATCTCGGACCGCATGCGCAACTCCTGCTGAAAAATTTTCACGGTATGCCGGTAAACGGAATCGCGTGGCAGGTAAATATTCAGTAATTGTTCTTTATTAAAACCCAGATCTTTTTGTTCAATATATTTTAACTGCTGGTAAATAACAATAGTACCCATTATCAGTGCAGCTGCAATGGCAAACTGGGTAATAGTAACTGTTTTGCTAAACAGCACGCCTTTCACATTACGCCGCCAGCTGCCTTTTAATACTTTAACCGAGCTGAAGGAAGACAATACAAAAGCGGGATATAAACCGGCCAGCAAAAGTGTTGCTAAAAAAACAATCCCCATAAATAAAATAGTTTGCACCCAGTTGACAGCTAATTTTGTTTGTAATAAATTATTAAAAAAAGGAAGTCCCAAAAAAACCATCCCGATTGCAAATATCCAGGCAATGGCAACCAGTAAAAATGATTCGAACAAAAACTGGCGGATCAATTGAAACGGCCTTGCACCGCTTACTTTCCTGATTCCTACTTCCTTTGCCCGCTCCAAGGATTTAGCTGTTGATAAATTAATATAATTAAGCAGGGCAATAACTAATATAAAAAGCGCCAGTAAAGAAAAAATATAACTAAACTGCCTGTTTCCTTTTGGAGTATCCATAAATTTACCTTTACTGAAATGTGCCTCAGCCAATGGCTCCAGCTCAAATTCAGCGCTGTATCCTTTAGACCCATCCGTATTTAATAACGGGTCAATATACTTTTTTGTAACTACCAAAAGCTTTTGTTCAAATTCGTGTAGTAGAGGCTTATCCTTGAATAAAATAAATATGTAAGGGTCAAAATCTCCCCAGGTAGCGGTCTTTGAAAAGTCTGCAGAAAGCAATGCATCAATGTGTATGTCTGAATTGGCGGGCCTGTCTTTTACGACAGCTGATACAATTAAATTTTGATTACTACAAACCATCGTTTTTCCCAATGCCGTATTGTTGCCGAAATATTTTCTTGCAATGGTACTGGTAAGAACAACCGATTGCGGTTTGTTCAGAGCGCCTGTTGCTGTGCCTTCCAGGAAATCAAAATCAAAAATTGAAAAAATGCTCTGATCCGTTTTATAGAAGGCTTCTTCTTTAAAAACATCGCCCTTCACTTTTATTTCCTGGGGAGCAGTTTCCAGCCGAACGGCTAATTCTACCTCAGGATAATCGCGTTTTAAAATATCTGCCAAAGGTCCTGGACCCGTAGCCAGATTGATATCAGATTCCGGTGCGTGAACGATGGTGCTTACCCGCACAATTCTGAGCGCTTTGGTATTGTATTGATCAAAGGTCAACTCATTTTGTACATATAAAAAAATAATCATGCATGCTGCAATGCCGATGGAGAGGCCAAAGATATTTATGAAGGAAAAGCTTTTATTTTTCAGCAGGTTTCGCCAGGCAATTTTCAGGTAGTTCTTAAACATAGCGATAGTTAAGGTTATGGCTGGAAGTAAAATACATGCAAGTATAGAAATTAATTCCAGCCTTTAACGGCGATGACTATTTTTTAAGAAAGCAATAACAGTTGTAAATTGGCGCTACCGCTGGCTGGCTATCAGCAAATTCAAATCGGTATATTTTAAATCAAACCGCTGGCTGAGGTAAAAATTGGTAAGCGCACCTTTAAACAAATATATGCCGCTGCGCAGGTGTACCTGGTGCCATACCAGGTTTTCAAAACCACCTTCATCACCGGCTTCCAGTAATAAAGGCATTAATACATTGCTGATGGCCTGTGAGGCAGTGCGTGCAAAGCCGGAGGGAATATTGGGTACACAATAATGTATCACCCCGTATTTCATATAGATGGGATGTTCATGTGTGGTAATCTCAGACGTTTCAAAACAACCGCCGCGGTCTATACTAACGTCAATGATCACACTGCCCGGCCGCATATTGCTCACCATTTCTTCAGTTACAATCAATGGCGTACGGCCACTGTCCGAACCAAGGGCACCTACTGCTACTTCGCAGGTTTTTAATTGTTTGGCAAGAATGCGCGGTTCTATAACGCTGGTCCACATACGCTGACCAATATTGTTCTGCAGGCGTTTTAAACGGTACACACTGTTATCAAATACTTTTACAGAAGCCCCTAATGCCAGGGCAGCCCTTGCGGCAAACTCACCTACAATGCCGGCACCAATAATAATTACTTTGGTTGGCGGTATTCCTGAAATGCCTCCCAGCAATACACCTTTTCCATGGTTGGCAGAACCGAGGTACTGACCTGCTATCAGCATAACCGCACTTCCCGCAATCTCGCTCATGCTGCGCACAATGGGATATGAATCGCTGTCGTCTTTTAAATTTTCAAATGAAATGGCGGTTATTTTCTTTTCCATCATCTTCTCCAGTATCTCAGATTTGAGTACACTTAAATGAATGGGCGAAATAATAACCTGGCCGGGCTGTAAAAAAGGAAGATCTTCTTCTATTACCGGGGCGCTTTTGACCAGTAAAGGGGCACGGTATACTTCTGTTTTATCATATACAATTTTGCCACCGGCTTCCGCATAATCTTTATCGCGGTAATGAGAAGCATCGCCTGCATTGTGTTCTATAATTACATGGTGCCCATTACTTACCAGAACGCCCACCGCATCGGGTGTTAATGCAATTCTGTTTTCCTGAAAAGCAGTTTCTTTTGGTATGCCTATTACCAGTTCAGAGCCTTTGGGTTTAACATCTAATTTCTCTTCAAGGGTTTCAAAACTGAACGAAGTGCTGATAAGTGGCTTTGGCTGAGACATGCAATGTGGTTGTAGTGGCTATAATGTTTTTGTGATCGGATAATTGTTAATTAATTTGATCTTCATCATTCACTCATATGGCAAAAAATTAGTCGCTATAAATAACTGCCACCCGTATAATGGAAGGCATCCAACTGGCTACGCAGCCATGTTGCCAGCCGCCAAATATACTTATTTATCTTCTACCCTCATAAGCCGTGTTTGTTCATCAGCAGCATCAAGGTAAACATGTACTGTATCAGTCGGAAATATACCAACAGCACGCTCCGGCCATTCTACCAAACAGGTATTACCGCTGTATAAACAGTCTTCCACACCCGCTCTTATTACTTCCTCTTCATCTTTCAAACGGTAAAGATCGATGTGATATACAATACCTCCGGTATAACCATATTCATTAATAATGGAAAAAGTGGGGCTGCTTACCGTACTGGTTATTTTCATTTGATCACAAATGGCATGTATAAAAGTTGTTTTACCAGCACCCATCTTTCCATAAAAAGCAAACACTTTGCGGCCTTTAAAGCGTTGCAAAAAATCAGCAGCCGCTGCCGGTAAATTATTCAGTGTAAATTCCCATTCTGCCATAGTTAAATTACGATTAGCTGCAAATGTAATTTTTTTACCACAGAGGCAAGAGAGGTAATAAAGCAGACCCACTCTTTATCTTACGCCTCAAACCTCCTGCCTTCACCAACCCGCCACTTACTACTTCTCTTTTTGCAACCATGTATAGTTATTATTTCATATTTAGCAAGGCAGCCGCCTTACGATTCTGTAAATTTGCAGGTACAAAAAACGAACATACAGTGGGAAATGAAAATGAGATACTGGAACAAATTAACTGGAAGGTAGAAGGCATGGATTGTGCCAATTGCGCCCTTACTATTTCTTCTTATCTTAAAAAACAAGGCATGCAGGAGGTAAAGGTAAATCCTGTTAGCGGGGAAGTATTGTTCGAAAAAAATGGCAGCAAAGTTTCTGAAGACGTCCTGAAAAAAGGTATCAGCGATTTAGGTTATAAAGTGCTGGCAGGCGATGCAGTTGTTCATACCGGTAAAAAAAGTATGAATAAATTTCTTCGCTACTTGCTGATATGCTTACCGTTTACACTGGTACTGATGCTGCATATGCTTCCAGTGCATATTCATTGGTTAATGAATCCCTGGCTGCAACTGGCACTTTGCTTACCCGTTTATATTGTGGGCATGAATTTTTTTGGCCGAAGCGCTTTAAAGGGTTTGGTGAACGGCATACCCAATATGAATGTTTTAATTGCATTGGGTGCCACCGCAGCATTTGCTTACAGCCTTGCAGGCACCATTTTTAACCTGGGCGAAAATTATTTGTTTTATGAAACAGCCGCTACTATTATAACCCTCGTTTTTTTGGGTAACTATCTCGAAGATGTTTCTGTAGCAACTACACAACGCGCTTTAAACAAACTGGCTAAAAGTCAGCAGGTAATGGCTAATATGATTGCATTTGATGATCAGCACCAGGAAGTGATTTTTCCTTTACCAAATGATCAATTGAAAGAGGGAGATCTGATCCTTATAAAATCAGGGGAGCAGGTACCGGCCGATTCCAAAATTTTATGGGGCGATGCAACGGTAAATGAAGCGATCATTACAGGAGAAAGCCTTCCACTTACCAAACATGCAAAGGATAAATTAATTGGCGGAAGCTTATTGATTGATGGAACTGTTAAAGCGCAGGTTACGGCAGCAGCCAGCCATTCTGTACTGGCAAATATCATAAACCTGGTAAAAAAAGCACAGGGCGATAAACCACCTGTGCAGGAAATGGCAGATAAGATAAGCGCCATCTTTGTGCCGGTTGTACTGGGCATCGCCTTACTTACTTTTATTATTAATTATTTTATCCTTCACCAGTTTGCCCCTTCTTTAATGCGCAGTATTGCGGTTTTAGTAATTGCCTGCCCCTGCGCTATGGGACTTGCAACACCTGCCGCCATTGCGGTAGGCCTGGGTAGAGCCGCCAGGAATGGCATTTTGTTCCGCAATGCCAAAAGCCTGGAGGCTTTTAAAACCATACAACAGATTGTATTCGATAAAACAGGTACACTTACAACCGGCAAGTTTATTATTGACAACTGGCAGCTGACAAATAATGATATTGATGAAAATGAATTTAAACGCATCGCTTTTTCATTGGAAAAATATTCCAACCATCCTATCGCACAGTGCATCAGTAACGACTGGAAAATAAAACAGGAAACACGCTGGCAAAAAATAGAAGAAATAAAAGGAATGGGTATGAACGGCCTTACGAAAGCGGGTGAAACATATATGGCAGGTTCTTATAAAATAGCAGCAGCACTTACAACAGATGATACACATAATGTCTATATTATAAAGAACAATGTCTTGCTGGGCTGGATAGATGTAAAAGATGAAATAAGACCGGAAGCAAAAAGCATCATTACCTATTTTAAAAACAAGGGTATTAAAACTTATTTACTAAGCGGCGATAAATTTGCTAAAACAAAATTGCTGGGTGATCAATTGGGTATTGATGAAATAATTGCGGAACAGAGTCCTGAACAAAAATTATTAAAAGTAGAAGAGTTAAACAAATTAGCTCCCACTGCTATGGTGGGCGACGGCATTAATGATGCGCCTGCGCTGGCAAAAGCCACCATTGGTATTTCCATGAGCGATGCATCACAGGTGGCTATGCAAACCGCAGATGTAGTTTTGATGAACAATGGATTGCAAAAATTACCCGAAGCACTGGGCCTGGGAAAACATACATTGATTACCATTAAACAAAATCTTTTCTGGGCATTCTTTTATAATATTATTGCCATTCCGTTTGCAGCATTTGGTTTATTTGTTCCCGCCGCAGCGGCATTAATTATGGGATTGAGTGATGTGGTACTGGCTGTTAATTCAGTGAGGCTGTTTGTGAAGAAAGTAGTGTAACCGTCAATCTTCAATCGTGAGAAATGAGACGCGAGTGGATCCGGGAATTTTAAATCCGTATTTTGTATAAAACCTTATTACTATGTTTTTAGAATTATCGCATGCCAAATTGTATATTTTTAAAGTTTCAGGGGAATAAAAACTTTTCAAATGCTATCAAAAATGAAGGCACAAGCAAATGTTTGATAACGCTCAAAAATCAAAAATAACACCAGGTGATCCGGACCACAATGGTCATGATCCAGCTATAATATCTGGCGACTCACCACTCGCCACTCACCACTCGTCACTCACCACAATTCTTCAGCAACACTGGGGGTTTGATACATTCCGTCCATTGCAGGAAGATATCATTCAATCTGTTCTCTCAGGATACGATACACTGGCATTAATGCCTACTGGCGGCGGCAAATCACTTTGCTACCAGGTGCCTGCCCTTGTTAAAGAAGGACTCTGTCTTGTTATCAGTCCGCTGATAGCTTTAATGAAAGACCAGACAGAAGCTCTGCGCAAGAAGGGCATCACCGCTTTTGCTATTTATTCAGGTATGAAAAGATATGAAGTGATCAATACCCTGAAAACCGCCTGCGAAAGCAACTGTAAATTTTTATATGTATCTCCTGAACGTTTAGAGACAAATCTTTTTAAAGAATATTTACCGGCGCTGAACGTAAACCTGGTTGCTGTTGATGAAGCTCATTGTATTTCGCAATGGGGATATGATTTCAGGCCACCATACCTGCGCATTGCTTTGCTGCGCGAAGAATTGCCCGGCATACCTATACTGGCGTTAACAGCATCCGCTACACCAGAAGTGCAAAATGATATCTGTGAAAAACTACAGTTTGGTAAAAATCATTTAGTATTTCGTCAGCCTTTTGCGAGGCCCAATCTCTCCTACAGTGTTTTTAAAGCAGATTCAAAAATCAATAAACTGGTTGAGGTACTAAACAATGTAAACGGCAGCAGCATTGTGTATTGCAGAAGCAGGCGTCGTACAAAAGAAATTGCTGAGCAGTTGCAGACTTACCAGGTGAATGCAGATTACTACCATGCAGGCTTAACTGCAGATGAAAGAAACAAAAGACAGGAAGCGTGGATTAATAATACAGTCCGCACTATTGTTTGTACCAATGCATTTGGTATGGGCATTGACAAACCGGATGTAAGAACGGTTGTGCATTTTGATATGCCGGATTGCCTTGAAAATTATTACCAGGAGGCTGGCCGCGCAGGCAGGGACAAAAAGAAATCCTATGCTGTATTGCTGTATCAACCAGACGAGATTGAGGAATTAAACAAACAGGCACAATTGCGTTTCCCCGGTATTGGAACCATACGCAATGTTTACCAGGCAGTAGCCAACTACCTGCAATTGCCTGCTGGAAGCGGAGAAGGAAATTATTATGATTTTGATATTGGCGGCTTCATAAAGAAATTTAACCTGCCGGCTTATGAAGTGATGAATGTTTTAAAAGTGCTGGAACAGGAAGGCTTTATGAGTTTTAATGAGCAGGTGTTTGTTACAGCCAGAATTCAATTTATTTGCAATAAAGAAACCTTATACCAGTTTGAAAAAGAACAACCCCTGCTGGAACCCCTGATTAAACTGTTACTGCGTTCTTATGAAGGGATTTTTGATATGCCTGTTGCCATATATGAAAAACAATTGGCGGGCTGGCTTAAAAAAGAAGTGGTGGAAATAAAACAAGGGCTGCATGAATTGAACCGGTTTCATATTATAAACTATAATGCACAGAAAGAAAATCCACAATTGTATTTACTGCAGCCGCGCGTAAAAAGCGAAGACCTTACCATTAACCAGGTAAATTATAAAAAAAGAAAAGCGCAGTATGAAGAAAGACTCAATCAATTTATCCGGTATGCTGAAAACAGAAAGGATTGCCGCAGTGTTATTACCGGCAATTATTTCGGTGATGATGATATTCAGCCCTGTGGCGTTTGTGATAACTGCCTGCAATTAAAAAAAACAAATTTAACCCCTGAAGCATTTGCCTTTATACAAAAACGCATTGAAAAGATACTGGCCAATGGACCTGTAACTTCAGCAGTATTGCTGCACCAATTAAAAGATGTTAAAAAAGAAAAAACCTGGCAGGTGATTGAATTCCTGCAGGCAGAAAAAAAGATAGCAGTAAATGGCGATGGGCTGATTACCAGCCATCGATCCTGATAATTGCAAAGGCTCAATTCTTATACAAATTCTTCTTAAACAAATAGCCCGCCATTTGGTAATAAGCAATGGCTTTGTTTACCAGTGAATTTTCCAATGGAATTTTTGTTTGCAGGCCGGTTACAAAATCAGCTGTAAACATCTCTATTTTTTGCTGCGGTAAAAGCACTGCCATTTTATTGTTACGCGAATAAGCCACATTCTGGTAAGTGCCTATAAACAATCTCTCTTTCCTGTTTCCAGTTTTAAAATATCATACCCATAAAATTTGCTGGTATAGTCAGGGTTTAGTAAACCAGGTACAGCAGGAGCAAGATCTATTGAGGATTTAACCCCCCCGGCCACTGAAGGAGAGCCTGGAACTTAAGTACAGGGAGCTAACAGTTAATAGTTTCTTATACATTTATCTTTTCCGCCATTAATTGTTTTACCAGCAATTCAAGTTCCTGTAATCTTTTTTCTATTTCAGGAAGATTGCGTGCCATTGCCTGTGCACGTATGGCCTGGTTATAATTGTATGCAGGAGAGCCGGTAACGGCCATATTGGCCTTTAATGATTTACCCAGACCGGCCTGGGCATTTACTTTGGAACCATCTGCCAGTTGTAAATGACCAGCAATGCCTGCCTGTCCGCCAATCATAACGCCATTGCCTATCTTGGTACTACCACTGATACCTGCCTGCGCCGCTATAACACTCGAATTACCAATTTCTACATTATGGGCTACCTGTATCAGGTTATCCAATTTGGCACCCCTTCTTATAATGGTAGAACCAATTGTTGCCCTGTCTATAGTTGTGTTTGCGCCAATTTCTACGTGATCTTCAATAACCACGTTTCCAATCTGCGGTACTTTTATAAAACTTCCATCAGTCTGTGGTGCAAAACCAAATCCATCGCTGCCAATAACGGTGCCTGCATGAACGGTTATGTTTTTACCCAATACGCAATCGTGGTAAATTTTTACACCCGCATGTAGAATTGTATTGTCACCCACGCTCACATTATCTCCTAAAAAAACATGCGGAAATATTTTTACGTTATTGCCTATAATAACATTTTCACCCAGGTAAGCCAGTGCAGCAACAAAAATTTTGTCACCCAGTTTAGCGGTTTTAGCAATATAAGAAGGCTCCTGTATGCCCACCATTTGTTGCGAAACTATTTCCTGGTATTTGGAAAGCAGGGTAGCAAAAGCGGTATAAGCATCCGGAACCCGTATGAGTGTTGCGGTAACAGGTTGTTTTAATTCCTGTGTTTCATTAATGATAATTACAGAAGCAGCAGTGCTGTACAGATAATCTTCGTATTTGGGATTGGCTAAAAAAGCCAACTGACCTGCTCCTGCTTCTTCAATTTTGCCAAATGAGGCTACCTGCACGCTGGCATCGCCTTCAGTTTTGCCATTGATAAGTATCGCTATTTGTGCAGCAGTAAAAGTCATGGTGTTTAATTAAATGGTTTTTGCCAATAGCTAAGCAGCTACAGTCTAATAGCTGTAATGACAAATATAAAATTTTTTCATCGGGCGGCTGAGATTGTGTTGTATCAATGCATTGTCAACTTTTGATATGTCTTTTATACTTCCATCTTTAAATAGTATATTGATGTGTTCTTCTGTAGGGTCATAGGTAGTATTGGTCGCCTCGCCGGTAAATACCAGGTAAGCTGCTTCTGCTTCCGTAATATTCAACTTGCTGCAAATATTATTCCGCAGCGTTTTAATATATCCCGCTTCAAATGGTTCCTGCTGAAATTTAACTTTTAGTAAGCGTCGTTCAACCAGGCTGCGGCATAAAAGCGATAAAATGGTATCAGGATAAAACATCCAGTTTTTAATGGTACTCAGCACATCATAATCATCCATCATGCAAAACTTATCCAGGTGTTCGCTGATAGCATTACTTGCTTCCGGATGTTGCAGAAAAAAATCAAAACCTGGTGTAGACGCATGTATTATGGCGCCTTTACTGATCAGTTCTTTTGCTCTTTCCATAATACGCACCACCGTTTTCTCTGCACTCACAACTGTTTTGTGCAGGTATACCTGCCAGTACATCAGTCTGCGCGATACCAGGAATTTCTCTATGGTGTAGATCCCTTTTTCTTCCACCATCAACTCACTCCCTTCCACGGTCAGCATTTTTAAGATACGATCATATCCTATTGCACCTTCTGACACACCGGAAAAAAAACTATCCCTGGTAAGATAATCCATCCTGTCTACATCCAGTTGCCCGCTGATGAGCTGGTGGAGAAATGGTTTGTGATAAGTATCAGTAAATATTTGAATGGCAGTCTCCAGTTTACCATCCAGTTCTGCATTAAGATGATGCATAATTAGCAAAGAAAGATCTTCATGATGAACATTTTCAAGCAACTGGTATTCCAGTGCATGAGAAAAAGGACCATGACCTATATCGTGTAAAAGAATGGCAATCTTTGCACCCAGTTCTTCTTCAGGTGTTATTTCAATACCCTTACTTTTCAGTTCAGTTAATGCACAACACATCAGGTGATAGGCACCTAAAGAATGATGAAGCCGTGAATGCACTGCGCCCGGATAAACCAATGATGCAAATGCCATCTGATGAACACGCCGCAGACGTTGGTAATATGGATGGGCAATAACCTGCAACAACAGGGGATGATCGATTGTAATAAAGCCATATACAGGGTCATTAATTATTTTTCTTGAGGATGAAGCCATTACTGTTGTTTATTTGTTAAATCAACCAATCCATGCAGCGTGCAAAAGTACAAAGGCTGATTAGATAAATTACATTTGTTTGAGAAGAAGCTGCGCGCCAGGAGGTTTGAGCGTTCGCGGTTTTCTTGCCTGCCGCTTGAAAAGAGGTAACTTAATCCATTACAAACGAATCTTAAAAGAAACAACACATGGCCGTAGCAACAATACTCTGGGTAGATGATGAGATAGAAAGTTTGCAATCGCAGAAATTATTTTTAGAAAATAAAGGATACATAGTTCATACGCTTACCAATGGTTTTGATGCCATTGATTATGTGAAAGAGCACCTGGTAGATGTGGTGTTACTGGATGAGTCTATGCCCGGCATTACCGGCCTTGAAACAATCGCGAAAATAAAAGAAGTGAACCAGCAGGTGCCCGTTGTACTGATTACAAAAAATGAGACGGAGAACATCATGGATGAAGCCATCGGCAGCCAGATAAGTGATTACCTCATTAAACCTGTAAACCCAAACCAGGTTTGGCTAAGCCTTAAAAAAATATTGGATAATAAAAGACTGGTGGCAGAAAAAACGACTTCGGCCTACCAGCAGCAGTTCCGTCATTTATTTATGGCATTGAACAGCAATCCCGATTACAATGAATGGATGGATATCTATAAAAAGCTTGTATACTGGGAACTTGAAATGGGCAAGAGCGACAGTCCTGAAATGATGGAAGTCTTTCAATCGCAGAAACAGGAAGCCAATACCGAGTTCTTTAAGTTTATATCGAGAAATTATCTGTCATGGGTAAACCCAAAAACAAATGCAGCACCTGTGATGAGCCATACCCTGATGCAGCAGAAGGTTTTTCCGGCAATTGAAAAAGGGGTACCTACTTTTTTTATTTTAATTGATAACCTGCGTTTTGATCAGTGGAAAGCCATTCAGCCTATTTTTTCGGAGAGTTTTCGCATTATTGAAGAAGAAACTTTTTACAGCATACTGCCTACTGCTACACAATATTGCCGCAATGCCATTTTCGCCGGCCTGATGCCGTTAGACATCGAAAAACAGTTTCCCAATCAATGGAAAAATGATGAGGAAGAAGGTGGTAAAAATTTATATGAAGAAGATTTTTTACGCGGCCAGCTGAAAAGATTAAAAAAAGATAATATTAAAACATCGTATACCAAAATAGTAAACAACCATGCCGGCCAGGAGTTGGTAAACAATATACATAACCTGCTGGGTAATGATTTGAATGTAATAGTGTACAATTTTGTAGACATGCTCAGCCATGCAAGAACAGAAATGGAAGTGCTGAAAGAACTGGCCAGCGATGAAATGAGTTACCGCTCTTTAACAAAAAGCTGGTTTGAGCATTCACCGTTGCACCAGGCTCTTAAAAAAATAGCCGATAAAAAAATCAATATTGTACTGGCCACTGACCATGGTACAGTAAGGGTAAAAACGCCCAATAAGGTAATTGGCGATAAACAGACCACCACCAACCTGCGCTACAAACATGGGCGCAACCTCAACTATGAACCTAAAGAAGTACTTGCTTTCCGCGACCCTAAAGAAGCGGGTTTGCCAGTACCCACCGTAAATTCTTCTTTTATTTTTGCCAAGGAAGACGGCTTTCTGTGTTATCCCAATAACTATAATTATTATGTAAATTACTACCGGAACACCTTTCAGCATGGGGGCGTAAGCCTGGAAGAGATGATTGTGCCGGTGATAAGGATGACCAGCCGGTAACAGGTTTCACTTCATTCCGTGCTGTTTCCCGCAAAGAAAGCAAAGGAACACCTCAGAACATACCGGGACCTCTTTGCATCTTTGTACTATGCTTTGCCTGTTTGCGTGAAATAACGTGGACCAGTATTGATTCTTTGTGGAAAAACAAAGCCGGCATTTGTAATACATACATGGATGGGCAACTATTTTTGTAACTGCATAAATTCCATTCAGAAATAAAGATTATGAAATACAACCAGGCGGCACTTGATAAAATAGAGAAGATACTGGATGAAACAGGCTATGTGATAAGGTACGAGCGGGGAAATTTTCAAAGCGGTTATTGCATACTGGAAGAACGCAAGGTGGTGGTCTTAAATAAATTCCTTCAGATGGAAGGCCGGATAAACACGCTGGTTGATATTATACCACAACTCTCTGTCTCCCCCGGTTTGTTGTCTCCGGAAGCAAAAAAAACGTATAAAGAAGTATTGGCTAAATTTGAAGAGGAAGAAAAATAATTGGCAGCCTGCATTTGTTGCCGTCACACAGGACCTAACATCCAACACATAAAACAAGTTGTCTTACCCTCCACTCACTATAACATTACTTGGTACAGGCACCAGCAGCGGGGTACCGATGATTGCATGTCCCTGTGAAGTGTGTCATTCCTCTGATCCCAAAGACAAAAGGTTGCGCTGCAGTATTCTTGTTCAGTCGGCAACTACCACACTGGCAGTAGATGCGGGCCCGGATTTCAGGTACCAGATGCTGAGGGCCGGAGTTAAACACCTGGATGCTATTTTATTTACGCATCCGCATAAAGATCATGTAGCCGGACTGGATGATGTGCGTGCATTCAATTTCTTTTCGGGCAGGCCAATGAATATTTATGCCAATGAAATAACCCAGGAAGTTATTATACGCGAATTCCCTTATGCATTTGCAGACACCAAATACCCGGGGTTGCCGGAAATTACATTAAACCCGATAGACGAAGAACCTTTTACGGTGGGTGATATACTTATTAAGCCTGTTTT
>JBDSOC010000074.1:0-64203 GCA_039915085.1 Chitinophagaceae bacterium
TGGATGGGTAGTAAGTGTTACGCCCAGCGGCGGATGGTTGCCGGCTTGTATTGCAGGGCACACCGGTGTTGGTATGAGCCAGCGGCTGCAAAGTTTTGTCCTGGATGCCTCCCTCAATCCTTTTAATGTAATAGAGCCCGGTAAAAGACCACGGGTAACACTTACCCCTACGCTTGCCCTCAAAGATGGCAAGCCATTTTTATGTTTTGGTGTGCAGGGCGGCGATACACAGGATCAAAACCTGCTCCAATTCTTTCTAAATATGACAGAGTTTGGTATGACTGTACAGGAAGCTACTGAAGCAGCTAATTTCAACAGCAATCAGTTGTGGCTATCATTGGGCGGAGAAAAAAATGCTGACAGGCAGCCAAAGCCGGGAAGTATTATGTTACAAAGTGGTACGCCCGACTGGATTCGTAAAGATTTAAAACAGATGGGTTACACACTTACTTTTGAAGACCGCAGCAGTGGCCCCATTAATGCAATATATATTGACTGGAAGCATGGCAGCCTATGGGGTGGCAGCAGTAACCATGGAGAAGATTATGGAATAGGATGGTAGGTTCCGGAGCAATGCCTGTTAGTTAAAAATTGAATAAACAATTTAATAAACTTTGGGGCACACAGAACAACTGAACCTTTGCTACTTATACATTTTGGGCAGATCTTTTTCAAACCAGGTGTAAGGATCATTATAAAAAAGCATAAAATCCGGGGCACTTAATTGTCCAGGAAAAGGCGCATAGAAATGCGTAGGACTGCGGGTATCATTGCGCCACACCAGTACATAACAAAGTTTTAGCGAAGTCGTTTTCACAGCTTTTAATAATACAGCAGTCCACCACGCCGCATTGGGTATTGATTCAAGGCCTGTTTCTGTAAAAGCAGCGAGCTTATGATTTTTTTGTGCGCAGGCACTTACTATTTTTAATTTCTGTATGCCCGCGGTAGTATCATATTTGCCGTTGCGGCCAAAATCTGCATAATCATCCATCCCCAGCAGATCTACCCATTCGTTTCCGGGATAACGGTCAAGATATTCTTCCTCAGAATTAAATTTACAATCCGGTGAAAACGCATAAATGAAATTATGAACCTGCAGGCTGTCCCTCAAATAAGCAACAGTAAAACGCCAGAGGCTGATAAACTCTTCTTTACTGCAATGCGATCTTCCCCACCAGAACCAGTCGCCATCAAATTCATGATAAGGCCGGAAGATCATCGGCACCAGTTGTCCGTCATTACCCTTCACGGTTTTAGCAAAGTCTCCTATTATTTTCAGGATACTTTTATATTTTTCGTGACTGCTTCCACCCGGAATTAAATAGCGCACAGCGGGCACTGAAACAGAATCGTTCCAGTTGAAACCACCCCCGGATAGCGGATTTGAAAAATGCCAGGCCACTGTTGTTACTCCACCCCTGTTGTAAGTGGCTGCAATACTTTTCTGCAATGACTTTTTTACTTTCCCTATTATACTATCCGGCAGGTTACTATTGGCCATGCCGCTAAAATCAGCACCTATCACCGCAGGATGGGAACCCGTAACGGATTTTACATCTGAACGATCTTCATCGCCCTGCCAGCCATGCCCATATTCTGTGGCATGCTGATGTCCAAATAAAATATGTTTACCTGATAAATCATTCAAGTGGTGACACAATGCTTTTGTAGCAGTTGTGGCCTGTTTATCAATTAAAGCAACCCCGCTTTTTTGTGCAGATAAGAATGACGGGTAAAAAATGCAACAAATTGCAAATAAGGTAACCTGTTGTTTCATGTTCAAATTTATATTATACTAAATTGATATTGTCAGGATACCAGTTTAAAAATATAAGCCAGAGGTATTAAAAAGCCATTAGTCATTGCCCAACCATGTTTGCTGGCATGATTTTTTTGAACATATACCCAAAATAAATAATCATGAAAAAACTAAATTTTATTGCCGCGCTGGCGCTAAGTGTTCTGTTTGTTACTGCCTGTGGTAACAATAATGGTGGCTCATCAACCAGTACCGACAGTTCTGCAACTATAATACCTCCGCCAGATAACAGCAGCGCAACAAATCCTTCTCTTGCGGATACTGCCTATTCAAAGAATAATGATACTACCATGATGAAGAAAGATTCCACAAAACATTAGTGGTTTATTGGGTAAAAACCACCACATGACACTACAGCCTGAAGGTATTATCGTTTTGCCCTTTCTTCCATCTTAAGATCACTGTCAAAAGGGCTCTTGGTGAAAGGATAAACCATTTGTTTTAAGTACCCTTTTGGATAATAAGCCTCGTGCAATCCCGTACCTGCAGGCCATTCTTTGCCTGGTAAATAATAAGTGCCGAATATTTTATCAATAAATGGAAATATGGTAGCGAAATTTTTAGCGTAGTATTTTGGGTCTTCACAATGATGCCAGTGATGGTACTGCGGCGTAGCAATGATATACTTTAAAAATCCAAAATTAATACGTGTATTGGCGTGAATGAGTACCGCATGTATGGCCATAAAAACAATGTATGTATTAAAAGTAATGGTTGAAAAACCAAATACATACAGTGGAATAAATGCCATTGCCCTGGTAACAAAGATGTCTACAAAATGGGTACGTGAGCCCGCCAGCCAGTCCATATTTATAGTGGAATGATGCACGGAGTGAAAGCGCCAGAGATAATGGTGGCTATGAAAGAAACGGTGTGCCCAGTACTGAAATAAATCCGTTACTACGAAAGCAAAAATCAATTCAATTATAAATGGCAGTTGCTGTACCCAAAGGTGCAATCCACCCAATCCTATCCATCCAAAAAATACTTTGGCCGGTTGCTGGCTGATGGCCCCAAAAAACTGGATGAACAAATGGCTGATAACAAAATATAGCAGATCCGTTCGCCACTCCTCATGAAATTTACTCTGCTTGAGATTTTTTGGAAATACCATTTCAATAGGAATAAAAATCACCGCCATCAATAAAAGATCAAGCAGCATCCAGTCAAGCCCCAAATGCCAGGCGGTTTTATCTACTGCCCTGCCCTGTACATTAAATCCTCCCATAACAATGGTTACCGTGCAAAGCAATAACCCAATTAATGCCCAGTGTTTTCTTTTACTCAGCAGGAAGCTAAGTAATGCAAAAAAGAAAGATGCAATAATAGTAGCGGTTAATAATATAGCCATTGATTTGCCGGTATACACTTCCCTGAATTCAGGTGACGTAAGCCATTCCGGAAACATGAAACAAAAAACAGCCAGGAAAGAAAGCAGGCCCAGGAAAATAGAGATATAGCCACTGATTTTTCCTTCTCCGAATCTAAATCGTTGTTGGGTCATAAAAGGGTTTGTCTGTCAAATATAAAAATCATTCTGCCAAAATGAAAATATAGCGCTGTTGTTTGTGCAAATAATCAGCAAATACACTTAAACAGTGGCGAATTGCATTTTAAACGTATTATTGCTTCACTAAATTATAGGATATGCCAGTAATAATTAATTGCAAACGGCTTGCTCTTTTATTAATAATTCTTTTTATTGGCTGCAATGCATTTACACAACAGGTACGCCAGGTGGCTTTATTTAATGATAACTGGAAATTTTATAAAGGAGATATTACCGGTGCAGATAAAATATCTTTTAACGATAATGCATGGAGGCAAATAAATCTTCCGCACGACTGGAGTATTGAAGGACCTTTTGATGAGCAATGGGCCAGCGCTACTGCCTACCTGCCCGCTGGCATCGGGTGGTACCGTAAAACATTTGAAGTTCTTCCGGGCATGCGGTCAAAAAATATTTACCTGTATTTTGACGGTGTCTATAAAAACAGCGAGGTGTGGATCAACGGGCATTACCTGGGAAAAAGACCCAATGGCTGGACGCCTTTTCAATATGAGCTTACCAAATATTTGAATAAAACCGGTAAGAACATTATTGCAGTTAAAGCAGATCATACTGAATTTGCAGACTCAAGATGGTATACAGGTTCCGGTATTTACCGCAATGTTTATCTTATTGCAAAAGACCCGGTTAGTATTGATTTATGGGGCGTAGGTTTTTCAACTCCCGTAATTACCGGAGAAAAAGCACTGGCAAAAATATTGGTATCGCTTACCAATAATTCTTACGCCGCTGCTGAAGTAATTATAAAATGCAGGTTACTTAATAATAAAGGAATGCAGGTTGCCCAATCGGAGCAGACAATAAAAAC
This sequence comes from Chitinophagaceae bacterium, assembly GCA_039915085.1. Lineage (GTDB taxonomy): Bacteria > Bacteroidota > Bacteroidia > Chitinophagales > Chitinophagaceae > JACMLD01. The sequence continues at coordinate 4,201 of JBDSOC010000074.1, forward strand.
TTCTGCAGGAAAAAACAGTAAAGCCAGTATTGATATGACTGTTACAAAACCTGTACGCTGGTCAATAGAGCAGCCTGCATTATATACTTTAAAAACTGATGTATATAGTGGCGGGAAAAAAATTGATGATGATGTGCAGGATGTTGGTTTCAGGCAAATAAAATTTGATGCAGACAAAGGATTTTTTCTTAATGGAGAAAACCTCAAGATCAAAGGCGTATGTATTCATGATGATGCAGGCGCTTTGGGTGTGGCCGTTCCCCGGGAAGTTTGGGAAAGAAGGTTGCATATTCTGAAGCAGGGCGGCTGTAATTCAGTACGCATGAGCCACAACCCGCATGCAGATTATTTATACGACCTGTGTGATAGTATGGGATTACTGGTAATGGATGAAGCATTTGATGAATGGGAGCTGGGAAAAAATAAATGGATAAAAGGCTGGAATGTTGGAAAACCGGGCCAGGATGGTTACCATGAATATTTTAAAGAATGGGCCGATCGTGATTTGAGAGATATGGTTTTACGAAGCCGCAATCATCCGTCTGTTATTTTATGGAGCATTGGCAATGAAATTGACTATCCCAATGACCCTTACACGCATGAAGTATTAAACACCGGAAATAACCCGCAGATATATGGCAAAGGTTTTTTGCCTGATCATCCTCCTGCAAGCCGCATGGGAGAAATCGCCAAACATCTTGTTCAGGTAGTTAAAGAAAATGACACAACGCGGCCTGTAACAGCAGCATTGGCCGGTGTTGTAATGTCAAATGAAACCACTTTCCCTGATGCACTGGATGTGGTTGGCTATAACTACCAGGAATTTCGCTATCCCGATGATCATAAAAAATACCCGGGGCGCATTATGTATGGCAGTGAGAATGGCCAGGGATTAAATGCGTGGACGCCGGTTGCAGACAATGATTATATCTCTGCGCAATATCTCTGGACAGGCATCGATTACCTGGGAGAAGCCCGCCAATGGCCATCCAGAAGTTCGGAAGCAGGATTGATTGATATGGCAGGATTTAAAAAGGCAGAATATTATTTCAGGCAGAGCTTGTGGACAGACGAACCTATGATTTATGCAGGCACATCTGCAATAGCTAAAAATAGCAGTAACAGGAGAGGTGGAAGAAATGCTGCACCGGTATGGAACTATAACCAGGGCGATAGCGTACGGGTAAATTGTTTTACAAATTGCGATGAAGCAGAATTATTTCTGAATGGACAGTCTCTTGGGAAAATGATAGTAGCAGATACAAAGGAAAAAATACTTTCATGGGTAATTACTTATCAACCCGGCGAGTTGCTGGTGAAAGGATATAAAAAAGGCAACGAGGTAACTCATTATACATTAAAAACGGCGGATGAACCTTATGCTATTAAAGCCGTTGCAGATAAAAATTCTTTTGATAAAAGCAAAAAACAACTGATCCATATTGAAATTAATATTGCAGATAAAAATGGCACCACTGTGTACAACGCAGAAAATGAAGTCACCATCAGTATAGAAGGGCCTGCAACATTATTGGGGCTTGAAAGCGGCAGTTCAATAAGTCATGAAGACTATAAGTCCAATAAGCGCAAAACTTTGCATGGAAAATTACTGGCTTATATACAATCAATGCAAAAACCAGGAACAATAATTATAAAAATAGCTTCACCAGGATTAAAAGAACAGCTTTTAGAAATTAAAAATTAATATAATGTCAAAAACAAAAATTACAGTTAACAGCAATGGTTCATTAAGAATAGAAGGTGATTTTGAAGTAGTGGATAAAGCAGGTGCTGTATATAATTTACAGGGAAGAGAAATTGTGTCGTTTTGCCGTTGCGGCCTTTCTAAAAACAAACCTTTTTGCGATGGGTCACACAATGGTCATTTTGAACACAATGCTGTAGCGTTTGATTTACCGCCTAAAAAATAAATTGCCGCGTAAGTATTTGCAATGACCATAATGCTGTCTTCGCGGTTTTTTGTATGTATAACGGATTCTTTTATGGCCAGAAGCTTTAGCCAGTAATGTTAGAAATGCATTAACTCTATAGAATGTTATTTAGAGTTATGGACAGTGAAAAATAAATTTTTACCCCAATTAACCACCACGACTAATATCATCCTGGTAAAAATTTACTGCGCTTAAAATATAATGTATCCTCATCCGTCTATCTTTTTATAACAATATTGTTATTCACTTAAAAAGTAACGAAGATGGACTACAATCAGTCTTATGCCGCAAAAGGCAATCATTACGGAGGCAGGAGCCGGCATCCGCTTTACCGTTCTCAGCAGAGGGCCGCAGTAAATGTGTACAAAACAGACAGCAGTTATGAAATGCTGTTATTTGCGCCCGGGCGCATCAAAGAACATTTTCACCTGGATGTAAAAGGGAATGAGTTGATCATTTCTTATACAGCACCTGAAGGATTTGCACGCCCGGACTGGATATTGCGTGAATACAGCCGCGGTGGATTTGAAAGAACATTTACGCTTGATGAAAGCGTTGACACAGCAAACATCAGTGCCAGATATGTGGATGGTGTTTTACAGGTGAGTATGCCCATTATTGCTGGAAAAGAAACAGAGAAACAGGAAATAGCAATCAGCTGATTGGCTTAAATGTCACATTAAAGAGGTGACAGCAATAAATGCTGTTACCTCTTTTTATAAATACTACCTTTACCAGGATCATTCCTGCTTCCTGAACATCATTCCCCTTTTCTTTAAAGTCCTGGCGAAAAAATAAAACATCATAATATATCATGGCCCGCGGAAATAGCTTTAACAGCAACGGAAAACAAAAGGACGAAACACCGAAAGCAAAAATATCCAAAGAAAATCTGCGGGAAGCGCTGGTGCTTTTTTCTTATCTGAAACCATATAAGAGCAAATTTATTTTAAGCCTGGTCTTTATTGCATTGTCTGCATTTACTACCAGCTTGTTTCCATTATTTTTAGGAAAGATGATCGATGCCGCATCTCCGGGTGCAGGCAATAATATTATAAGCGGAGGCGGTACAGGCGTACTGAAAGGCTTCAGTCTTAAAAATATTCACTGGAGCCTAAACACTACCCTGTTGCTGATTTTTATACAGCTTACCATTCAAACTATATTTTCTTACCTGCGTGTGTACCTGCTGACAGAAGTGGGAGAAAAATCATTGGCAGATATGCGGAGGGATGTTTACAGCAAATTGTTAAGTATGCCCATGTCATTTTTTTCAGAAAAAAGAGTGGGAGAATTAAGTAACCGTATATCCTCAGACTTGTCGCAAATACAGGATGCCATTTCTTTTACGCTGGCCGAATTCTTACGTGGTATTTTTACTTTAATCATCGGGCTGGTCTTTATTTTTCTTATAAGTCCCAGGCTGGCCCTGGTAATGCTTTCTGTGGTACCGGTTATTGCTGTACTGGCGGTAATCTTTGGTAAACGCATTCGCAAAAAAGCACGCAAGGCGCAGGATCAGCTGGCAGAAAGTGGCACCATTGTGCAGGAAACTTTTCATGGTATTACGGTCGTGAAGGCTTTTACAACAGAATTTTATGAAATTGGCCGGTATATTAAAAGTGTATATGCAGTAGTTGATACAGCCATTTCCAATGCACGTTACCGTGGAGCCTTTGTTTCTTTTATGATCTTCAGCGTGTTTGGTGCAATTGCTTTTGTGATTTGGTATGGTGCAGGTTTAATACAGTCCGGGCAGCTTAGTGTAGGCCTGCTGGTTATGTTTGTTGTTTTTTCAGGATTTGTAGGCGGCACATTTGCAGGGTTTGCCGATATGTTCAGCCAGTTGCAAAAAACATTGGGCGCAACGCAAAGTGTAAGAGAAATATTACGCAGCAAGGGAGAAGCCATTGATGCGGGACAAACCATTGTTGAACCCGCATATAAACTCAATGGCAATGTTCGTTTTGATCATGTGTCGTTTAGTTATCCTGGTAGAAAAGAAGTACCGGTATTAAAAGAGCTTTCATTGTCAGCATCCAACGGACAACAAATTGCTATTGTGGGCCCCAGCGGCGCAGGCAAAACAACCATTGCTGCGTTATTACTGCATTTTTATGAACCGGATGCGGGTAAAGTATTGTTTGATGAAAGGCCGGCAGCTATGTTTCCGCTTACACAACTGCGCATGCAAATGGCATTGGTGCCGCAGGAAGTTATTTTATTTGGCGGCAGCATCAGGGAAAATATTGTATATGGAAAACCCGGTGCCACTGAAGCAGAAGTTACAGATGCCGCAAAAAAAGCAAATGCACACGAATTTATTGAACGTTTTCCTGAACAATATGATACCATTGTAGGCGAGCGCGGTATTAAATTAAGCGGCGGGCAAAGGCAGCGTGTAGCTATTGCAAGGGCCATCCTGAAAGACCCTGCTATTTTAATATTGGATGAGGCCACTTCTTCATTAGACAGCGAAAGTGAACAACTGGTGCAGGATGCATTGGAAAATCTGATGAAGGGACGGACCTCTTTTGTAATTGCACACCGCCTTTCCACGATACGAAATGCCGATAAAATAATTGTAATTGACCGGGGAACAGTTATTGAATCAGGATCTCACACACAACTTATGAATCACAACGGCCTTTACCGGAAATTAAATGAAATGCAATTTGATTTTGGAGCAATAACGCAGTCACCTGCAGCAGAACTATGATATAACCCAAATAGTATTCATTGCACCCAACATTAATTTCCCATTAAAAATTGAATGTTGTTTAACCAGGCTGGCGTCATTCATCCTGTTAGTATTCAACAATTTTCTGCTAAGAGCAATATCATTCTTATAATTTTCCTAAACTTTATGAACGGTAATCTATGGTCTTTTCATCACTGGCTATAAGTATTATATTCGCGCATATTTTCAAACCTTCCTTACAAACTGTTTTCCCGGACATTAATCATTTCAGTTTCTGACAATTCCAATTATTCTTGTCAGGGCAACTGGTAACTCCAATACTTAACATGAGATTTTTTTTATCTATCCTGTTCATTATCATTTTTATTACCCAGGCAAAATCGCAAATTGATCCTGAAACGCAGCGTGGTGCCGATATCAATGCCCTGCAGATAAAAACAACCCGGTTATTTGGTAAGCTTACCGATTTAAAAACCAAAAAAGGTGTTGAAGCAGCTTCCGTACAACTTTTTATTGCAAAGAATGACAGCCTGGTAGGTGGTATGCTTACCAAACCAAATGGCGATTTCAGCTTTTCAAACATTCCATCCGCAGATAGTTTTACGGTTGCCATTTCAGCCATTGGTTACGAACCGCGGAAACAAACAGTAAAGACAGTTATTTTGAACAAAAATGCTGTTGCAAAATATGAAAAAGATTTGGGTAACATTGTGTTGACACCTGCTGTCAAACAACTTGAAAATGTAACCGTAACCGCTAAAACGCCGGCACTTGAAATGGGCATCGATCGCAAAACATTTAATGTTGCCAAAAGTCTGACTGCCACTGGTGGAAGTGCTATAGATGTAATGAAAAATATCCCTTCTGTTTCTGTTGATATTGATGGAAATGTGAAACTGCGCAATGCCAGTCCGCAAATATTTGTAGATGGAAGGCCTTCGATTCTTACCCTTGATCAAATACCCGCTGATAATATTGAGAAAGTAGAACTTATTACCAATCCTTCTGCCAAATATGATGCAGCTACATCTGGTGGTATCATAAATGTGGTATTGAAAAAGAATAAACGCAATGGTTTAAATGGCATTGCGTCTGTATCCGTTGGTTCTCCCAGTGTTGCAAATGGTAACCTTAACCTCAACCTCCGCCAGGGAAAAGTAAATCTATTTATTATTGGTGGTTATAACCAGGGTGGTGGTAAAAATAAAGGAGAAACAAAAAGAGAGAACAGAAGCAATGGTATTACACAGGATTATTTTAACCAGTTGAGTGTTAATGATCGGGTACGCCGCTTCCGTTCACTGAGATTTGGTGTTGATTTTTTTATGGATAACCGCAATACCATCTCTGTCATCCAGGATCTGGGTGCCGGACGTTTTACCAATAACGAAACACAAAACCAGGAATACCTGAACAGTAATAAAATTCAACAATATACAGGCGAACGTTTCAGTGAAGGCCGTTTTGGTTTTAACCGCAACAGTACCCGTGTCAATTACAAACATAGTTTCCCCGAAGCTGGTAAGGAACTAACTGCGGATCTGACTTATAATTATGGCAGCCGTTCAGACAATTCCAACATTCTCAATAATTTTATGGATCCCAACGGTTCAATTTACAAGCCATCTACCCATGTACGTAATAATGGCAACAGCCACAATAACCAGTTTACTTTCCAGGCAGATTATGTTTACCCCAAGGGAGATGATACAAAATTTGAAACAGGCATACGCAGTTACCAGAATAAATTCAGCAGTTATTACAATGCTTTTTCGGTAGACAATGCTGGCGAAACAAAATTACCCCTGAGCAATAATTATGATTACACGGAAAACATTCACGCCATTTATGCTACCTATTCAAAAAAATATGGTGGATTCTCTTACCAGTTAGGATTACGGGCTGAATATGCAAAGTTTACAGGGAACCTTGTGGACAGTGCTTTCAAATTTGGTTATGAATATCCTGCTGGTATAAAAAACACCTGGAATGCTTTGTTCCCCAGCTTATTTCTTACGCAAAAAATAAATGATAAAGACCAGGTACAACTGAATTTTTCAAGGAGGATACGCAGGCCTGACTTCTGGCAACTAAACCCTTTTATAGACATCAGTGATCCGGTAAACTTACGGCAAGGCAATCCGCAATTAAAACCTGAGTTTATCAATTCATTTGAGGTTAATTATAGTAAAACATATACTTCCGGTAATTTTCTTGGGGTGCTTTATCTGCACAATAACCCGGCAGATATTACACAGTACAGTGATACCATAACTGCTGAACAGTATACCCATTTGGCAAGTGCAGGAGTTGATCCCAATGCTATACTAAATACATTTATTAACGGAAGTGTCACCAACCGCTGGGGCGCAGAATTTACGGTGCAGCAAAAACTGGGAAACAATTTTGATATTACGCCTACAGCGAATTTCCAGTACAGAACAGTGAAAGCGGCGGTTAACGGACTTGATCTCAGTAATAATGGATTTAACTGGATGGGAAAACTGATTGTTAATTATAAAATAGTAACAAAAAAATACCCGTTATTTAATAACCTTAGTTTCCAGTTATCGGGCGATTATGAATCGCCGGAAGTAATTCCGCAAGGAAAAACAAAATCTGAATTTGATTCCGATTTTGCTATGCGCAAAGATTTTTTAAAAAACAATAAAGCTACCATCACGTTTGGCATTAATGATATATTTAATACACAACGCTGGGGTAATATTTATGATACCCCTTCTTTTTACCAGGATTCATACCGGAGGTGGAGTATAAGAACATTCCGTATCAGCTTCAGCTATAAGTTTGGCAAAGCAGATTTTTCTTTACTTAACCGTAAAGACAAGAGTAATGATGATTAATAAATGATGGCCCATGATGGGCGGTTATATCTGCACTTATTTTGTCAGCATAAGCCGCATTGTTTTATTTACCTGTCCAGTTTCTGCATGCAATATATACAACCCGTTGCTGTATCCCGGTGGTAAAGCAATATTCAGCTGATTGATCCCTCCCTGGATTACTATAGTCTGATGCATTAACTCTTTACCGGAAAGATCTACCAGGGACAGCTTCAGATTAGCTGATTTTTCCACGGCAATCTGCAGCGGAATATTTCCGGTGACAGGATTGTTCATTAAACGGATATAATTACTGCGGCTGCTATTAGCCTTCAGTACAATTATGCTGCTGTAAAAAGAATTTCCTGCAATACCTGTTATTTTAATACGGTAATACAATACGGGTTCTTCACTTGTGTCTTTCAATTGATAAGTATTGCCTGCGCCGCCAATACCGTCAACAGCACTTATCTGATCAAAATGCAATCCATCTGTACTTCTTTGCACATCAAACTTGTCTCCTTTGTCTTCACCGGCAGTAACCCATTGCAATGTTGAAATTGATTTATCACGGTTACCAGAAAACGAAATTAATTTTATTGGCAGGGCCACTGATTGCAAACCGACTTTTAATCCATTTCCAAAACTTGTTACCCAAATTTCTGTTGGATTAAAAGGATTAAAGAAAACCCTTTCAGGTTGCCTGAACGGATAATTGCTGACCTGTGACCATGAAGGCGTAGTGTTATTGATATTGCTGCTTATCCATAACCCCTGGGTTTCTGTAGTCAGGTATGCCTCGTTATTTATAGAGGGGTTGAATGTAATAGATGTAACCCGGTCGAACTGTGTGCCTGTAAGTTTGGTCCAGGAAGCACCACGGTTTGTTGTTCTGAATAAACCGCCTTTTCCATTTGGCGCGCCGCCCCATCCGCTGAACACTGCCACGTACCAGGTGTTTTGCGTTGGATCTGAAGGATCAATAACAATATCTTTTGTCCAGTATTGCATATCTGTATGCGAAATATCTGTCCATGCAGTGGCTACCGGATCGTAGATAAATACGCCCGAACTTGCAGTGAATACACCACCGCTTGTCCTCCTGCCGGAGAAAGTACAGACCATCTTTCCATCATTCAATACAACAATAGTTGCAGGATGCCCTTGCGTGCGCGGGGGATTGGCAAGTTTTGTCCAGACAGAAGTTCCCAGGTTATTCAAATCATTGGTTATCCAGATACCGCCCTGCCCGCTGCCACCACTGTAGTCTATAACGCTTGCGTACATACGATTTGTATTATTGGGATCCGTTGCTACCCAGAACACAGGGTGCCCAAACTGGTGCAGTAGCTGCCATGCTGCGCCATTATTGGTTGAGTATATAATTCTGCCGCCAGGATCCCCGGCATCCAGCAGGTTATCCTGCAGGCGGGTGCTCTGGTACATATCATGTATGCCAGAAGTTGCGGCAAACATAGTTGTACCGGTGGCATGCTTTGCAATACGGTACATGCTGTTAATGGTATGGCCTGTATAATCAAAGCCCCATGTACTGCCGCCGTCTTTACTTCTTATTCCATTGATATCTGAAAAGCAGGCAAACATATTATTTGCATCCTGCCAGTGTACTTGCCATACCGTAGTATTTTCCAATCCTATACTATGGTAATATTGTTTTGCCGGCGTAGCTGCATTTGCCGGATGTTCGTCCGCCGTATTTACATATGCCTGTTCCCAACTGGCGCCGCCGTCACTTGTTTTATGAACAAAGCCAAAGTCGCCAAACAGGACTTTATTCGCATTATTTGGCGCTACGCTGATACCAAAACAAGCTTCACCATAACCCCAGGAGCGATCACCATTCTGACCCGACCAGCCGGTGCGTATATTCTGGTTATTAGCCGTTAAAAAAATTTTGCTCCAGTTGCTGCCGGCATTGCTTGTTTTAATAACACTGTTACCTCCTGTAGTATTATCGTTTCCCCCCAGGTAAACGGTATTGATATCATTGCGTGCCATGCCCACATACATCATCAAATCATTGGTGATATTTATTCCGTTCATTTTCTGTGTCCATACATTGGTACCTGCATCCAGTGAATAGACACCTGTTGCAATTCCATATTCCCAGGGAAAAATACCATTGTATATATCACCGGCATCTGCACTAATGCAAAAAAACCTCGTTACAGCACCAACCTTTGCGCCCGCGAAAGAAAAAATCGCTTCAGATGCAGGCATACCTGTTACAGATAGTTTTGCAAACGAGCTACCGCCATTAGCAGAATATAAAATGCCCTCATTGGTTCCGATATAAATATCATTGCCATCAAAGAAAACGCCCCCAACTGTAATACCTGCACCAGCATTTGCGGCTGTCCATACCAGTGAAAAATTAATCCCAAAATTATTTGATAAATACAATGCACCGTAATAACCCAGTAATATCCTGCCGGGGTTTGCATAATCTGCTTTTAAAGCATATATGTCCTCTCCGTCCAGCGGATTTCCTGGCAAAGCATTCCAGGTGGTGCCGCCATCAATTGTCCTCACGCCATAATTGATATTTCCGTCATTGGCAATGCAGTAGGCAGTGCTGCTGTTACTGGTAAATTCATAGGTGGAAATATTACCTGTCTGTAATTTTGTGAATGGTACCTGTGTATAACTGGCTCCAAAATCTGTACTGTGAAAAAGCTGGCTCATATCACAGGTTACATAGAACTCGTTGTCGTTTGCAGGATTAATAGTGGGGTAAAACATGCTTCCACCCCCGCCAACTCCACGGGGCTGCCAGTTTGATGGCTGCGCTGCACAAAAAAATACGACGGATATAAAAAGAAATAGAAAGGGAAGTGAATACAGCGGCAATACTCTTTTCATAAGAAGCAGTTTTCAATAAGAAATCAGATATACATGATGTATGCAAAAATTTTGCCATCATATCCATGGTCCTGATTATGGGTATTTCTACCTGTAACATACAGGAAAATGAGAGGGGTTATATATTATGTACAGCTAAAGCGCAAACCCTGGGCAGGGCATAAAATATGCCCGCACAGGCGGGCATATAATAAATGCAATCCGTAATTTATTTGTTTCTTATCTATCGGTTATTAAAACTTCAATTTATACAATTCACTACCAGCTAATAAGAAAGCGCCTATTCCGTAAGTATCGGTACTATTAATGTCTACCTTATCAGGTGCGCCCCCAATTGGCTGTACGTTACCTAATTTGCCATCCTCGTGTACTGCATCCACCAATGCCTTCCAGGCTTTTATGGCTGCAGGCAAATAAGTTTTTTTATCAAGTATTTTATGATTGATGCCCCATAAAATGGAGTAAGTATAAAATCCTGTTCCGCTTGTTTCTTTAATTGGATAACTTTCCGGATCAAGCAAAGATGCATGCCAGCTGCCATCTGCCTGTTGCAGGCTCACAACCCTCACCATCATATCTTTATACAATCTTATAAATCTTGCCCGGTCGGGATAATTATTTGGCATATTTTCCAATACACGTACAAGGCCTGCTGTTACCCAGCCATTGCCTCTCGACCAAAAAACTTTCTGCCCGTTTTTTTCTTTTTTGTCAAGATAACTGCCATCCCTGAAATAAAGGTGTTCGGTAGAGTCATATAGATAATCAGTGGTTTTCCACCAGAGCTTAGTGGCAATGCCGAGGTATTTTTTATCTGCAGTAACAGTAGAAAGGTAGCTTAAAGAAGTGGGTGCCATAAACAATGCGTCGCACCAGGCCCATTCACGGTTTGAGATACCGTTTTTCCATTCCAGCGATTCGGTATGCGGTTGCTGTACAATGCTGTCTGCCAGTTGCCGGAAAGGCGCAATCATTTTTTCATCTTTGTACACTGCATATAGTTTACAATAAAATTGCCCCACACAATAATCGTCTGCCATAAACCTTCTTGCCCCGGTGTTCCAACTCAGATCGTTACCAATACCAATCAGAAATTTTTCATATTTTTTGTCTTTGCTGATGCCTGACAGTTCCATAAGGCCGGCATAGGCAGCTGCATAGGTCCAGTCGTATTTGCGTCTTTTAAATCCCCCGGTATCCCAGTTATTCAGTTGCCAGCCGGCAACTTTTTGCATAATGGCCAGTACATTTGCTGGCTGGAGGCTTGCATCGTCAGAAACTTTTTGTGCGGTGGTTGTGAATGCCATCCCAGTGGCAATAAAAAAGGTTGTATACTTTTTAAGAAGGCAAACAATCATTGATCTTTTCATTACTAAGCAGATTTAACTACTACGAATGTAATGATTTCTGATTGTGGGATTACCGGATTCTGAAATTTCATGATTAATTTTTCGGGATCCCTGATTTCGAAATGCAGAGATTTAAGATATTCCCTTGTTGATGCCTATAATGCAATCACCAAATCACACAACTCAAAATCAGCAATTGCTTATAAAGCGAATCTTCTCTGCACCCTGCTTCTTTTCTGGCGCTGAATATTCCATACATCGGCTGCACTTATCATTTTACTGCGTGTATGTATAAATACGGCTGACAATGTTTCTTTTATTTCTTTTGAAATTTGGGTATTTAATAATTGTGTTTTCATGACTAATTTTTTTATGTTTATGTTTTTCAAATGTTGATGGTGACCTCACCTCAAAAGGAAAGGGGAATAATCGATTTTTTATAAAGCGAATCTTCTCTGCGCCCTGCTTCTTTTCTGGCGCTGAATATTCCATACATCTGCTGCGCTTATCATTTTACTGCGTGTATGTGTAAATACTGCAGACAATGTTTCTTTTATTTCTTTTGAAATTTGGGTATTTAATATTAGTGTTTTCATGACTAATTTTTTTATGTGTATGTTTTTAAATGTTGATTGTGAACTAACCCCAAAAGAAGAGACGAATAATCAATTTTTTATAAAGCAAATCTTCTCTGCACCCTGGCTCTTTTCTGGCGCTGAATGTTCCAAACTTCTGCCGCTGTAAATTTTTTGGCAAATGGTAAGCTGATATCTGTAGCAAGGGTTTCTTTCACTTCTGTTGTAAGGCTCATTAACCGGGTTTTGCTGATTGCGTTAAATAAGCCGGTGGTTTGCGTTTTCATGATAAATCTTTTTATGTTTTTAAAAAATTTGTGTTTTCTGTCTTTTTTGAGCTGGAGACTTTTTTTTATCTCTTTTGCTACCTTGACAACACAAAGATAGACAAATAATAGTACTATGCAACACAAAGTACTTACTTTTTATTAGTTCTGATAACAGGCAGCTACCATTTATAAGGTATCATTCAATACAGTAAAGGGTTTCAGAGAATTTTTCAATTTTACCAGTTTCCAAAAAACTCGGTAAACGGCTTTTTTCAGGGTGCGAACGGTAGCGTTTTCCTGTAATTTCTTATGATTTTCACCAAATAAGGAGGGTTCATCCGTCCTTTACCTGGCTTGATAACTTTTAAACCAGCCGGTCAAAATTGCTCACTTATTTAAAAAGTAAAACCTCCTGCGCATTACCGGAGGAGGTTTTACTGAAAAATCAATGTTTACTCATATTCAAACTTGATTTGGGCTGTTCCGCCATTAGAAGTGGGCACATAACCACCGGCATCGTAAGTATATTGAGTGGTAATGGCTTTGTCAAATTGTGACCCCGGAAAATCAAAAGCCATAGAAAGTAATTCGTTTTTAGCTACAAACTGCAATGAAAAACCCGCCTGGTCTAATATATATTTAGAAACTACAGGGAAAACAGGTTTCTTACTGCCGTAACCGAAGCTGGCGGTATAACCGGTGTTGGCACTGCTCACTTTTGACAGGTTGCCATTATTATAGGTAAGGTCAAAATCAGCACCATCTCCGGACAATTTAAATTGCAAATGTATTTTGGTTACCAGTTTGTTTGCTATTGTATAGGTCAGCAAATCATCTTCAATCAAATCGCCTGGTTCACCAGCGGTTCTTTGCCAGCTCTTAAATGTCCCTGAAACAGGTGTATTATCAGTATAGGCGTATGTATAAATATTTTTGAAATCATCTTCGTTATCCTCCACTTTGACAAGATTGCCATTACCATCATAAGTAAAATTAATTCCCACTTTATTATCCGTGCTTTTATAAGAAGTCAGCCGCTAACTGCCATCATATAAAAAGTTAAATACCGTTGTGGTATTGTCTTCCTTTTTTGCCAGCTTCGTTAATAGTTTATCAGGTATAACCGGATCCGGTACTACTGTTTTATCCTTTTTACATGATGCACATGAAAATACTGCCGCAGTGATTGCCAATAGAAAAAACTTTTTCATAAAAATAATTTGTCGGTTTAATTTAAAAATTTAATTCAGCTGCAATATTACACATGCATACAAACAGGTCATATACTGAATACCATGAACCGCTTAATGTGCTGTATGAATTGTAATAATGCGCCGTCGCCTGTGTATTCGCCGGTTATTTAAAGCATGAATAAGTATCTTTATCATAGTTATATTACTATTCAGCCAGCATGGATTTAATTAAAGAATATAAAAGTTTTATCAATAGCTATTACCTGGGCGAAGGGCTGCGTATTACTACAGGTGCTGTTTTGCCAGCTCTTATTCTCAATTATTTTGGATGGCTTTCAGTTGGTGTACTGGTATCGCTGGGAGCAGTATGCGTAAGTGCAGCGGATAGCCCGGGCCCCATACATCACCGGCGCAACGGCATGCAGATTTGTACCGCGCTTATTTTTATAGTTTGCCTTATTACCGGGTATGCTGCGCCCTACCCTGTTGGTTTAGGCTGCTGGGTAGCGCTTGCCGGTTTCATATTTTCTATTATTGGTGTATATGGTGGCCGCGTTATTTCTATAGGTATTGCCGCGTTGCTGGTAATGGTGCTGAATATGAACAGGCCCGGGCATGACGGGAATGTATTCCTGAATGCAGTATACGTATCTGCTGGCGGAATATGGTACATGTTACTGAGCCTGGTTCTGTATCACGTTCGCCCATATAAATTAATACAACAGGCGTTGGGAGATTGCATTATGGCTACTGCGGATTACCTGCGTATACGTACACAATTTTACGATAACAAACCGGGCTACGATAATGTTTACAGGCAACTGATGGATCAACAGGTACAGGTACAGCAAAAACAGGATCTGCTGCGTGAACTATTATATAAAAGCCGCACTATTGTTAAAGATTCTACCGTTACCAGCCGTACGCTGATGATGCTTTTTATTGATACGGTTGATTTATTTGAAAAAGCCGCTACTTCTTTTTATCCTTATGAAAACCTGCATCATTTTTTTGATGATACAGATATATTGCAGCACTTTAAAAATTGTGTACTTTCTATTGCAGATGCACTTGATGATACCGGTATTGCTGTTAAAAGTGGTAAAGCATCTGAACCGCCGGATGAATTGCAGGAAAAACTGGCTGCCCTGCAAAAATATTTTACCGGATTCCGCAATACCAATCTCAATGCAGAAAACCTGGAAGCCATTATCGCCCTGCGCAAAATTTTGCAGGCCATTGAAGACATGGTTGCAAGAATTAATACTTTACACAACGAAACAAAATATGATAAGAAAAGGGCAAAGGATTTCAGGCCATCCGGAGACCACGATAAATTTATTACCCATACCGATATTAACTGGAAACTGCTGCGCGATAACCTCACCATCAAATCAGATATCTTCCGGCACGCATTGCGTGTAAGCATTGCCGCTACCAGCGGGTATATTCTCTCTCACCTTTTTATGCTGGGCCATAGTTACTGGATATTACTCACCATCATCGTAATATTAAAGCCAGCTTACAGCATCACAAAAAAAAGAAATTACCAGCGTGTAATTGGTACCATTGCCGGAGCATTAGCAGGCATTTTAGTTCTTTATTTTATTAAAGACAGCAGGGTATTGTTTTTTTTCATGCTGCTATTTATGATGGGGACCTATAGCTTTATACGCACCAATTACCTGCTTGCGGTGATATGCATGACACCTTACGTCTTATTACTATTTCACTTGCTGAACGGCGGGCAATTCAAAACGGTTATTACAGATCGTATCATTGACACGGCTATTGGATCTGCCATAGCATTTGCAGCTAATTTCTTTTTATTACCTGCGTGGGAGCATGAACAGATCAAAAAATACCAGGCAGCGGCAATTGCGGCAAGCCTTGATTATTATACAAACGTCTCGCATACTTTTACCGGGGCATCTATTACTGATACCCAATTCCGGTTAAGCCGCAAACAGGCATTTGTAGCCCTGGCCAATTTATCAGATGCATTCTCGCGGTTACTGTCAGAACCAAAAAGCAAACAAAAAGGCTCCCTGCAGATACACCAGTTTGTGGTGCTTGCCCATACACTTACTTCTCATATTGCAACGCTGGCACATTTTAGTAAAACACTGGCTGCTAAATATCAGTCGCAGGATTTTGTATCTATTATTAATGAAACAACCAGCAATCTGGCAGCAGCAGAACAGATGGTAGAACAGGCTGATACAGTTATACTTCCGGTGGAGACCAACAGCAATCCTTTTATACCCGGCACACATGTTAAAGAACTGCTGGCCAAAAGGAATGAAGAATTGCAACAGGGACTAAAACTCACAGATACCAGGCTGCGTTTGTCTGAGTTAAAACCGATTGTTGACCAGTTTCAGTTCATTGCCAGTATAGCAGCAGATATCAGGAAGGCAGCAGAAGGTAAAACGCTATAATACCTTAGCACCGTTCTATCAATTAAAATCTTTGATAAAAAGCATTTTTGCTACTTCATTAATAGAATCTGGGATACTGCCTCCGAATCTCCGGGAACGATTGCGTTAAACCGTGTTTAAAAAGAGAAATTAATCTTGTTTTAATATCATGATGAAGTAATTTTAGCAAGCGTAAATGACTTCTGCTACAAGTCAGTCTTTATTATCCTTACATTAATTTAATAAACCAAAAAACGATTCTACATGCCACAATCAAGACGCAATTTTATAAAACAGGCAGCCTTAGGTTCAGCCGGATTTTATTTGGGCGCACCAGCCGTTTTCGGCGCTAAAAGTTATAACAGAATTATTGGTTCAAATGACCGCGTACGCGTGGGGGTAGTGGGGTTTTCAGACAGGCATAAGGGTAGCCATATACCCAGTTTTATGAACCATTATAAAGAGTTGAATTTTGACGTGGTAGCAGTATCTGATATATGGAAAATGAGACGTGAAGAAGGCGCTGCAACATGGAAAGAAAAAATGGGACATGATATTGTTGCCTGCCGGAACAATGAAGAACTGTATGATAAAAAACTGGCTGATGCAGTCTTTATAAGTACGGCTGATTTTCAGCATGCACAACATGCTATACAGGCGGTAAATGCAGGCTGCGATGCGTACGTAGAAAAACCTTTTGCTGAAAGCATGGAAGATAACCGTGCGGCACTGAAAGCAATTAAAGCAAGTAGTAAAATTGTTCAGATAGGTTCCCAGCGCAGAAGCGGTTCCAACTATCATGCGGCCAATGAGTTTATACGCTCTGGTAAGTTTGGTGATATAAAAATGGTTGAACTCACATGGAACGTAAACCAACCCGGTCGTTGGCGCAGGCCCGCTTTACTGGGTAAATTAAAAGAAGAAGATACCGACTGGAAACGTTTTATACTTAACCGCCCGTTTGAAAATTTTGATCCCCGTAAATATTTAGAGTATCGTTTGTTCTGGCCATATTCCTCCGGTTTGCCCGGTCAGTGGATGAGCCACCAGATTGATACGGTGCATTGGTTCAGCGGCCTCTCCCATCCGCGCAGCGTAGTAGCCAATGGCGGAATTTATATGTGGAAAGATGGAAGAAGAAATTGGGATACCATTACGGCTGTTTTTGATTATGGCCCCGCCAATGATCCTTCCAACGGTTTCCAGGTAACATTTGGCTCGCGTATGGACAATGGTGATGAGAACCCGGCCGAGATATATTATTCCAATGGGGGTGAACTGAATTTAAATACAAACAAGGTTTCTCCCAAAGGTGGATTGACACAAAGAATGGCAGACGCTATGAACCTGAAGGCTAATCTTTTACCGGAAATGAGTTTGTCTGAAGTGGAAACAGTGGTTGCATCAGCCAACACTGGCGGCGACAAGCTAACGAGCAACCATGTACGCAACTGGATGGAATGCATCCGCAGCCGCAAACAACCCAATGCACCAGTGGAAGCAGGTTATAGTCACTCCATAGCAAATATTATGACAACCGCCTCTGCACATACGGGCAGCAAAGCAACTTTTGATGAAGCCACACAGGAAGTGATGGCAGGTGGTAAAGTTTTTAAATATTGAGCTTTTACCCAGCCCCTGCCGTACGGGTGGAGAGGAATGCCTCTCCGTAAGAGACAGTACAAAAGGAACCGGAGATGCGTAAGCAATGTTATCTATGACCGTGTCTCACCACAAATGATCAATGAGTCGCGAACCAGAATAGAAATCAAATTATTATACTGCGGCCGGCAAAAGCCGGCCGCAATTTTATATTATACAACAGAAATAAAAATAAATACAAAAAAATGCGCCCTTCTAAATTCATACTATTACTGCCAATAATTATTTTCTATTCTTTTGCGTCTGCTCAAAAACAGGAAATGGTGAAACTTGTAAAGGACAAAGATGCCAACCGGATAGATGTATTCATTGGCAACAAACCATTCACCAGTTTTTTTTATCCCGATACATTGGAAAAACCAGTACTTTATCCAATAATAGCCGCCAATGGCACTACCGTTACCCGTGGCTTTCCACTAAATCCACAGCCAGGTGAACCTACCGATCATCCGCACCACATAGGCATGTGGTTTAACTTTGAAAATGTAAACAAGCTTGACTTCTGGAACAATTCATTCGCTATACCAAAAGAGAAAAAGAATATGTATGGCTGGATAAAAACAGATCGTATTACAGAAACAAAAGATGGTACAAAAGGATTACTGACCTATCATGCCAACTGGACCAATCAACAGAATGAAACATTACTGGAAGAAACAACCAGTTTTGAATTCAGCGGTACTGATCGCCTGCGTATTATTGACCGGACTACAACTTTAAAAGCAGTTACGGAAGTCAATTTTACTGATGCTAAAGATGGTTTACTGGGTTTCAGACTGGCTCATGCCCTTGAAATACCAACTACAGAAGATAAAAAGTTTACTGATGACAAAGGAATAATAACAGTGGTGAAAGGAACGAAAGACAGTACAGCAAATGGCAACTACATAACCAGTGAAGGAAAGGAAGGTGATGCAGCATGGAGCACCCGCGGAAGATGGTGCAAGGTGTATGGCAAAATGGGTAAAGATTCAGTAAGTGTGGTCATCATCGATCATCCGAAAAATCCCAATTACCCTACTTTCTGGCATGCACGTGGCTATGGTTTGTTTGCTGCAAATCCACTCGGAGAAAAAGTTTTTACCAATGGAATATCAGCTAAGAACCTGCAATTAAAGAAAGGCGAAGCCGTTGTTTTTCGCTTTAGAATAGTAGTGGATAATGGCAACAAAACCATTGATAACAACCAAATAAATACATTGGCTGACGCGTTCGGGAAATAACAACGCGCTTGGTAAGTTTTAATAAACCCTGCTCTATATAAAGGTGCAGGGTTATTTTTTTACTGCATTTGACATTGCCGGTGTGGAATTTACTCACTATGCCCTGGATGTACTTTTGACTATTTCTTAAAAAATATACAGCTGTTTAAGATAATGAAATAGAAAAACAAAAAAATATTAAACAAACAATCCAGTGTAAAAAAATCTACAACTTTAACTGGCATTGTATTTTCAATAGTTGCTACTAAACGAAAGTATGGGCGCGACTGCATTGCGACTGACTCACAAAGATTTTTTACAGGCCGACAAACATTATGAAGAAGCTGCTGTTGCCGCTAATCTTTTATATGTAAAAGATAATAGGGAAGGCATTTCACGGGTTAAAAAAGGAAAGGGATTTGCTTATTATCACCAGGATAAACCTGTTAAAGCACAAAAAGAAATCAACCGCATCCGCAAACTGGCCATTCCACCTGCCTGGTTGAATGTATGGATTTGCCCTGTAGAAAATGGTCATATACAGGCTACAGGATTGGATCTCCGCAAACGCAAACAATACCGTTACCATGAGCTCTGGAATAAGTTAAGAAATGAAACCAAGTTTCACAGGTTATATGAGTTTGGTAAAATACTTCCACAGTTAAGATTGAAGCTGGAAAAAGATTTGGCAGTTAAAGAACTGAGCCAGCAAAAAGTACTGGCTACTGTTATTGGTTTAATGGAAAGAACTTATATACGTGTAGGCAATAATGAATACGCAAAACAAAATGGTTCCTATGGTTTAACTACTTTGAAAGACAAGCATGTTAATATCAGTGGAGATAAAATGATTTTCACTTTTAAAGGCAAAAAAGGTATTGACCAAAATATCAGCTTAAAAAACAAACGACTTGCCAGGATGGTAAAACAATGCCGCGATATACCCGGCAAAGAATTGTTTCAGTACTATGATGCAGACGGCAACCGTAAAACAATCGATTCCGGAATGGTTAACCAGTATATCAAAGATGTGAGCGGTTATGATTGCAGTGCAAAAGATTTCAGAACATGGGCTGGTTCTCTGCATGCACTTCAGGCTTTCCGTTCATTGGGTGAAGCACTTACAGCAACAGAAAGCAAAAAAAATATATTGTCGGCACTTGATGAAGTAAGTAAGAAACTGGGTAACACACGCACAGTTTGCAAGAAATATTATGTTCATCCCTCATTGATAAAACTGTATGAAGAAAACAATTTAACCGGCTATCTTAAAGAACTGGACAAGCTGGAAGAACCAGATAATGAAAGCGGCCTTACCGCCGAAGAAAAGGTGCTGATGAAAATTTTAAAACAATTTATTTAAACTCCGTAGTTTTATTTATATATTTCATTAATTATAGCTGTAAATTAAGGCTTTGTACTGCAATTATGGACTGGCTTTTGCATTGCTATGGTATTACTACATTAATATTAAGTAGCCTACTATTTTATGTCTGAAAATAAGCCTGTTAACACTACCCGCAGTTCTGTGTTGTCGCGTCTGGGCAGGCTTTTCCTGAAAATCTTACTGGTTATTTTTATTTTATTGCTGCTGGTTATTGTACTGGTGCAAACCCCATTTATACAGAATATAGCGCGTGAAAAAGCGCAGGACTACTTATCGGGTAAGTTAAAAACAAAGGTGGTGCTAGGCAGGCTGTATATTGGTTTCCCTCAAACAGTGGAACTTGGCAATGTTTATATTGAGGACCTGCAAAAAGACACCTTGCTTTCGGGTAAATCATTGAAAGTAAATATCAATATGTGGAAATTGCTCCACAGTGATGTAGCCATTAATAAAATAGAACTGGAGGGAATAACCGCTAAAATTAAAAGACAATTACCGGATACCAGTTTTAACTTTCAATTTATAGTGGATGCCTTTGCCGGTACCCAGAAAGCAGTGCCGCAAAAAACGGATACTTCTGCCTTAAAAATTTCCCTGGATAATTTATTGCTGAACAAAGTTCGTCTTGTTTACAATGATATTGTTACAGGTAATGATATGGAGGTATGGATTGAACACAGCAATACAAACATTGATAAGCTTGATCCAACGCATATGTTGTACAGTGTGCCGTTGATTGAAATGACTGGCGTAAGAGCAAGGGTATACCAGAATAAACCATTGCAAACGCCGGAAGAAAATACTAAAGCCATAAAAAAAACAGGTCAGCCTAATCCGCTGCAACTCGCACTTAAAAAAATAAATCTCACGGATATAGTATTTGATTACCAGAATTCCGTGTCTGCCCTGTATAGTAATATTCAGTTGGGAGAATTGAAAGGAGATGTGCGTGCATTTGATCTGAATAAGCAATTAATACTGTTGAATGAAATACAACTAAACAAAACAACAGCAACAGTAAGAATTGGCAAACAAAAAACGGCTGAAGTATTAAGTAAAAAGGCGGCTCCTATTGTTGATTCTGCGGATGCGGGCTGGCGGCTGATGGTTGCGAATACTTCTTTGCAGGACAACAATATTCAGTTTGATGATGACAGCAAAATGAAGCTCGCCAAAGGAATGGATTTTGCGCACATTAAAGCCACTAAATTTACTATAGAAATAAAAGACCTTAAGTATAGTAAGGATTCTATTGCCGGCAATATTACAAAAGGCAGTATGCAGGAACAAAGTGGATTTGCATTAAACAGTTTTCATACTAATTTTTTATACGCCGCCAACCAGGCCTGGTTAAAAGATCTCAGCATTCAAACACCTGGCAGTTCAATACAGCGATCGCTGGTGGTTAGCTATCCTTCTATTGAAGCAGTACAAAAAGATCCTTCAAAAATGAATATTGATGTTGATCTTCAAAACAGTAAAATACAGGTAAAAGATATATTGATCTTTGCGCCTTTTTTGAATAAAGAACCGGCTTTTAAAAATAATAATGCAGTGCTGCTGGTCAACAGTCGCATAAAAGGCAGCATGGCCAACCTTACTATACCGGTATTTCAGTTCAGCGGGCTGCAAAATACAAAGATGGATATTTCCGGAACTATCCAAAATGCAACGGATGCAAAAAAAATACACGCTGACCTTGTTATAAAAAACTTTAGCAGCAGCCGTAAAGATATTATGAGCCTTGTGCCTCCCAAAACTTTACCATCCAATATTGTCCTTCCCGAAAAATTTTCCTTATCCGGAAAGTTTAAAGGCGGCATGAAAGCCATCGAAACAGATCTTAAACTGAATTCTGATTTAGGGGATGCGACCGTTAAAGGGACCGCATCACAATTCACTGACAAAAGAAACGCGTTGTATGATCTTGCAGTAACACTGAACAAAGTAAACCTGGGTGTTTTGCTGAAGGATACTGCAAAAACATTTGGAATAGTAACGGCCAGTTTTACCGCTAAAGGAAAAGGATACGATCCGCAATATGCCAATGCAAAACTGCATGGCATCGTGCGTTCCGCTGAACTTAAACAATATAATTACCAGAATCTTGTAATGGATGCCAGTATAGCCAACCAGCAATTAAAAGCAGTTGCTGATATACGTGACCCTAATATTGCACTGTCTCTTGACGCAAAAGGCAATTTTGCTACAAAGTACCCGGCCGTACAGCTTACTATGAAGATAGATACACTCAGAACACTTCCACTTCACCTCACTACTGATACACTTTTTTACCAGGGCAATCTCACCGCCGATTTCCCGGCAACAAATCCCGATAGCCTGATGGGTAATTTACTTGTGACAAAATCTGTACTGATAAATAATAAAACGCGTATTCCAATGGATACCGTACAAATTGCTGCCGGCAAAACTGACAGCGGGCAATTTGTACATGTAAGAAGTGATATTGTAAAATTGCAATTAAACGGAAAATACAAGCTAACGCAAATGGGCAGTGTTTTTCAACAGGCTATGGAACCTTATTTTTCCAGGGTAGCAGACAGCAGCCTTGTAAAAACCGATCCCTATGATTTTACGATTACCGGAACAATAATCAATAAGCCATTATTAAAAGCACTTGTACCACAACTTGACAGCCTGAAGGATGTAACCCTGCAAAGCCATTTCAGCAGCGACAATGGATGGCAGGCCAGGGTGCAGGCCCCGCTTATTATAAATGGTGCCAACAAAATTAATAACCTGCAGCTGAATGCTGCTACACAAAAGGATAAATTATTTGTAAATGCTTCTGTCGCCAATATACAAAGTGGTACCAGTTTAAATGTTTACGCAACCAGCCTTACTGCAGCCATTGCCAATAACAAAATAGATTTCACTTTATTAAATAAAGACAAAACTTCCAAAGATAAATACCGGCTGTCGGGCCTCCTTGAACAACCATCAAAAGGTCAATACGCTTTTTCACTGAAGTCTGATAGCCTGATGCTGAATTATGATAAATGGAACATTAATACTGATAACAAAATTGTGTATGATGGCAATGGAGTTAATATCAGCAAATTTGAATTGGGAAAAGACAACCAGTTGTTAAGCCTTAACAGCACTTCTCCCGCTCCGGACGCCCCTGTTGATGTAACTTTTAAAGATTTCAGGCTGTCTACATTATCTGCTTTCATTAAACAGGATTCATTGTTTATAGATGGAACACTTAATGGAAAGGCTGAACTGAGTGACCTGATGAAACAAC
The DNA here is from genome assembly GCA_039915085.1 of Chitinophagaceae bacterium. Lineage (GTDB taxonomy): Bacteria > Bacteroidota > Bacteroidia > Chitinophagales > Chitinophagaceae > JACMLD01. The sequence continues at coordinate 27,905 of JBDSOC010000074.1, forward strand.
CCAGTTTTACCAGCGATCTGACAGTAAACAACCTGGCAATGAGCAAGGATACACTGGGCGACCTTCGTATGCAGGTTAATAATACCAAGGCAAATACTTTTGCTGCAGATGTACAATTATCCGGACATGGAAATGATGTACAGTTAAAAGGTGATTATTACATGAAGCCAAACAATCAAAGCAGTTTTGATCTAACTGCGGATATCAGGCAGCTTCAGTTACATACACTTGAAGGTGCTACCAACCAGGCTATCCGTGACGCAACCGGTATGGTGAATGGCAAACTATCAATTACAGGCAACCTTGATAAACCGCAGGTAAATGGGGATATTAACTTTAATAAAACACGTTTTAACCTTGGCATGCTAAACAGTTATTTTAGTATTGACCAGGAAAAGATCGCATTCAGTCCGGAAGGAATTCACTTTGATACTTTTACCATTGCTGATTCATCGGGCAATAAAGCAGTGCTGGACGGAATGGCATATACCAGCGATTTCCAGCATTATAAATTTGATCTTACTGCCCGCGCCAGGGATTTCCATGCACTTAATACCACTAAAAAGAATAATAAAATTTATTACGGTCAGTTATTTTTTACCACCAATCTCAGCATAAAAGGTACAGAGGCCGCGCCGGTTATTGATGGCAGCCTTACTATCAATGATAAAACAAAATTAACCGTGGTATTGCCACAAAGAGAACCAGGTATCGAAGAAAGGGAAGGCATTGTAAAATTTGTAAATGCAAATGCACCCCCAACAGATTTTGTTTTGATGAATTCTTATGATTCTCTTAACCAGGCGACTGCTACCGGCATGGATGTTTCTGTAAATATTGAAGTAAAAAAAGAAGCAGAACTAAGTTTAGTCATCGATGAAGGCAATGGCGACTTACTGAATGTAAGAGGAGAAGCGCTATTGAATGCCGGTATCGATCCAAGCGGCAAAATAACATTGACTGGTTCCTATGAAATGGAAAGCGGGTCTTACGATCTTACATTTAATTTATTAAAGAGAAAATTTGACATTCAGAAAGGAAGTAAAATAACCTGGAAAGGAGAACCAACAGAAGCAGAGGTAGACCTTACCGCTGTATATATTGCCAATACAGCCCCGCTTGATTTGGTAAAAGATCAACTGGAAGGTTCTATTGCTACTATCCGCAACACATATCTGCAGAAACTCCCTTTTGAAGTAGACCTGAAAATGAAAGGCGCGTTACTTAAGCCTGATATTACTTTCGATATATTATTGCCGGATAATAAAAACTACAATGTTTCCAAAAACATAATAGAGCTGGTAAATCAAAAATTAACTGAACTCAGAAAAGAACCTTCTGAGCTGAATAAACAGGTATTTGCGCTATTGCTTCTGACAAGGTTTGTAACTGAAAATCCATTTCAGAGCAGCGGAAGCAGTATGACAGCAGCATCTTTTGCACGTGCCAGTGTAAGTAAAATTTTAACGGAACAATTAAATCAGCTGGCAACAGATTTAATAAAAGGCGTTGATATTAATTTTGATGTGGTATCGCAGGACGATGATTACAGTTCTGGTGAACGTGCCAGTAAAACAGACCTCAATGTAGCATTGTCTAAACGCCTGCTCAATGATCGGCTTACTGTAACTGTCGGCAGTAATTTTGAACTGGAAGGCGCTCAAAATACAGGAGCCCAAACATCCAATATTGCAGGAAATGTGGCGGTTGATTATCAGTTAAGCAAAGATGGGCGCTATTTATTGCGTGCGTACCGGAAAAATGATTACCAGGGCATCATTGAAGGTTATATTATAGAAACAGGCATAGGTTTTATTCTGACAGTAGATTATAACCGTTTCCGTGAAATCTTTCAAACTGCGAAACAAAAAGCACGATTAAGGGCAGAAAGAAAAGCAAAGCAAAAGGAAAATACACCCCAAAAAGCAGAGACCAAAACCGGCAGCAATGAATAGAAGGAGATGCATATATATTTATCCTGTAATAATATTTTTTATTTGTTCATGCAGCAATACTAAATACCTGCCTGCCGGCGAATCATTATATACGGGTGCAAAAGTTATTGTAAAAACTACCGGGCCCGCCGATAAAAAAACAAAAAACATCCGTGCGGAATTAGAAGATCTCACGCGGCCAAAACCCAATAAAAAAATACTGGGCCTGCGTATCAGATTATTTATCTACAATATTGCCGGCCACCCAAAAAAAGAAACTTCCCTGCGCGGTAAATTAAAATATAAGACCGGGGAAGCACCCGTGTTATTAAGTGATCTAAGCCTGGACCGCAATATTAAAATACTTGCCAGCAATCTGCAAAACCAGGGATTTATGCAGGCAGCTGTAACCGGCGATACTGTTGTAAAAAACAGGAGAGCCACAGCAGTTTATACGGCAGAAGCGGGTATGCAATACAAAATAAAAAACGTTGCTTTTGAAAAGGACAGCAGCCTGCTTTCCAAAACCATTGCAAGCTCCTCAACCGGATCTTTTCTTAAACCCGGCAAGCCCTATAACCTTGATGTGATTAAAGCAGAGAGGGACCGCATTGACGCATTCCTGAAAGAAAAAGGTTTTTATTATTTCAATGCTGAATTTCTATATATCAGCGTAGACTCCAGCATCGGCAACCATGAGGTTAACCTGGCGGTAAATACCAAACCAATTATTCCGGCACAATCAAAAAATACTTATTTAATTAATGATATTTTTATTTTTTCAAATTACCGTTTGAATTCAGCGGCCACTGATACAGTAAAAAACGCAGCAGTTGCTTATAAAGGTTACCAGATAATTGATAAACAGCATTTATATAAACCACAGATGTTTGACAGAATGATGCTGTTCAGTCCTGGAGATACCTATAAGAGGTCCAGTCATAATCTTACACTAAACCGTTTAATCACACTGGGTCTTTTCAAATTTGTAAAAAACAGGTTTGAAATGGCGCCCCAGCAGGATACGCCAAAATTGAATACTTATTATTATCTGACACCAATGCCCAAGAAATCACTACGGGTAGAATTGAATGGCAGCACCAAATCAAATAACCTTACAGGCTCACAAATAAGCGTAAGCTGGCGCAACCGCAATACATTCAAAGCCGGTGAATTACTTAGTATTACCGGTCTTGGTGGTTTTGAGGTACAATACAGCGGGCAGTATAAAGGCTTTAATACTTACCGTGCTGGTTTGGAAGCCAACCTGGCTATACCAAGATTTGTAGTTCCATTTTTTAATTTTAATACACGTGGCGGGTTTGTTCCTAAGACTAATATTCTGATTGCCTACGATTTGCTTAACAAACAAAAACTGTATACGTTAAATTCTTTTCGTGCAGCATATGGTTATAGCTGGAAAGAAAACGTACAAAAGGAACACCAGTTTAACCCTATAAGTATAAATTATGTACAACCAGTGAACGTAACGGATATCTACCGCGCTGCCATTGATACAAATCCAACACTTCAAAAAGCGATCGACAAACAATTTATCCTTGGTTCTACATATAGCTATACGTACAATCCCTTAACAGGAAACGGACCACAAACAGGTTTATACTTTAATGGCAATATCGATTTGTCGGGAAATATCGCCGGGTTGGTTACCGGCGCCGACCTAAAAAAAGGCAAAGAAGTTCATATATTCAATGCAGCGTTTTCACAGTACCTCCGTGGGGATGTAGATGTCCGTTACTATTTAAAAAGCGGCAAAAACAGTGTATGGGCCAACAGGCTCCTGGTAGGCCTGGGTTATCCGTATGGCAATTCATCTTCGCTGCCGTTTATCAAACAATTTTTTATTGGTGGCAACAATAGTATCCGTGCATTCCGGAGCCGCTCTCTTGGTCCTGGTACTTATCTTGCCTCAAAAGATACCATTACTAAATTCTTTCCTGATCAGTCCGGTGATATAAAACTAGAAATAAATACAGAGTACCGTATGAAATTAGTGAGTGTTGTAAATGGCGCTGTATTTGTAGATGCGGGTAATATATGGTTGTATAATAAAGACACGCTAAAACCGGGTGCAGAATTCACCAATAAATTCATGAATCAACTGGCGGTTGGCGCAGGTGTTGGGTTGCGTGTGGATGTATCTTTCCTTGTATTGCGTTTAGATGTTGCCTTCCCACTAAGAAAGCCATGGCTGCCTGATGGACAGCAATGGGTAATAGATCAGATTGATTTTACCAGTGGCACCTGGCGGAAAAATAATCTGGTCCTTAATATTGCAATTGGCTATCCGTTTTAATAACACTAATTACCGCTGATGACATTAATAGACCAGACAACGGGAGTCTTGAAGACTCACGTTGTCTTTTGTCAGCATTACATTCCGGCTGTTTGCTTTATTCCGGTAAATACCGACTTCCACATGAGGTTAAAAAAAGAACGATTGGTAATACGTTTGTAATGCACATCTTCAACCCTCACTGGCTTTTTACGAAGTGGGTTAGCATTTTTTATTATGATGTTTGCCACAAAACTTGCCAGGGTTTTTTTCTGTAGTTTATTATCAGCACTGTCTTTTTTTAACAGCGTTAATTTCAGATCATCATATAATAAAGTAAGTTTTCCATCAGAACCATAATTATGTGCCGCAAAATTAAACTCCAGGTTGTGTACATATCCTTTTTCGATCTTTGCGAGGCCCATTGGTTCTATCAGTTTGTTTAATTTTTCTGCTTCAAACCCTTCTTCAAGTCCACCTGTAAATAAAAACCTGCCCTGCGGGTTGTTTAAAACCATATTCAGGCGTACATGCATAGGTGCAAAATCAAGAAAACGGGCATGAAAATTAAGGATACAACTATTCTTCTTTTTTATTAGCAGCGGATCATTGGTTACATTGTCAATAACTGCACGGGCATTTACAAACTGCACTTTACCACTGTAATCAGATTTTGGATTTTTCTCTTTGTATTCAATAAATGCACTGCTCACAATTAATTTTTTTAGTGATAACAGCAGTGGCATTTTCATTAAGAGTTGCTGCGGAAATTGTCCGACCCTGCTTGATTTATCCTCAGGGTAGTTCCGATCACGAAATATTTTTACATTGCATTCCTTTATTACCAGGCTGTCTGCAACCAAATCCGTCTCCATCAACCGGCGTAAATTTATATGTCTCAGAGAAATATTCTTAAAGTTAAGGTTGAACCTGTCGTTTTGCAATTTTGAGAATGCTGCAAATTTTTCCTCGCTTAATTGCGGTTCTATCTGTACGGATTTAACCGAAAATAAACCGCCTTCATTATTAAAATAAAAGCCTTCAAATTTATAAAAATAGGTGCTGGGCTTATTTTTAATCAGGGCGCTGCCGCCACTTACCGTAACATGTTTTGCAAAAAAGAATCTTGAACTGTCATTGCTGTGCAAGCTGTCAATCAGCACGTCTTTCAGGTGTACAGAAATATCTGATGCTTGTATGGTTGTTTTATCATTGAGTATATTTATAAAAGAAAGTGATACATGTGTAACATCTACGGTATCAGCCTGTATTTCTTTCAGGTCGCCCAGCAATTGCTGGTACATTTCTTCCTTTACAGCATTACTACTTGTATCCGGATGCCCCTTTGCATAATAGAAAACAACGGTTGCGTTACTTATTTCCAGCTTCCTTCCGCTAACTTTTTTATTCAGCATGGCTTTGGGCGTTTTAACACCCGCAATTTTTAATTCAGGTACAAGCAAAGACAGCAACAATGGCGGGTTTCTCTTATCCGCTACCAGCTGTTTAAATTTAGCAGTATCTGGTATGATTTGTAAATTGGTTACATACAAATAACCGCCTGCCTCATCCAAATCCATTTTATCGTACCGAATGGTGTAAAGGCCGTGACTTCTCTCATATACTACACTCTTTACTTTACCCTTTATAAATTTATATTTAATCATATTCCAGCCAACAATCCCCGCCACGGCCAGTAAAAGAATTATTATAATAAAAGTTATAAAGGATTTACCAAAGGAAATATTTTTAAATGTCATTATTATTATTTTAGCTACCCTGTAACAATACCTGCATATAATTCAGTCTGATGGAAACCAGCGTTTCCTACTGCTCATCTTCTTTGGCCTTTTTATCTGCCGCGTTTGATTTTAATTCGTCCTTTTTGGGCTTCTGATTGTGCGAAGCAGGGGAAAATGCGCCCTCAGGTTGACCTGGGTTTATTTCATTATAACCCTTTTTTGTAGCAAGATTCTCTTTGCCGGCTGGTTGTGTTTTTTTCATAATTTTTTAATTATATCCTTCTATGTTAATAAAAACATGCCAAAGGGGCTTATACAAATCCTGTCCTGCTATCGCTTATTCAGGCTGGTTTAATTCCATCATAGCGGTAGTTTGACCGAGTAAAATCAAAAAGACAGCTTTTATATTTTAATGAGGAAATATCTCTACAGTATCATTTTTTTTACCCGCTTGTAAAGGGCTGCCTTCTGAAGATTTTTATACTTTTATGCCGCACAATACACATCAGAGACCCAAATCCACATCATGGGCTGATGGTCTAAATACTACCAAATAGATTTCATTAGATCTTAAAAAAATAAAAGTATCTTGATGAAGCGCAACCAACAGCAATAATTGCCAAAACATATTTTTTAAAAAAGCGGCTATAAGTGAATATTCGTTTTGCACGTTGATAAATTAAATTTGAAATGCCATTATTTGCATTCGTTTATAATTCGTAATGACCTTTTGTAAAATCGTTTTAAAAAATAAATTTTCACAATTTGGGGAAAAACCAGCTCCAAAAATTTAGCATAATATTGGTTCTACTACAGCTATGTTTAAAAATTGGCTCATTCTATTTTTATCTATCCTTCCGGTTTGCCTGCTGTCACAAAATCCTGCGGGTATGATTATTCCTAGAACAAGCAATGCGCTGGATACAACCGGCCAAAAGGATTTGCTCGGCGTTTTAAAAAATTTTACCCATATTCATATAAAAACCCCACCTCGTGTAAATGGCCGTAAAGTGTATTATTCTTTATTACCTATTGGTACAAGCGTGCCTGGTGGTGGTACGGCCTTGGTAACCACTACCCAGGCGGGTTTCTATTTAGGAGATCGAAAAACGACCTATTTATCAAGTGTTACCTTTTCTCCCAGCACCAATTTTAAAGGTGCTTTTAATATTCCTTTCAATTCAAATATATGGTCACCGGGTAATAAGTGGAATTTCCAGGGCGATTTGCGTTACTCCTTTTTTCCACAATATACCTGGGGGTTAGGTGGGCGCCAGGAAAAAAATGACCGGTTGCTAATCAGTTATTCTTATGTGCGGTTTTATTTCAGTGCTTTAAGAAGGATAAAGCCTTATATGTTTGCGGGCATTGGCTATAACCTGGATTATCACATCGCCATTCATGCCGATGTTGATACAGCCGATCTGCAAAAGTTTACCGGGTATAAATATGGAACTACCAATCACTCCAATTCTTTTTCATCGGGGATTGCTTTTAATTTTTTATATGATGCCAGGGTAAACAGCATTAATCCTTTACCAGGCTTTTATTACAACATCATTTACAGGGTAAATCCCAAATTTCTTGGCAGCAATGACGCCTGGCATTCATTATATGTGGATGTGCGCAAATACATACCGTTTAGCAGGGAGGAACAAAATGTATTGGCTATCTGGACTTATCTGTGGACAACGCTGGGCAGCCATTCCCCTTATCTTGATCTGCCTGCTACAGGTTGGGATGCCAATCAGCGTTCCGGGCGTGGGTTCTATAACCGCCGTTATACTGGTAAAACCCTGTGGTACCTGGAAACAGAATACCGTAAACAACTTACAGCAAACGGGTTGTTTGGCTTTGTTGTCTTCGCCAACCTCAATTCTGTAACCGAACCAGCTGATAAGGCTAAGTTTGCCTACCTGCATGCGGCAGCTGGCGCGGGATTACGTATTAAATTCAATAAAAATTCCGGAACCAATATCGGAATAGATTTTGGCGCCAGCAAACAATATTCATCGGTGTACATTAGTTTGGGAGAAGCTTTTTAAATAAAAAAAGACAGACCTTCCCGGCCTGCCTTCCCTTCATAGATACAAATTTAATTCATTGCCCCGTCATTCCCATACTCCTCTCTAACGCAATCCTTGCCGAGAGATAATCATATACCGCTTCCAGGTAATTGGATTGTGCTGTGGTCAATGCGAGTTCTGCATCGGTCAATTCAAGCCTGGACGCTACACCTTTGGCGTACCGGTATTGTGTAATATCGTAACTCAGCAAAGCCGTTTCTTTTACATTGGCACTGGTTTGTATACGCGCCGCTGTTTCGCTAACGTCTGCCACTACCTGTTTTACTTCTGCCTTTAATTGTTCATACGCATTGGTTGCTCTCACTACCGATTGATCTTTTTCAATTTTCGCTTGTCGCACTCTGGCCTTATTGCCGTTACCATTAAAGATTGGTACGGTTACCTGTGCCCCAACAAAAGGAGTTGAAGGATAATAAGCATTAAAATAATTGAACTGGTTGGTTTGCGTTTGCAACAGGTACTGCGCATTTAGAGAAACCACAGGTTTCATGGTTGCAGTAGCCAGTTTGATTTGTTGCTCTGACATTTGCTGTTCCATATCCAGCGCTTTCAAATCGGCGCGGTGCAGTTTGGCTTCATTATATACTTCTTCCTCGGTGGGTATACTATTTGCGGCTGGCAGCAACAATGAATCACTGAGTTCAATCTCCTGCAGGGAATCAACGCCCATTAATGTTTTCAGCTGCTGTTTACCCACTCCAATTGCATAAGACAGCTTCAATATACCGGGTTCCAGATTTTTCACAGACGTAAATGCTCTCAGCGTATCCACCCGCAAAGCCCTTCCCTGTGCCAGTAAAGATTTTGCATCTTTTAATGCTTTTTCGTTACGTGCCAGGCTTTCATTTTGCAATTTGATGCGTTCGCGCAGTACCAATAGCTGTATATAGGTTTGCTTTAAAATGGCAGCTATGTCGGTTTGTTTCCCGGTAACCAATAACCGGCTTTGCCGCTCCTGCAATTTTGCATATTGTATGCCCGGTTGAATACCTGCATTATAAACCGGTTGTGTTACAAATAAAGTAGCTGCTACCTGGTCTTTGCCACCAAAACGTCCATAAGGAATTTTATCGTTTCCGGGTGTATTGTTACCGAAGCCGAAAAAAACAGGTGACTGAAAATAATGTGACAGTTGCCCATTAACACCCACTACTGGTTTCTGCTGGCTTTTTGCGATTACTACCTGTTGCTCTGATCTGTCAATATTAAGGGAATTGATTTTTATCTCCCTGTTATTGGCAAGTGTTAAAGTAAGCGCTTCCTGTAAAGACAATTTACGGGTTTGTCCTGCCGCCATATAAGAAAACAGGCAGATGAGCGCAAATACGGTGAAGGTATATATGTATGCTTGTTTGTGTGTCATAACAAAATAATTCAAAAGTTCGGAATTTCATCCCTCGCCTGGCGAAGGATGACAAATAGTTCAAAATATTTATGCAGGAATCGTTTCCACCTGCAATGCATTAATTATAATTTTATTTTCTGCTTTTTGTTTGTAGGGCCGGGAAAAATAAGAATAGACTGCAGGTATTACATATAAAGTCAATATGCCTGCAAACATTAACCCGCCTACTACTACAATACCCAATGATGTTCTGCTGCCTGAAGAAGTACCCAACGATAATGCAATGGGTAATGTTCCAAAAATCATAGCGAGTGTGGTCATGAGTATAGGACGAAACCTTGAAATAGCAGCGGCGAGTACAGCTTCACGCACACTCATACCTTCTGCTTTGCGCTGGTTGGCAAATTCTACTATCAGGATCCCGTTTTTGGTAATCAATCCTATCAGCATGATAATACCAATCTCACTGAACACATTAATAGACTGATGCGTGATCCACAGACTGAGTAATGCACCCGTTACTGCCATTGGCACGGTTAAGAGAATGATGAAAGGATCAATTAAACTCTCAAACTGTGCTGCCAGTACCAGGTAAATAAGGAGTATGGCGAATATGAATGCGAAAATTAAACTGGAACTGCTTTCAGCAAAATCGCGGCTCTGTCCTGCCAGTGCTGTTCTGAATCCGGGAGGCAATACTTTTTTAGTGATCTCATCCATTTCCTTTATTGCTTCTCCTAAACTAACCCCAGGTGCAGGTGTTGCTGAAATAGTAGCACTGTAAGACTGATTATAACGATACAAAGCGGGCGGGCTTACACTTTCTTTCATGTTCACCAGGTTGTCCAGTGAAACCATTTCGCCTCCGGCTGATTTTAAAAACAATGAGCGCAGATCAGCAGGTGCTGAACGTTCCTGCCTGTCCAACTGTCCTATCACTTCATACTGGCGATCGTTATGAATGAAATAACCATATCTTCTGCCGCTTAAAGCAAGCTGCAGTGTACGGCCAATCTCCTGGGTACTGATACCAGACTGTGCAGCACGCTGCCTGTCGATGGTGATACCTATTTCGGGACGATCCACTTTAAAATCAGGGTTTTGAAACGATAGCTTTTTACTTTGATATACCTGCCCCATTAATTTGGGCATGACATCAATCAAACTTTTAAGGTCAGGTGCCTGTACCACATATTCCAATGGTTGATCACTGGAGAAACCACCAATAGTTGGAATCTGGATGGGGATACAAATAACATTTCTGAATTTTTGAGAAGCCATTACCAGTTTCTGGTAAATCTGTGCCTGTGTTAAACCACTTTTTCTATCTTTTGGATCTTTCAGGAATATCCATTGAAATCCACCATTCACAGGCTGCACAAGTGTTCCAATAGAAGCAGCAATACCGGCGTAGGTTCTGTTATTATTCAAATCCGGTATAGAATCCGATACATAATTGCTGATCGCCTTCATAGTCTCTTCCATGCTTTCATAAGAAGTCCCTTCCGGAGCAATGACTGCCAATCCCACCATAGAACGATCTTCCAGCGGTGCAAGTTCAGAAGGTAATTTTGGCGCCAGTAAATAAGCTAGGCCAAATGACAGTAACAATAATGCAAAACCCAGCCACCTGAACTTAAAAAAACCGCGCAATGTTTTTTCATAGCCATTGTTCAGTGCTACAAACCATGGTTCGGTCTTTTGATATAACCAGTTGTGCGATGTATGTGCTTTTAGAAGATAGGCACTCATCATAGGTGATAAGGTTAATGCAACAAATGCAGATATTAATACCGAGCCTGATACAACAACAGCAAATTCCCTGAATAATTTACCGGTAATACCACCCAAAAATAAAATAGGAAGAAATACTGCTGCCAGTGTAACAGTTGTGGAAATTACAGCAAAATAAATTTCACCTGAGCCTTTGCGTGCTGCTTCCAGCGGTGTCATACCCTGCTCTATCTTACTATAAATATTTTCCAGTACCACAATGGCATCATCCACCACCAGGCCAATGGCCAGTACCAGCCCAAGTAAGGTTAATACATTGATAGAAAAATTACCGATGTACATAATAAAGAATGCTGAAATAATAGAAACAGGAATGGCTACCAGTGGTATGATGGTACTTCTCCAGTCGCGCAGAAATACAAAGATGATAATCGCAACCAGGCCAAATGCCAGCAACAATGTCTCTCCAACTTCAGATAGTGAATTACGGACCGGAACGGTAAAATCTTTTCCCAATGAAATAATATAATCTTTGGGTGCGGTTTTTACTATATCGTCAAAGCGCTTTCTGAATTCATCCACAATAGCCAGTGAATTGGCGCCGCGTTGCGGTTGCACACCGGTACCCACACCGTAGCGGGCGGTATTTCCTTCGCTCACAATCATAGCCGTTCTTTCATTCTGTGAAGACATAATGGCTGTGCCAATATCTTTGAAACGAACGATGGCCCCACCCTGTTCCCGTAATATCATGTTATTGAAATCATCTTCTGTTACCAGTCTTCCCTGCGTACGCAATGTAACTTCTGTATTTTGTCCTTCAATACGGCCACTGGGCAAGTCAACATTTTCGCGTTGCAATGCCGCCTGCACATCAGAAGGTGTAAGCTGGTAAGAAGCCAGCTTTACCGGATCCATCCGCAAACGCATGGATCTTTTACGGCCCGCATAAGAATCTACCAATCTTACGCCGGGGATAGATTGCAAACGTTCTTTGATATTGATATTAACGAAATCTGTTACATCTTCCAGGCTTTTTGTATCGCTTTGTACGGTTAAGAACACCAGGAAATCAGGCGGACCGGATTTTTCAACAATGGTTGGTTCAATATCTGCAGGTAATTGCTGGCGCGATTTGGAAACTTTATCACGTACATCATTAGCCGCTGCTTCAAGATCGGCATTCAGGTTAAATTCGACCGTGATAATACTTACCTGTTCACGTGATTGGGATGACATAGCACGAATGCCATTTGCTTCTGCCACGGCTTCTTCCAGTGGTTTGGTTACCTGCGAAGCAATAATGTCTGCGCTGGCGCCGGGGTAAACAGTTGTGATGGTAACTATCGGTGAATCTGTTACCGGGTATTCTCTTGTTCCTAAAAATGTATAACCCACAATGCCAAACAAAACCAGCAGCACCGACATAACGCCTGCCAGTACCGGGCGGGATATACTTACTTGTGAAATAGCACTCATGATTAGTTGATTTGTTGATCTGTAAACAGGTTGAAAAATTACCCGCTGATCAGTTAATTAATTTTTTCAGATTGGTTAATGGGTTAGGCAAGCCAGCTGGTCATGAACAATACTTGTTTTACCAGTCAACCCTTCAATCAATCAACTTACTTTACGGTTACAAATTGTACCGCTGCACCGGGTACGAGCCTTAACAGGTTGCTTGTAACAACGGTATCTCCATTGTTTAGTCCATGTAAAATTTCTACTGCATATGGACTGCGCTGGCCAATGTCTACCGGTACCAGCTGTACGATATTGTTTTTAACCGTATAAACATTGTATCCTTGCGAGGAAGGCATCAATGCCTGCGAAGAAACCATCAGTGCATCAGCAGATGAATGCAATGCTAAATGCAAACGTGCACTCTGGCCGGGTAACAATATCCTTCCGGGGTTTGGACTGATAGCTCTTACCAATAATGTTCGTGTATTCTGATCAAGCCTTGCTTCCCTTGCAATTACTTTAGCGGTATATTGTTTTGTATCCGAAGTAACTGTAAATTTCTGTTCGCTGCCTGGTGTAATAACATGCGCATATTTTTCAGGTACCTGGAAATCCAGTTTTACCACGCTGTTATCTTCTAAATTGGTAAGAATGGTATTTACAGAAACAACAGCTCCGGTATAAACATGTACAATACCAACCTGGCCGCTGAATGGCGCCCTGATACGTGTTTTGCTGATGGTTACCTGCAATTCGGCAACTTGCGACTGCAATACCTTAAGGTTAGTAAAAGCCTGGTCATAGTCCTGTTGCACAACTGCTTCGTGTGTAATAAGATCACGCATGCGTTCTTCATTCAGTGTTGCCAGTTTTTCCTGCTGACGCAGCTTTTCCAGTTGTGCCAGTAAATCCGCATTGTCCATTTCAAAAAGCAATTGTCCTGCTTGTACGTAAGCGCCTTCTTTTACATTTACGCGGACTATTTTACGGGTAAGTTCGCTTACAATATCTACCTGTTGGTTAGCGGCCAGTGAACCGGTTATTTCCAGTTCTTCTTTTAATGAAGCAGGTTTAATAATGGTACCATCCACTGGTGTTGCCTGCACAGCAACGGGGGTTACAGGAGATTTTTCTTTCTCCTTTTCTTTTGCACTGGCGTAGCAGCCGGAAATAAGAACAATCAGGGACAAATAAAGAGCAACAAACAGGAATTGCCTGGTGATGGGTTGGTGTCTGGTTAATTTTTGCGTTGACATGATAATTATTATTAGATTTATTCAAATTATTCAATAAATAAGTGCGAACTTCATGGGTCAGGAACTGAAAAAGAAAACAAAAGTATAGATATATTTAAATATTTCAATAAATAAAACAAAAAAAATTATATTTTAAATGCTTCCAGGAAAGCGATGTACTCATCCAGCAATTTGCTATTAAGGTAATAACGTACATTTCTCCCCTCTTTATCAGAGGTAACCAGTTCACTATCTATTAATAGTTTAAGGTGATGTGCTATAGAAGGCTGGGCAAGATTGATGGTATTGTTCAGATCAACACAATAAAGACATGACTTACTCTTCTTGATCTCTTTCAGAATAGTTAGCCGGTTTGGGTCGGCCAGCGCTTTCGAAATCTTTTCTGCTTTTTTTGCGTCCATAAAAAATAATTACCCCACAAATATATAATCTATTTATCGAAGTTTTTCAATAAATGACTAATGTTAACTTTTCCACAGGTTTTTATGATCGTAGTCAAAATGCCTAATCACACACTCAACACGAATCATATCTCCAAACACTTCATGAATCTGAAGATTAGCATTAAAAAGTAATAGTCCTACTTACCAGGATACCAGTTACGCAACCTTACTTCTATTTTCTGGTTGCCTTCATCTATCATACTTTTAAACGAATTGATATCGCTTAAACCATCTTTACCGCGGTAGTGATATGGATAGACAATCCTGGGTTTAAATGCCAGCACCGCATCAGCTGCTTCTTTTACATCCATGGTATAGGGCAGGTTCATGCAAACAAATGCCACATCAATAGCGGCCAGCGAACGCATTTCAGGAATACCCTGTGTATCACCAGAAATATAAATATTTTTGCCGCCGATGCCCAGCACATAGCCATTGCCCCTTCCTTTCGTATGCATTGCAGCAGCACTTTCAGGCAGATTGTACATCGGGATGGCCCTTATAGCAATACCTGACTGGGTTTTGCTTTCACCGTTTTTCATAATTACCAGGTGCGTTTTATCAGCTTCCGGCAATTTATCTGCTACCACCTGTGGTACTATCAATATTGTATTGGCTGTTTTAAGTGCTTCAATGCTTTTTATGTCGAAATGGTCACCATGAATATCTGTTATAAGAATGATATTGGGTGCGGCCAGCCCTTTGTAATTTTCGGGGCCCGAAGGATCAGCATAAATAACCATACTATTTATGCTTAATACAAGACTGGCGTGCTGAACAGGCTGAATAATAATGGCGCCTGTAGTAGTTTGCAAAGTATCCGGGGCAGCCAGTTGCGCGTTTGCAGTATACAAGCCGGTAACTAATAATAAAACGAGAAAAATAGTTTTCATAATAATTTATTGTTTAAAAACTGTATCCAAATTTACAAAGGACTTACAAGGGATGATTGCAATACAATAGTGTATCACAAATTATGCCTGCCTTACGGCATCGTATCATTTTCCGTCTGCCTGCTTCTGGTAAACCCTCACATAATCCACTTCAAACTTATTGGGGAATTGTGTATGGGAAGGATCGCCCCCATTCATACCTCCCATTGCCAGGTTCAGCAACATATAATGTGGCTTCATAAAAGAATTAATGCCAGATCCATCTTTGTTTACCAGCATATTTAACTCAACCTTATTCATCAGTATATCATCCATATAAATGGCAATTGAATTTTCATCCCAGTCCATACGCCAAACATGAAATTTTGAAGCCCATGATGCACCACCCAATGAATCTGCAGGTTTTGTTTTACTAAACCACTCCGCTTTTTTACCAAGCCCCATGCAGGCAATATTTGCCAGTATTTTATTATTGTAATACTCCATAATATCTATCTCGCCATTCGCGGGCCATCTTCCTACTGTTCCCAGCGTCCACCACGCCGGCCATAATCCTGCGCTGATATCAATCCTGCCGCGCATAATAAAACGCCCGTATTTCCATGCAAATTTTCCTGCGGTATTAATGCTGGAAGAGGTGTACCTGATACTGTCCCTGCTTTTTTTCCAATCATTGCTGCCTGTTGTGTAAAGAGGGTTTGGCTTTGATTCCCTGCGCCCTTCTATAACCAGATAACCGTTTTTACAGTAAGCGTTTTGTGGTTGGTACCATTGCAATTCCTGGTTGCGGACAAAACCTTTTTCAAACCCCCAGCTTGCCGTATCCGGGGCACCCTCTTTGTTGAACTCATCGGCCCATACCAGGTGGTATCCATCAGCTTGCAGGCCTGAATCTGCAACAGCAGTTGCGGTTTGTTGCCCATTACAATTATTTGAAACCACAAACAATAAACCTGAAAAAACAATTGCAGCCGTTTTAATACGCATACATTACTGCTTATTTTGATTAATTTTAATTTGCTGGCTTATAAGCACGCATTCCTGATCTCTATTCTAAATCAAATACATGACTAAAAATATACAATCCGCTGTAATACTTGCCGTTTTATCTTTATTTATATCTTCCCGTGCTTATGATCAAAAGCAACCGCCTGTATCCATTATTTTTGATACAGATATGGGGCCGGATTATGATGATATTGGTGCCATTACTTTATTGCATGCTATGGCAGACAGTGGCGAATGCAACATATTGGCTACCATAGCAAGCAACCAGCACCAATACATTGCCGCTGTATTAAACGTAATGAATACGTATTTCAAACGGCCCGATATTCCTGTTGGCGTAGTGGGTGGCAATGCGGTTAACATAACCTCATTTCAAAAATGGGATTCGTTGCTGGTAGCAGATTATCCGCATACCATTCAATCTAATAACCAGGCGGAAGATGCACTGACACTGTACCGGAAAATACTGGCCGCAGCACCCGATAAAAGTATAACAATAGTAACAGTTGGTTTTTTAACCAATATGGCTAACCTGCTGCAATCAGGACCGGATAAATTCTCACCCAAAAATGGCAGAGATTTAATTAAGCAAAAAGTAAAATTATTGGTGAGCATGGCAGGAAGATTTGATAATGAAATGGGAAAGTTCAAAGAATTTAATGTAGTAAAAGATGCGGCTTCTTCTGTAACAGCATTTACTGACTGGCCTGCACCTGTTATTCTCAGTGGATTTGAGATCGGGGTTAAAATATTTACCGGTCTGCCCATTGTAAACAATGCTTCAATACAACATTCACCTGTAAAAGATGTTTTTGCCCGCAGCATTCCGCTTGATAAAAATGATAAAAATGGACGCATGAGCTGGGATGAAACGGCAGTGCTGGTAGCAGTAAGGGGTTATGAAAAATATTTTACTGCAGTAAAAGGTAAAATTATATGCAATGCGGATGGCAGTAACGGATGGGATCCAAAAGGCAACCGTGATTATTACCTGGTACAAAAAATACCCAATCCTGAAATGGAAAAACTGCTGAACGATTTAATCATGCACCAGCCAAAGCAATAAATCATTTGTTACTCATCATCATTTCTATTAAGCGCTTATCCCTGTTGTAAATATCATCTCTTAAATTAAGCTGGCCTTTACGATCTACCCAGGCGGTGAAATATGTTATAAAAACCGGAACTTCTTTACGCAGTGTTACATATTTTTCTTTACCTGTTTTCATAGCAGCTGTTATTTTATCGTCGGTCCATGAAGCCTCATTGCGTAATAAATAAGCCGCCAGTTTTTTGGGCTCGGCCAGCCTGATACAACCATGGCTGAAATCCCTTTTACTTTCTCTAAATAAAGTTTTAGCAGGTGTATCATGAAAATAAATACTGTAACTATTGGGAAATAAAAATTTAACCTGTCCCAATGAATTCCATGGACCAGGAATTTGCCGTACTCCGTTTCCCCATTTTTCCATGTGGTGCAGAACAAGATAGTTCTTGTTTTTTCGCATACCGGGCAGCACTTCTGTTTTATAAATACTGTTCGGTACATTCCAGTAAGGACTGAACACTATATACTTCAGGTGGCCCGAAAAGATAACCGTTTTACTTGCAGATTTTCCAACTACCACCTTCATACTCCAGTTAAGTGTATCATTACTGTACGAATGCAATTTAAATTCAGGGATATTAACAGCGAGATATTCTCCGCTCACCGCCATCGGTAACCATCGGCTTCTTTCCATGTTTACCAAAATCTTTTCTATTTTATCGTGCAACGGCCTGTTTAATTCCCGAATCATTGCCCGCCCGATAATACCATCTTCCTTAATTCCATAACGGTGCTGAAAATTTTTCACTGCTTCCTGTAAAGCAGTATCAAATAAAAAGGTTGAATCAGGAATTACTAAATCGCCTGTCATCCAAAGCTTTTCCTTTATTTCTTTTATGACAAACGAAGAATCATGTAAACCATACGATTTTTTATCACTTACCATTTGCGGCCAGTTTGCCCCCTTATCCATTTGCTGGTATTTCTCCAGAAAGCCTTTAAGCAGGTTATATTGCCGGTACACCGGCTCTCCCGTGTGGTTAAATCCTTCAGGTGTTTTTAATAAGGAATCCAGCCATTGTTTATAGGATACCTTTTTTCTGGGTACATACCACTCTATCCTGGTTGTCGCATCTTTATCAAGTCCATCCCAAACCTTATGCGCAAAATAAAAGTAAAGCCCGGAAATCAATATTTCTGATTCAGTTTGTTGCCTTCGCTCTTGCGTATCAGTGTTTTCCATCAGGCTATCAAAGTTTTCCAGGTAAGGGACAGCCGCTGTAATTCCATCTGCAGGTAAATTCCTCACGCGCGAATAAAAATTACCTGCCTGTTCTATAAGTCCATTATTATCATGCCAGGCAAATGAAAAATTCCGGTTCCTGTAAAAAAGTTCTACGTCTTTTCTATATGGGGCGAGCAAAGTATATTTTGAGAAAAAACCATTTATCTCAATACTATCAAATTTCAGTACCGCCTGATCACTGAATTTTCCATTGAGTTCAATGGCCATTTTTGCAGCAGGTGTATTACCCGAATCCTGCTGCACCTTTTTAATGTCTGGTGATGGTGGATTTTTACATTGCCCGGCTGTTATTAAAAACATCAGTAAGACCCGTTTGGATGTCTTTACTATTTCACATCCAATTTTATGATACATCGCCATAGGTATTTTATTAAATGCAAGTTTATGGTTGTTGCATGTTAATAATAAAAGAATACCCGGCAACAAACCCTGAAAAATCCTGCTTAAGTCTATAAGATTTAATTTGCAGGAAATTTCCATACCTTCTTAATTGAAGGTAATGAAATAATGGTTTATAGGAAAGTGCTGCATCCACCGGCATATTTGCTTTTACCGTTAATGGCTGGTGCAGGCCCCCACCGCCACCAATGACAAGAAAATTTTTTTTCTGATATTTAAAATGTTCAAAAGCGTGCGCGTGACCAGTTATAAAAAGAACGCATTTTTTTGTAGTTAAAAAGGCAGGAAGAAATTGCTGTCTTACACCTGCAGACGGCTTTACAATATTACTGTTGGTAAATACGGGGTGGTGCGAAGTGACAATAATTCCTTTAATACCTGTATGGTTATTAAGTGAATCGACTGCCCTGCTATACCATTGCTGCTGTTGTTCAACTTCATTTGGAGACAGCTTGCTGAAATTTGAATTTAAAAGTATAATTGCGATGGAATCAATTACTTCCAGGTAGCCAGTCCGGTGATGATCAGGAAAACGCCTGTTAAAATTTTTCTCTCCTCTTCTGTCTCTTACCATCACATCGTGATTGCCGAGCAGCCCATATACTTTCAGGCCCTGCTGTTTTGCACTGTCAATAAATTTATCAATTTCGCGCCATTTCTTATTCTTATAAGCCAACGAAACAATATCGCCCAGCATAAACAAGGCTGATGGTTTATCATGCAGGATGGAAGAAAAAATCATTGCCGTGGCCCGTATATTTTGTGTTGGCTTCAGGTAAATTTTTTCTACCCCAAGTGGTTGTTGTGTGTCACTCACAAAATCAATTGTGGTAGCTGAAAGAGAATCGGGTATTATTACCTGTGCTGTTATGTTTAAACAAAAAATACAAGTGCAAAAAATTGCAAAAAAGGGCTTTATGTATTTTGTAATTACCATTCAAGAAATTTCCATACCAGCAGTAGTTGGGCAGAAACGCCATAATCTTTTGTCTGCGTAACATCTGTCCATTTCAGCTCTGCGCCAATGCCAAGTTTGGGTGAAATGGGTTGTATATAATTTACGGAGGCATTTACACCAAGACTTAAAGAATGAGATGCCACACTTCCTTTGTAATCAAGATCGGTGGTCATAAAATAAGCGCCGATGCCAGCGAAAATATTTATTCTTTTGGTAATGGCCATAGACCACACAAAAAGCATTGGAATACCAGTCAGCTTTACCTTTCCGGATGAGCTGCCGCTTTGAACCGTATATGTATAAAAATTTACATACCCTGATTCTATACCAAAACGAAGGCGGTGATCCGGATGCCACATAATCCTGGCTGTGCCTGTTGGATGTGAACGGCTTACTGAGGTATTGGCGGCGATACCGGGAGAACCAACAGACCCAACATAAGACAACCATCCGCCCCCTGCATACAATATAAAAGCATACTGTCCTTTTTGCTGGACATTTACTTCTATTGAATCTTTTGCTTTTACGATGGTTGTATCCTGCGCGTGCATTTGACCGTTATGGAGTAACAGGCAGAGTAACAGCAGCGTTGTAAGAAATTTAATGTTGTACATAATAATAATAAGCTACTGCTGAAGGATAATTAGATAAAATGGCATCAAAATTCCCGTCGCGCAGATACTGCTGAATAAAATCCGGCACATCAAGTGTCCATACAAATGCCAGTTTTCCTGCAGCGTGTACGGTTGCTACGTCTTCATTTTGTGTGCCCAGTGTAAAGCGGGGTGCCCATATATCTGCATTGGTCCTGGTTACATCATCCAGGCTTAGTTCGCACAAATTGGGCGTTGCGGCAAAATCGGGCAACGCCAGAAATTCATCTATGGCAGCGGTGGTGGGAAGCCCGATAACAATTTGTAAAGTTCTTCCCGCGGCGGCTGCTTTCACCAGGTATTCCTTCTGTATATCCCGCATTATTTGCAATGATCCCCCGGTATATTTTGTATCAAGCCACACAAAATGCAGGTCAGTCTGGTAAACCACTGCGTCCAGGGCCTGGCGCAGCGTAGGAATTTTTTCTCCGTGAATCAACCGCACAAAAGTGGAGAGCTGATCAAATGAATAATTTTCTATCGGTCCTAACAGCCCGCTTTTTTGTGTCTCCCGCAAATTTATATTGTTGTCGTGGTATAAAATGGGTATACCGTCGCTGGTTAAACGAACATCAATTTCAATTCCGGTAGAGCCAAATTCAGGTGTCTTTCTTATCATCTCCACTGAATTTTCTGAAACCGGCAGCAAGTCAGAAGTTCGTCCACCGGAACGGTGCGCTATAATCTGGAAATATCCCCGGTTGTATAATTTTCGTTGATAGGTAAGACTAATGGGCGATCCCGGAACAGTTTGTCCGTTTCCAAAAACACCACTTATAATAATAGCGCCTTGCGTTACTGCACCATTGGCCGCTACCAGGTCGGCTCCCTGTTGTGCTTTTACGGTAAGCCGCACTATTCCCGTTTCCACACCGGCCATTTTTCTCCAGTAACCATTTAAAAGAATATCGCCATTTAATTTTTTCCCTTCACAAATAAGATAAGAGATATCTTTTTCGCAAAATACAGACAGGTGCCAGAGTGTATCTGTACCGGTAATGACATAATTCCACTTTACAGCAACAGTATCACCAAAAGTTCCATTTGCATCTGCCAGGCTGTAAACACCCTCCATGGCAGTTCTTGACTGGGTAGAAAGCAGCAGTTTGCCCGCCGATGCAAATGCATCCCAGTTATTATAATCCGGAACAGGTGCCTGGTAATCTTTCCTGCACGAAAAGACAAACAACACGGCGATTGATATGATAAAAACTTTTCTCATAAAATAAATCCAACAGTTACCTGCGGATAAAAAACTTTACGGTTTACACGATAAAATAAGGACCATGTTTGCCAGTAGAAATAATTATTAATACCAGATAATGCAAGACTTAAATGTTTGTGGTGATAAAAAGGTTGTTCAATAGCAATTGTAAAAGTCTCGCCATTGTAAAAAATCTTGCCCTCTGATGTTTTCTCTTTACCATTATAAGCCGTGTAACCAAGATTTACAGATGACTGTGCCCTGAGTGTAATTAAAAGGTTTCTTTTTGTTTTGTAACCAAGAGATATATTGGGATAGGTAAGCCATCCTGAACCCCTGCTGTCAAATCCTTCTACAGTAAGAAAACCAAACCAGTAACCAATATCATTCCCGGCAGAGAAAAATAATTTATCAGACAATGGCACTATATAATGCAGCCCGGCGACAAACTGATTTTGAAGTACCTGGGCATTTATTCTGCCTTCTGCAATAAAAAGGTTGGTAATCCGGCGCAATACACGAAAGTCGATTGCAGGTACGCGAAGACGCGTTTCTTCAGTGATGTCTTCCGGTGTAGTTAAGAGTGTAAACCCGATGGATGAGCGCCATTTTTCATTGTACATGGGATAAGGAAAAATAATGGCCGCATGTTTCGATTCCGGCAATGAATCCTGCGCATGCAAAGCAGAAAAAAAGCTGACCTCAAACATTGACATGAAGACCAGCATAATAGTAAACTTGCGCAGCATAAATTAAAGTGGGGTTTGTACATGGGTTAACAGTAACCAATCCAGCATAGTAAATATATATCAATTATGTAGCCAAAATTAATGTTGTGCCGGTTCCCCGCCGGATGACCAAAATTATACAAGCCTGTAGCAACCATTGCTACAGGCTTGTATAATCAGGAGATGCAACCATCCGGTTCTTTTGTTATTTCCTTTTTGGCAAATAAGTCGTTACCGCAACGGTTTATTTTATAAATCATCTGTTTAAAAATTGTTACTTGCCGGCTTCTGTATACTTTTTAAAATTATCCAGGATACTCTGCCAGCCCGACCGTTGCATTTCTATAGAATTGGTGTCTTCTGCTTCAAAACTTTCCACTACTTCAGTCGTATTGCTTTTACCTGTAAAATTTACTTTTACTTTTCTGCCATCACCTATTGTATAGGCTATATATTCATTGTTTCTCACGTCATCATAAACACCTGCAAAATCAAAGCTCATACTTCCATCTTTTGCTTCCATTCTTGCCACAAAACTGCCACCCACCCTTACATCATTTTGTACACTTGGCGTATGCCAGTCGTCAGAAGCATTGTTCCATTTTGTAATGTGCTCAGGTTTTGTCCAGTATTCCCAAACTTTTGCTACGGGCGCGTTAATAGTATTCTGTACTGTAATAACTGTTTTTTCTTTCGTTTTCATATTGTTTACGTTTTATAATTATTGCGTATCGTTTTACAATACAAATTTCCTGAAATTTTTTAGAATAAACGCAGGGTGGTAACGACAATCAGGAGGCGGATTGCGACATTTTCATAAAACAGCCCGGGGACCAGGGGTTTTCTGTTGAAACACCCGCATTATAAACGGGCAAATCATTTCCTTATACGGTTTACAACGCAATTAACTCATTTCACACAGTTCTGTTTTTTCTGCAGGGTGCCATACTGCAATTTTGCCATCCAAATCAAAATAAATGTACACGAAAAAAATCTTTACACAGTACGGTCAGCATATACTCAACTTATTTTCATCGGAGCAGGTGAACCAATTTATCAGGCGGGTAATTTACATGGGATCGCTTTTGTCTTTAAGCGTTTATGCATGGGTGAGGTTAATGTTTCATGATTTCCCTTTTGAAATAGTGGAAGAAACTGGTTTAATACTGCGGACATTGCTTGCAGGCTGGATCATGGCCGCGGTATGTATCGGGGGATTTCAACTGATATTATTTGTTGCAGATAATTATGCTCAGCTAAGTAAGAGGTGCCTGGCATTTACCGGCACCCTGTTTAATTCTATGAGAAAGTCTGTAAGTATACGCACTGAAAGCAATGCCACCAGTAAGAGGGTAACCATTGAATCGCCGGAAATGATAATGAGATTCTGACAACCCGGTGCAGATCAAATTGTATGAATTAAATAATATAAGAAATGCCTTGTTAAAAATGATGCACCAATCCTAGCCCCAGTGCACCATCCTGGTACACAGGCATTACTACCGTGCTCACGTCTTTATCCTTAAATAATTTTCTTTTGATAACAGGATAAATCCAGTAAGCCATTTTGGTAGATATGATGCCGATTCCGGCCCCTGCCGCTACATCACTCAACCAGTGTTTATTATTGTACATCCTGAGAAAACCAGTACCGGCTGCTGCAGCATAACCTGCAACGCCATACCATGGAGAAACATCTTTATATTCCTGCCGCATAAATTCAGCAGAAGCAAAGGCGCATGCAGTATGACCAGAAGGAAAGGATAGCCTGTTGCTCCCGTCTGGCCTGTTTTCGGCGGCCATCGATTTTACGGGAAACACAATGGCTGACTGTATCAGTTCAGACATGGCATATAATATGGTTCTGTCCCGAAAGTTGTGCTTCCCTTTAATACCCATAGCGTTTAAACCATATACCGCCAGGGCGGGAGAATAAAGCAGGAAATTGTCAATATGCATTGGTTTTTTGTCTGAGCGTTCCGTGTAAAGTTCTTCTTTCACTTTATGATTGAGGCCCTGCAGCCCGTCATTGTGAAGCGTGGTAACGCCATAAACAACCATAACAGCGGGTACAATAAACTGCTTGTAGGGAAAAATTCTTTTTTGCGGAGGCGTGTTCCACCTGATGGTGGATGATGCGTTGGTAGCACCATTGGTAACAGAAGCTGTATCAGTGTATTGGGCAAAACCAGGCATGGCCGGTATCAATAAAAGACCCATAAAACAAAGGGAAATTGTTTTTTTCATGCAGCGCTAAAAAGTTGAAATATTGATGAGGAAATTCAGGATGCAAACAAATTTTATTCAATAAAATTGTCCAGTAAAAAACCATTAACTTTCTTTTGGGATAATTGGTATCACAACCCCGGCCTAAGTTCCAACGCACTCAAAATCAATCTTATTTCTCCCTTAGATTCAAAAAATAGCCAGCACATGTTTCATGGAATTTTCTTAGTGCCGCATCGTGGTTAATAAACGGGTTCTACAGGAAATAGTTCATCGCTCCGCAATTAAACTTTCATAAAATTGACGCTGCTCAAATATAATTATGGTTGTGCATAGTGCAGGTAAGAAAATGCTATGTTTATAGCAATCACTAAAGCGGTTTTTAACTATACGCCGGAAGGTTTTCCTGCTATAAAACCCATTACCCTTTCTTTATAAACCAAGCCGATGGGCAGCATGGATTTGCCCATATCTACGGAGTTTCCAAAAACGCTTTTAATGTGCCCAAAGGCTACGATATATGATTTGTGAATACGAATGAATTTGCCGGAAGGCAGAATATTTTCCATTTCTCCCATGGTCTGGTGGGTAATGATGACATGTTCAGTGGTATGAATTTTAAGGTAATCTTTCATACCTTCTATATAAATAATATCTGCAAAACTGATCCTGAAAAATCTACTGTTTGATCGTATAAATATATGCTCCCTGTAAAATGGTTGGGTGTCACTTCCTGGTGTTTTAAAAATTTTGCCGTCTATTATCTTGTCAATTGTTTTGGAAAATCTTTCAAAAGAAACGGGTTTCAGCAAATAGTCAATTACATTGAATTCATAGCTTTCCAGTGCATATTCAGGGTAAGCTGTTGTAAATACTACCAGCGGAGGGTTGGACAGGGAGCGAAGAAAATTAAGCCCTGTCATGCCCGGCAATTGTATGTCCAGGAATATTACATCTACTTCTTCTTTTTCAAGTGCTTCTTTTGCATCCGGCGCATTACGGTAAGACCCCACCAGCGTAAACCTGTCCGCCACTTGCTGCAAATGACTTTTTATGACATCCTGCGCCAGCCTTTCATCTTCTATAATGATACATCTTATCAAGCAAAATGATTATTAAAAATGAGTGATACGGTAAATGTATTGTTGTTTAAAATTACATCAAGTGTATGCGCATCGGGGTAGAGCCGTTGCAATCTTTCCTGCGCGTTTTTAAACCTCGACTTGCTTTCTTTTCTTTCCCGTTTTTCTGTTTGAATAATATCAAGCGCATAAGCTTCGGGGTAAAGCAGCTCAAGCACACTCTTACTGTTTTCAAGGCCTTTGCCACGTATTTTCTTTGCCTGCGCTTCCAGCTCAAGACTGGTATTGTTAATTACATTTAATGCAATTTGCTGTTGATTTACTTTAAGCGTAATATAAATAAAGGGTTTGGCAAAGGACGTATCGATGGCATGCTTAAACCCGTTTTCAATAAATGAAATAAATAAAAATGGTTCAATCATAACGCCCTCTGTATTTCCTTCTATAGTAAATTGTATATCTGCATCGTATCTTATTCTTTCTATTTCAATATAATTTTTAATAAACTCAATTTCTTTTTCAATGGGAATTTTTTCTTCATTGCATTCATATATCAGGAACCGCATAATATCTGATAGCCGGATGATTACTTCCGGTGTTTTAGCCGTGTTATTCAAACTAAGAGAATAAATACTGTTGAGTGTATTAAAAAGGAAATGCGGGTTCAGCTGCGTACGGAAATAACGGAGCTTATAAAAAGTATTGTCTTTCTGAAGCGCTTCCATTTTATCTTTTTCATCCAGCTTTGCTCTTAAATAAGCAATGGCAATGGCCAGGCAGGTATTTATAATTATCCAGCTGCTTTCACGCAACATGCTAAGGCTTGAATAAGAAAAATAATACCGGCCCTGGTCAGGAACCAGCGGAAATAATATTTTGTACAAAAGAAAAAGCAATAAATGAAGAACCAGGAAAAAAGCGATTGTACAAATCCCGAACAACAGCCATTTTTTAGTAAACAAAAAACGGGTAACGATTATTCTTGCATATAAAACATAAAGAGGTAGTACAACCAGGCTTATGAACAGCAGTATCAGCCAGGCTGTCTTTTGATGGGGAAAAACACCGAGGCTGCTTACTACAGGACTTATCAATGCAAATAATACCCAGCAATATACTTCAATGGGATAAGTGCCTTTTATAATTCTGTCGTTATCGTATTCCATCAGGTTAAAGCTTTAGGGATGGTTAAACAAATTATTAATATATCCTGGTATAATTGTTACCGTTTAAACCTGAAGCAAATTTACCGCGGCCTGTGCAGGATAGAAATTATTTCGACAAACAGGGACATGGCTTAGATGAAATTTTCAGACGGGAATAAAAAAGGCCTCCTGTAAACCAGGAGACCTTACCATAGGTATTTAATAGTTATTAGTACCTGACAACTGTTTTATTATCTTTTTCGCCCAGGTCGGTCCAGAGTGTTGTTACAATGCCGGCCAACTGTGGCGACATGGTTGCAAGCTCATCAATCTTAGCACGCTGATCAGCAGGCATTTTTTCATCACCGGCAAAATGAGCCATAATACCATTCCTGAATAATGGCGAAGCAAAACTTGCCAGCGGTGCAGGTGCCCCTAAATTATTTGCGAGGTAATAATTAAAATAACCATCCAGGTGCTGGGAAAGAAACATATTTGAATAATCGGGGAACTTCAAACCCTTTGGCAAATTAGCATTGATAGATTGTACTGTTTTAGTAGTTATCTCCAGCTTAGCAGCAGTTGCTGTTACAAACCTGTACGGGCTCGGCGCAGTTACCAGGGAACCGGTTTCAATATCAAACAACTCATTTCCATTGTGCGTATAGGAAGTAATGTCATTGGCATGATAGTGACCCGTAAATATAATTTTCAGTCCGGCATCTGCCAGTATATTGGCAACATTCTGCCAGTCATCTATTACATAACCGGGGTCTAACTGCGACTGACCTGCATAATGTTCAATAAGATTGTGGTGCATCATGGCAAAAACGACCATGTGTTGTTGTTTCGCCTGCGCCAACTGATCCAGTATCCATGTAAGTGTCTGTGGTTTTATTCTTCCGGCTGCCACATCGCCTTCGGGTCCGTATTCTTCATATTTACTGGCATCTATGGAGATAATGCGTAACCCTGCTTGTGGCTGTGCAACATAACTCAGCGAATTAGAATCGCGGGCAATGGCGTTCCTGTATCCAAAATCACCATAGATGGTTTCAAAATCTATCTTACTCGTTTTTTCAACCGGGTAGGCATTGTCGCCAATAAATTTTTTGGCTTTGCCATTATTAATATCATGATTGCCCGGTACAACATAAACTTTAATGCCATCCTTTTCAAGCTGGTGAAAAAAGCGGGCCATTGCCAGGTGACCAATTTTTTCACCGTCTTTGGTAATGTCGCCGGTAACCAGTAAAATATCCGGCTTTTCTTCTTTTATATCTGCCATTACTTTGCGGAATATCGGATCGCTGTATTGTACCAGTTTTGGATCAGCATCCAGGTAGCTCAGAAATGCTGTTCCTGATGCGCCGCCGCTAATTAATAAAGAGGGATCCATATAATGGATATCGGAAACAATGGAAATCTTTAATTGCCGGTTTCCTTTTCCAAAATTTCCTTTATCCTCATCGCTTTCATTTAAGTAAGTATGCCCGCCGTTCTTAAAATCTTTTTCGCAAGACAAAAGAAGCTGGCTGAGTAACAGGGCAGTCACCCATAATTTTGGTTGCATGTTATTAATTTTTTATTGGTGAAAAAAATATTAATTCGGTTAACCAGGAAAGGATTAAAGTTTGAATCCGTCTTCATGTCAAAACTAAAACGGGCAGGCGCCGGTTCCTAATCGATACTTACCAGGGCAGCAAGTAATTTTATTGGTATTTACTTAAGGGGTGAGTGCTTTGCTATGGAATTGGCAGAAATTGCAAAAAATGTTTAAAACATCAAATTACTTTTTTTAAAGCATGATATATTTTAATGATTAATCTAAGGCGAATCCACGAATGATTACCAGAATGGGCCACAAAGGAATTCAGAAAAAAGATTGTTTTGAATGGGAAATAAAAAAGGCCTCCTGTAAACCAGGAAACCTTTCTTGTAGCGAGAACGAGATTTGAACTCGTGACCTCAGGGTTATGAATCCTGTGCTCTAACCAACTGAGCTACCTCGCCATTTTGAGGCTAAAACCCCAAACGGGGTGCAAAAATATAGAAATAGGGGCAAAATCTGAAATGAAAGCAAAAAAAGAGCGGGTAGTAGAAACTACCCGCGTATAACATGAGAAAACTTACATCACTGCCTTGAATAATTTCACCCGGCCGGCAGCGCATAGTGAGAGTCCGGGGAAAATAATTTGCACTGCTTACACATAACTCTTTGACAGGTGCAGCGGATACTTATAAATGATATTCAGCAGCATTTTATTAATGTCGTCATTCCGGTAATTGTACCTGAACTCAGATTCTTTTACATGCAGGTAGAGCGTATTCTTGTTCATACCCCTGAATTTCAGCAACCGGCTCCTCGTATTGCCCCAGAAAACAGAAATATCATCCGGGTGGCTTTTTCCGTTTGCCGTTCCCACATCCATGCGGTACAAACGCCATTCGTCAAAATCAGCAATGGCATGGTACCCTCTCAATTCACTCAAATGACCAGCCTCTTGCCTTTGCAACCAGCTTGCCTGCTGAAATTCCCTGATAGCAGGTTTACCAACGGCCGTAAGCTCATCTGTAAAAACATTATCATTTACGGTGTAAAAACCATAATACACGTTATAATTTTCTTCTGCTGCCATGTCTCCTGCAGCATGCAACTGCCGCGGCAACTGGGTGACCGCTTTTTTGTTATTCAGCCCCTGGCTCTGATCTTCGCAGTGCCGTGCAATATGGGTACGTATCAATTTTAAATAGTTATTGATGGTTACCCGGCTTACGCTGGTGATGCCCGCAATCTGTGTTGCAGTTAAATCATCTGAAAAGAGCTGTATGATTTCCCGGCAGGTTTTTTCAGATAAATGCGATCTTTTAAGCATTTTATTTTTCATAGCAATCATTCTACGAATTTATTCGCAGTTAAGATGATATTTAAACACCGCAGTAAAAACATAAAACTACATATGCGGGTTAATTACATGTTGAACGCGAACAACTAGATTAATTAAACATGTTGCCAGTATAAAGACATGTAAACGCCGGTAAATGTTACAATAGATTGATTAGCGCAAGATTTGTATTTTAAACGGTAGGTTATTATAAAAGTCTTTGGTATAAACTTTTATTAATGTTGGCACCTCAATTATGAAGAAGATTGTTAATGATCACCCTTACTTTATCTGCATTGGGCAACATGGCTTTTTCAAGCAATGTGTTTAAAGGAACGGCCGGGTTATTGAGCGCTCCCAGCACCTCTACTGCCTGGTCTAAAAACCGGAAACAATGTTTGGAAATCCGGGCTGCCAGCGCTTCTGCAAATGAATTATTTTGTTGTTCTTCTGTTAGTACCAGGCATCTTCCGTGCTGGCACACCGTTGAAAAAATAAGTTCCTCATCCAGTGGAAATAAAGTACGCAGATCAACAATGGCGACCCGCCCCGCAAAATGTTTTGCTGCTTCCTTTGCCCAGTAAACCCCCATACCATAAGTAATGATGCAGCATGTTTCTCCTTTATTCATTTTAAGGGGATCTGCATTGGATATCACATTTGCTTTTCCCAGTGGTATTACATAATCCGCAGAAGGCTCTGGTGCTTTTGCTTCGCCTGTTCCGGGCACCCTTCCCCAATATAACCCTTTGTGCTCAAGCATAACAACCGGGTTAGGATCATAAAACGCTGCCTTCATCAATCCCTTCATGTCTGCTGCATTGGATGGGTATACTATTTTGATGCCTTTTACAGATAGTAAAGTAGTTTCAATACTTGCGCTATGGTAGGGGCCACCTCCTCCGTAAGCGCCAACGGGTACCCTTATTACAGCATGCACAGGAAATTTTCCATTACTTAAATAATAAGACTTTGCCATCTCTGTCACCAGCTGATTAAAGGCCGGGTAAATGTAATCGGCAAACTGCACTTCTACAATTGGCCTTACACCGGTAGCACTCATGCCCACCACGGAACCAATAATGTAAGCTTCCTGTATGGCAGTATTAAAAACACGGTGATCGCCAAAACGTTCCGCCAGGGTGGCTGTCTCCCTGAATACACCACCCAGTCTTCTGCCCGCATCCTGTCCATACAATAAAGCTTCCGGATGCGCTTCCATTATTTCCCTGATGGCAAACAAAGCAGCATCTACCATCATTATTGGTTCTGCCCCTGCAGGAGCCCTTGTTCCCTTTTCTTCTTTTATTGTTGTGGGGGCAAATACAAAATCCTCTATACTGGCCGGATCTGGTTCTGCTGCATTGCAGGCCCTAAAAAAATCGGCCGCCACTTTTTCTGCGGCTTCCTTTTCTATTTGCACTATCTCTTCATCGCTTATACCAGTATTGATTAACCGCTTTTTTAATTTAGGACCCGGATCATCTGCTGCATGTTTATCCAGGTCTTCCGCTGTGCGGTAAAATTCTTTCCGTACACCACTGGTATGATGACCCAACAGGCATACATTGGCCTGCACCAGGCAGGGTGAACGCTGTTCCCTTGTATATTGAATAATTTCTTTTATGCTTTCGTAGCTTTCTTCAAAATCAGTACCGTTGATGCGTATGCGCTTCATACCGGTAAAGCCTGCTGCATAATCATAAGCGTCCATAGCCCTTGTTTCTTCTGCCGTGGCGCTGATGCCCCAGCTATTATCCTGCACCAGGTAAATAATGGGTAACTTTTTTAATACTGCAAACTGAAACGCCTCGCTTACTTCCCCTTCTGTAATGCTGGCATCTCCCAATGAACAAATAACCACCGGCAGTTCTCCATTGGTTCCTTTTTTTAATAAGGCTGATTGAATGGCATCCAGGTATTGCAGTCCCTGCGCTATGCCCGTAGCCGGTATTACCTGCATACCCGTAGCACTGCTCTGGTGTATCATCTGCGGTTTACCAGGCTGGTTGTTATTGGGGTGACTATAATAAGATCTGCCACCACTGAAAGGATCATCTTTTTTTGCCAGCAGCTGCAGCATTAATTCGTATGGTTCGTATCCCACACCCAGCAGCATGCTTTCATCCCTGTAATACGGGCTTACATAATCAACCGGTAATAACTGAAAAGCAACAGCCAGCTGAATGGCCTCATGTCCGCGTGAAGTGGAGTGGACGTATTTACATACCTGGCGGTGGGCCTCATACACACCGGCCATTTCCCTTGCCATGCACATAAGGCGGTAAGCTTTCAGTAATATGCTGGTATCTATGGAAGGCATAGTGGCAAAGTTAGGAGAAAGGAGAAATGGTGTAAGGTATAGATAAAGAAGTTGACTGGTTAATCAGTTGAAAAGTTGAAGGCACTAAAAAAGCGCTTTTCTTTCTGTGAAAATCTCTTTTTGCACTTTCGTAAAAATATAGCTGCTTTTTTCACCCAATAAAAAAACCACCACAAATTTGTGATGGTTGCTGATAATTTATAAATCTCTTTTATTTGATTTCTACGTTAAATAAATTTTCTTCTCCAATAAAACCTTCCAGCTCATCGCCCACCACACATTCACCCACGCCTGCGGGTGTGCCGGTAAAAATAAGGTCGCCAATGTTTACAGAAAAATAATTTGAAATATATGCTACAATCTTATCAAAATTATTAATCATAAGGCTTGAATTGCTTTGCTGCACCATCTCTTTGTTCTTATACAAACCAAAGCCAATGTCTTTTTTATTTTTTACATCAGTAAAGGGAATCCATTTGCCAATTACTGCGGAGTTATCCCAGGCTTTGGCTTTCTCCCATGGCAATCCTTTTTTCTTGAGTTCGTCTTGTATATCACGGGCGGTAAAATCAATACCGGTAGTTATAGCATCATAGTATTTGCTTGCAAAGCGATCCTGGATATATTTGCCATTTTTTGAAATACGCAATACAAGTTCACATTCGTAATGAAGTTCATTGGTAAATTCGGGGTAATAAAACGGGGTATGCGCCTGCAGCAATGCGCTTTTAGGTTTCATAAAAATGATGGGCTCATCCGGAACTTCGTTTCCCAATTCCTGGGCATGAGCTACATAATTACGGCCTACACAGAATATTTTCATATTCAATAAAAGGATTTGGTTGTTTAAACAATCAAGTTAGGTATTGGCTTTTAAAAGCCCGGCTTTAAAAGAAATATTGAATATAAAAAACCAACTGGTCTGAAACAGTGCTTCTGCGAAAATAACGATTCAGATGAATAATTCATAAAGTAACAGATAATTTGTTAAACTGATTCATTGCAGGGGCTATTCCCTGTAAAATAAAGGTCTCAATCAGTTCTGTGCAGACAGTTATCTTTTTTTGAACCAGGGGAAGCTCTGCAGCACTCCATTTACCCAACACATATTCTACCTGCATTCCTTTGGGATAATCATTCCCTACGCCAAAACGCAATCTTGGATATTCTTCGGTAAGCAGGTGCTCTTCTATGCTCTTTAATCCATTGTGACCGCCACTACTGCCCGATATTCTTAACCGTAGTCTATTCAGCGGCAATGCCACTTCGTCTACTATTACAAGTATATTACCGGTTTCTATGCGTTCTTTTTCCTTCCAGTACTTTACCGCTTTTCCACTTAAATTCATGTATGTAGAAGGTTTAATGCAGATTACCGGCCTTCCTTTTATTTTACATGCTGCTACTTCTGCCAAACGGTCGGTATGAAAAGATATTGCCTGTTTGCTTACAAAAGCATCCACCACATCAAAACCAATGTTATGCCTGGTATGATCATAGTCAATACCTATATTACCCAATCCTACAATGAGGTACTTATTCATGGCAGCGAAAATAAAAAAAGTCCTGCCACCGGGGCAGGACTTCTATAATTATGTTTTGTATTATTTACTTTCCTTTGGCAGCAGCACCCTTGGCAGGAGCAGCCTTTGCAGCAGCAGCAGGAGCAGCTTTTGCAGCGGCCGGAGCAGCAGCGCCACCAGCAGCAGGTGCACCAGCTTCTTCCTGTTTTAACTGGCGTGTTAATACTACAGACGCCAGCGGTATACGGGGAGAATTAAGGATTTCGTAATTATCCAATTTTACATCTTCTACCCTTATATTACCATTTAATTCAAGATTGGTTAAATCAACCTCAATGTTTTCTCTCAGGTATTGAGGTAATGTTTTTATTTTAAGTGATTTCATTTTCAC
Source organism: Chitinophagaceae bacterium (assembly GCA_039915085.1). Lineage (GTDB taxonomy): Bacteria > Bacteroidota > Bacteroidia > Chitinophagales > Chitinophagaceae > JACMLD01. The sequence continues at coordinate 61,978 of JBDSOC010000074.1, forward strand.
TATCAGCTTACCACCATCTTTAACGCCTTTGGCAGTGCCTGTATATTTTAATGGAATAGTGGCAATTGCTTTTTTATCATCTACCAGTTCCATTAAATCAACATGAATTAAGGCGTCATTTACTTTATCAAACTGAAGATCTTTCAGAATGGTTTTGTAAGACTTTCCGGCTACTGTAACATTGGCCAACTGAAACGCACTTGTGTACACCAGGGATTTAAAAGCAGTAGCAGGAGCGTAAAAACTAACTTCCTCTTTGCCGCCATAAATTACACCGGGCACCATAGACTGAGAGCGAAGTTGCTGGGTGGCTTTTTTCCCAGTTTCGGTCCTCAGTTGTCCTTCGATTGTAATTGATTTCATTTTATATTTTGTTTTTGTTTACTTGGTTTAGCTTATTTATCTCTCATTTGTGAGTGAATAAATAAACTGGTGATACTTTTATTTTCAAAGGCATTCCGGATAGCTACTGCAAACAACTGGGATACGCTCAGTACTTTTATCTTACTTGTTTGCTGCTTTAAAGGAATCGTATCACAAACTACCAGTTCTTCCAGCACACTGTTTTCAATATTGGCGTATGCATTACCGCTTAATACGGGGTGTGTGCACAATGCCCTTACACTCCTGGCACCTTTTTCTTTTAACAGGCCGGCGGCTTTTGCCAGTGTTCCCCCGGTATCACAAATGTCATCTATCAGCACTACATTCCTTCCCTCTACTTCTCCTATTACCACCATGCTGGCAATCTCGTTTGCCCGCTTACGGTGTTTATCGCAAATCACCATTTCTGCATTGAAATAGCTGGCGATTTCCCGTATCCGGTTAGCGCTTCCCACATCGGGGGCGGCGAAGGTAAGATTTTCCAGCTTCAGATTTTCAATATAAGGGATAAAAATAGCAGAGCTGTCAAGGTGGTCAACGGGTATATCAAAATACCCCTGTATCTGGGGAGCGTGCAGGTCCATTGTTATCACCCTGTCTGCGCCTGCAGCCACTATCATATTGGCTATCAGCTTGGAGCCAATGGCCACCCGGGGTTTGTCTTTTCTATCCTGGCGGGCATAGCCGTAATAAGGGATGACTGCCACCACTTTATAGGCCGATGCCCTGCGCACTGCATCTATCATCAGCAGCAACTCAAGGATATTATCGGAAGGGGAAAAAGTACTCTGGATAAGGAAAACCATGTCTCCGCGGATGCTTTCCTGGAAAACAGGCTGAAACTCACCATCGCTGAATTTTTGGGTAATACATTTACCCAAAGGACTGCCATATTGCTGTGCTATTTTTTCTGCCAGATACTGGGATCCGGTACCAGAAAACATCTTTACCGAACTTTGCATAAGTAATACTGTTGGTGCGGCGAAGATAAAGCTTCAAAAGAGAAATAAAAATCTGTAAAGGAGTTTTAAGTCTTTAATTGCCACAACAGCATGATGCACAGCAGCTGCCAGTAATTTATTTACCCACAGACGCAAACATAGCTTTGTCAGCCGGTGTACTTACCTGGCTGATATTCTGGGTAGCATTCCCCTTCTTCGGATTAAAGGCATAAAATAATGAAGAACAGATAAAGATGGAAAAGAAAAGAGAAACGGCATAAATCCCAACGCAAAATAACAGGGATTGCAAACCGCCAAGGTTGTTAAATGTAGAGGTACGTTTCATAAAATCGGATTTTTAGTTTTCAAAAGGTATGGATTACGGAATAACGCTTAATGGCTTTGACTATTGTACCATTGTTAAATATCTGTCATAAAAATATTACCCTAACTTTCAGCATGCAAGAGCATAAATACTCAATTAAAGAGTGGGCTAAAGATGACAGACCAAGGGAAAAATTACTTAGTAAAACCCCGGCAGCACTGAGCGATTCTGAACTGGTGGCCATCCTTATTAATATCGGAAATAAGCAAAAAAGCGCGGTGGACCTGGCCAAAGAGGTGCTGTTGCTGGGCAAGAACAACCTGAATGAACTGGGCCGCCTTTCCATTAAAGATTTTATGACTATAAAAGGCATTGGTGAAGCAAAAGCCATTACCATAGCTGCGGCGCTGGAACTTGGCAGAAGACGGCAGGCCGCAGGATTTCTTGAGAAGCCGCAAATAAAAAGCAGCGCAGATATTGCCCGTTACCTGCAAACATTACTGAGCGATTACCAGCACGAAGTATTTGCTGTTATCTTTTTAAACCAGGCCAATAAAATCAAGCATTTTGAAATTG
>JBDSOC010000085.1:0-22197 GCA_039915085.1 Chitinophagaceae bacterium
GCCAGTACTGATGCAGAAAGGGGCATATAAGAAAATTTTGTGATTGCGGAATTTTGTAATCAACGCACTCCGCAAATTTTTAAAATTGAATCGGTCAGGATCTGGATTTGTGTTCTTGGTATTTTAATTCTGTAAATACAATCACAATACCAAAAACTGGAAGTTACAAGGGAGTCGCACTACTCCTGCCCATCCATATAATATTATTTTATTGGTGAATGCTACTGCCGTAAACAAATTTCAAAGTCCCGCAATCAGCAATCCTTAATCGCTCCACACTTTTGTTCCTTCACTGCAATTGGCGCAGATATCTATATTTTTACGGCTTTGCATAATCTTTTTTCTGAAAGCGGTATATTTTCCGTTCTGCCATATTTCTTTAAATGGCTTTCCTTTTAAATCTCCCAGCTGGTGCTGTGCATCTTTATCAAAACAACAGGGCACCACCAGGCCATCCCAGGTTATTACAGGTGCGTGCCACAAGCGCCAGCAATGATTTTGCAGTGTATTTTTTACTTCTGTCACATTGTTTTTGTTTTTACGGTAGCGGCTGTATTTATTATTTGTTGGAATCAGCTGATTGGGATCGTTTTCATAATCGTATACCTGCGCTGTCTTAAACCATACATCGTCTGCACCAATTTCTGCAGCCAGTTTTTTTACATCTTCCACCTGGTGCTCATTGTGCTTTACTACAAGAAACTGGAAAATAATAAAGGGCGTTTTACTTTTCATTTCCCGTTTCCATTTTACTATATTTTTTGCACCTTCCAATACTTTATCCAGGTGGCCGCCAACGCGGTATTGCTGGTAAACATTCTGCGTGGTGCCATCAATAGAAATAATCAGGCGGTTCAAACCACTTTCAATGGTTTTCTTTGCATTGGCATCCGTTAAATAATGTGCATTGGTAGAAGTGGCTGTATAAATTCTTTTATCAGCTGCATATTTTACCATGTCAAGAAACTGTGGATTGAGATAGGGCTCCCCCTGGAAATAAAAAACCAAGTAATATAAATCTTTATATAATTGATCGATGGTTTCACTAAAAAAATCTTTTTTTAACATGCCGGTTGGGCGTGTAAATGCACGCAGGCCACTGGGGCATTCAGGGCATCTTAAATTACAGGAAGTGGTGGGCTCAATTGAAATAGAAACGGGCAAACCCCATTGTACCGGTTTGTTGATCCATTTACTGATGTAAAAGCTGCTCAGCACCTTTGCGGCATTCCATGCCCGTCGCGGTGTGAGCCTTGATAATAAATTAATGCTGTCAGTAAAATTAAATTGCCCCATTTGTACTGTAAAATTAACCCTGGCCGGCCTACAAAACATATAAATCTTACGCTTACATCGAGTCAGCTACGGTATAACCCATCATATGGCGTTTGTTTTAACTTTTTAAAGATCAGGTGCATTTACCGGCATTATTAGTATTTATTCGATTTCATTAGCGTGCATTAGCGATTATATTTGCAGTTGAGTTTGAAACCTGATGGCAACCCGAAAAAAGAAAAAAATTTCCCGCAAGTTTTTATTGGTTTTTATAGTCTTTGGCGCCATGGGACTGGCTGCCTGGTGGTGGTACCGCTACCATGCAAGTAATTTTGTTACCTATCCCGAGTTTGGCATTGCTGTTCCTGATAATTATCCTATTCATGGTATTGACGTGTCGCACCACCAGGATAATATTAACTGGGACCTTGTAAAAAGCATGCAGGTAAAAAACATCAAGATTGGTTTTGTATTTATAAAAGCTACTGAAGGGATTGGTAAAGTGGACAGCCATTTTAATCAAAACTGGTTTAAATCAAAAGATGCCGGCATGTGCAGGGGCGCATATCATTTTTTCCTGGCTACCAAAAGCGGCAAATTGCAGGCACAGAATTTTATTGATGTGGTGACACTCAAACGCGGTGATTTGCCCCCCGTGCTGGATGTAGAACAAACATACGGCGTATCTACCGACCGGTTGCGCAAAGAAGTAAAAGCATTTTTACAAACTACTGAACAGTATTACGGAGTACGGCCTATTATTTATACCAATGTAGATTTTTACAAACAATACCTGAACGGGCAATTTGATGATTACCCGCTATGGGTGGCGCATTACCTGCGGCAGGATACACCACGTATTAAACGCGACTGGTTGTTCTGGCAACACAGTGAGGCAGGAAGGGTAAACGGGGTTAGTTATAAAGTTGATTTCAATGTATTCAATGGTGATTCATCACAGTTCAGGAATTTATTGATGGAGTGAGGAGCAGTGTTTAGCTGATAGCTTTTAACTATTAGTCCGTATTTTCCATAAAAGCGTGATCACGACTAAGAATTTTATTCAACTAACCGGAAGCCGGTGAGGACAACAGCTATTATGGTTCCAGGCCGGAAATGATTATTTTTAAATCTGGATAAACAATCATCTTCATCATTAATATTCAGCCCCCCGGTCGGTGTGCCCACCGACTGGAATTGAAAAATGCTTTTGTATTTTTGAATATAAATCGCACGGGAACTTAATACGCGATATTAAATATTTTTATGAGCAGCATGGAACCAGATGCAGGGGATTTTCTGAAACGAATCGTTTGGTCCGTTACACTGGTAATAGTGTACATGCTTATTATACTTGCTGCAGGTATCTATGGCAACTGGTTTTTCTTTTATGACTTGCCCACCACGGGTAATTATATTTTCTATACCTGGGTTTTATTGAGCACCATTGGCATGGTATATTTATTAATAAAATGGTGGAAGAAGAAATTTCCGCACGGGTGAGATTACCTTTTCCGGTATTGTATTCGAAGGGCTGCACCCTTCGCTGATGTATACGCCCTTAAGGGCTTATTACCCTTTTGTATCCAATATCACCGTTATTCGAAGGGCTGCACCCTTCGCTGATGTATTACTCCCTTTCAGGGTTTACTGGCCCTTGGTATCAAGTATCACCGGATTGTTTCCCTTTCCCATAATAATTACTTTGGCATTGGGTGATTTGGCAATCTCCAATTGCGCTTTTATGCTTTCGTATTGTAATTGTTTATCGGTAAGACTTTCGCTGATGATGCGCTGGTAATCGGCAATACCCTGTGCTTCTATGCGCTTGCGCTCTGCTTCCTGTTTTTCTTTCTGTAACACAAACTGCATTTTCTGCGCATCCTGTTCCGCATTTATTTTTTGTTCGATGGTAACTTTTACTGACTGGGGCAATGTTATATTTCTGACCAAAAGATTTTCCAGCAACAAGCCGCGTTTGCTGAAATCATTTTCAATGGTTTTAAATATGCGTTGCTGAAATTCATCTCTTTTGGTGGAGTACAATGCCACTGCTTCATAATAGACGGCATTGTCTCTTATCCTGGTCCTGGTAATGGGGCGTACAATTTTATCTTCATAATTTTCTCCTGTTTCCGAAAGCAGTTTAGGCGCATCATTGGGTACAACGCGGTATAACACAGACAAATCAATGGTCACTTCCAGTCCATCGGCACTCAATACGCGGATAGCATCATCGCCGGTTTTATGGCCTTCATCCTGTATGCCGCTCATGGTATAATTCAGGGTCTTTACATCCAGCTTTACCACGTCTACCAACGGATTTATAAAATGCAGGCCGCTGGTCAGTACATCCTTTTGTACTTTTCCAAACAATTTTTGTACACCAACCTGCCCGGCTTCAATTTGAATAACACAGGCGGTTAATATGCCCAATGCCATAACAATAAATCCAACAATGCGTACAGGTCCGCTAAAGCGCTGAACATTTATATCGCCGCGATGGAGGGCCTGCCCAATAAAGAAAATAACTAAACCGAGAATAAGGAGTATCATGAGAAGAGTATTTAGTATTGAGTGTATGGTATTTTAGACGAAAATATTGAAGTCATTGTTGTCCGGTTAGTTTACATAATTCCTTTGCTACGATGGCCCCAGGGCCGGCCGGGCACTCGTACGCTTTTCGATGCTGCGTTTTCCTTTACCTCAGTAATTGTGCTTTAGTAAGTCTTTCAGCCATTCCTTTGTTCAACTGCAGAACAAAGGCTTCGGGATCTATTTGTAAAATCAAACGGGATAAATTATTGTAGTCTTTGTTATCCCGTCTGCATACTTTATACTAAGCACTCATTACTACTCAACTGCTATGATCCGCTACGATCAGCCATTTGTTATTAATTTTTCTGAACAGCAAGGTGTAATTGCCGCCCACATCGCCCACGCTTCTTTTTAAAAACCATTTACCCAGCACCCAGTAATATTCCGCGGATAATTTTTTTACTTTCAGTATTTCAAAAAACAGTTTGCCCATTTTTTCTTTGCTGTCATAATTTTTTTTATAATTATTCAGCGCATTGGTATATCCGTATGTAACCCCGCTTTTGCCTACAAACATCAGTGAGTCGTTGTGCCAGTAGCCATTCATAAATTCGTCCAGGTTGCCTTTGTTCCATGATACTGTTTGCCTGTTCAGCAAATCAGTAATTTCTTTTTCGTCTTTATTGGTTTGTGCAGAAAGTAAACCAGTTATAAAGCAGGCAATAAGTAATAGAATGTTTTTTTTCATGCAGTGAGGTTATTAATGCGACTAATTATATGAGATGGAGGCCTTTTTTGTATTATCGCCTATAAAGTTAAACCGTTTTAAGCCCGGAATGCTGCAATTAATAATAGGATGCATACGGGTAGCAGCAAAATAAACCAGGTCGTCTTCCAAATAAAAAAGTGCCGGATACCGCAGAGGCATCAGGCACCTGACTCAACCGGGCAGTTATTCACCACCCGGCCGTATACAGACTATAGATAGTACAAACTAAGTGGCCCAGGCTTTATCGCCTTTTTTGTAATCGATACAACCTTCATATTTACCCGGCACCGCTATATAACGCAGGGCCTGCGTAGCACCTTCTTTGGAAGTGAAATAACCAAACAATGTCAGCTGTTTCATCTGGGTAAAATAATGAGCAGGATCTTCTTTCTTTTTACTTTTCTGGTATTCTTTTGCTTCTTTGTCCAGCGCCGTAAGGAAGGTAGTTCTTTGTTCCGGCGTAGATTCCATAAAAGATTTTCCGTTTGCTTTTTTGCTGGCGTCGTTCAGTTTGCCAATACCCTCATGAAATATTTTCTGCTCTTTTTCATCATAGGTATCGTTTACCATTACTGTCATAAACTGGCCCACTTTTGCAGCTTTTGCACCAGGGCTTTTTGTGGCCGGCAAAATAGTATCTGCTACTTCGTCTAAAAAAGCAACATCTTCTGCGTTAAAAACAGCACCGCCCATGGCAGGTTCGTTTTTACAACCGGTCAGCAGCAGCTCGCCGCCAATAAAAGCGCCACCGGTAAGCACTGTAATCATTTTTAGAAGCTCTCTTCTGTCCATATGGTTTGTTTTTTATTGTTTTTTTATTATTGTTATTACTCAATTTTTGTTCAATCAAATTTCCGTCCGGTGAAGACAGCAGCCAAGACTTACAAATTCCCTTTTTTCAACTCTTCTACTGCGTAATCAGCGGCCCTTGCTGTTATTGCCATAAAGGTAAGAGAAGGATTCTGTGTTCCGGTAGATACCATACAGGCACCATCTGTTACAAAAACATTTTTACAATTATGAAACTGGTTCCATTTATTCAGCAATGATGTCTTTGGATCTTTCCCCATTCTTACTCCACCCATTTCATGAATATCATTTCCTGGTCTTCTGCCATTATCATAGGGTTGAATGTTTGTGCAGCCTGCAACTTCCAGCATTTCTTTACCCTGCTGTAAAAAATCATTCAATACTTTTTCATCGTTGTCATCATAACCAATATCTGTTACCAGCAAAGGTATACCCCAATCGTCTTTTTTATCTGCATGTAAGCGCAACTGATTCTTTTCTTTGGGAATGGTTTCCCCCTGCATCATCATGGAAATATTCCATGGGCCCGGCTCTGTTAAAGTATCCTTCCATGCCGCACCAATTCCATCATTATCATTGCCCTGCCACCTGCTGCGTCCAGCACTGTAATGTACCATATAGCCGCGTAAAAAATCCGTTTCCTGCCTGTAAACATTCCTGAAATTTGGCATCATGGCCGCCGTAGGTTTTCTTCCATAGTCAATTTTATCTTCAAAGCCTTCCAGGGTAGCGTTAATATTACCACGGTAGTTATGAAAAGCCATGTATTTTCCCAGCAGGCCGTTGTCATTACCCAGGCCATTCGGGAACCGGCCTGAAGTTGAATTTAACAGTAAAAGATTGGAATTCAAACAGGCGGCATTCACAAAAATTATTTTAGCAAAATATGTAGTGGTTTGTTTGGTATGTGCATCAATTACCTGCACACCCATTGCCCTGCCTTTTTTCTCATCGTACACAACTGAATGAACCACAGAATCGGGACGGAGTGTAAGATTGCCGGTTTTTTCCGCCCAGGGCAGCGTAGATGAGTTGGAACTAAAATAACCGCCGAAAGGACAACCACGGTAACAAATATTGCGTGCCTGGCACTGACCGCGACCTTGTTGTAAGTGTACTTCTTTTGGTTTGGTAAGATGGGCGCACCTGCCCTGTATCACATACCTGTCCTTATAGCGCTCCAGGATTTTTTGCTGGATATGTTTCTCCGGACAATTCATTTCCCATGGTTCCAGGAACTCTCCGTCAGGAAGCGTTTCCAGTCCGTCTTTATTGCCGCTGATACCTGCAAACTTTTCTACATGGCTGTACCAGGGTGCAATATCTTCATACCGTATGGGCCAGTCCACTGCAAAACCATCCCTGGCCGGACCTTCAAAATCAAACTTGCTCCAGCGCTGTGTTTGCCTTGCCCATATTAATGATTTGCCACCTACTTGGTAACCGCGTATCCAGTCGAACGGCTTTTCTTGTATGTATGGATGCTCTTTATCTTTTACAAAAAACTGCTGGGTAGCCTCATCAAAAGCATAACAGCTGTCTGCAATAGGATTTTCTTTTTTTAGTGCTGTCGTTAATTGGGTACGGTGTTTAAGTTCCCATGGATTAAGATTGGTGGTGGGATAATCTTTGATGTGCTTTACATCACGTCCTCTTTCAAGCACCAGTGTTTTTAACCCGCGTTCACATAATTCTTTGGCTGCCCAGCCGCCGCTTATGCCAGAGCCAATGACAATAGCATCATAAGTATTCTGCTGAACGCCTTTGTTATTAATGTTGATATGTAAAGAATCGCCGGGCATTTGTTATTATGATATGTATTATTTTATATAATTCAGTTCTGACTTTGATTCATGTTAGCAGCTGGTAGCTTTTTGTCATAAGCGCTGTTTTTTTTTTCTTTATATATTTCCTTTCTTCAATTCCTTTACGGCAAAATCTGCTGCCCTGGCCGTTAGCGCCATATAGGTAACAGACGGATTCTGACACGCAGATGATGCCATACAAGCACCATCCGTATTAAACACATTGGGCACATCATGCACCTGGTTCCATTTGTTAAGCACCGATGTTTTAGGATCCCTGCCCATGCGCGCCGTTCCCATTTCATGAATGCATAAACCCGGATTGGCCTGGCCATCATCAAACGTGTAAATATCTTTAAGCCCGCTTTTCTCCAGCATTTCCGCGGCACTGTCTTTCATGTCTTTGCGCATCGCCTTTTCATTCTCTTTAAAATCGCAATCTATATCTGCCAATGGCAAACCCCATTTGTCTTTTTTGTCTTTGCTTAGCGTAACCCGGTTGTCTTCGTAGGGCAAATGTTCGCCCCAACTACCCAGCCACATGCCCCATTTACCCGGCTCCGTAAGTGATTCTTTCAATTCAGCACCTATTCCTTCGTAGCCGGATCCTCTTCCGCGGGCAGCACCGCCCTGGTAACCAAAACCACGCACATAATCTTTTTGTTTTGTTTTTTCATCCAGGTTACGGAAGCGCGGAACATAAATTCCATTGGGCCTGCGACCGTAAGTATATTGATCCTGAAAGCCCTCATAACTGCCGCCTGCCCCCACATGGTAATGATGATCCATAAGATTGCGCCCCAGCTGATCGCTGCTGTTACCCAATCCATTGGGAAATGCATCTGATTTTGAATTCAGCATAACATAGGTAGAACCAATAGTGGATGCATTCAGGAAAATTATCTTTGCATAATATTCTTCTGTTTTCATGGTGAGTTCATCTATAATACGAACACCTTTTGCTCTTTTCTTTTCTTTATCATAGATAACTTCCATTACAATTGAATGTGGCCGCAATGTTAAATTACCAGTAGCGAATGCAACCGGCAGCGTTCCGGAATTGCTGCTGAAATAGCCGCCAAACGGACAGCCCCTGTCGCAAAGATTTCTGTACTGGCAGGGGCCACGACCATTCCAGCCACGGGTAAGGTTTGCAACACGGCCAATTATCATTCTTCTGCCATCAGTAAATTTTTCTTTGATATTACCTGCAATATGTTCTTCCAGGCAATTCATCTCCATAGGAGGAAGAAAATCGCCATCCGGTAATTGGGCCAATCCTTCTTTTGAACCACTGATGCCAACAAATCTTTCTACATAGCTGTACCAGGGATCAATGTCACGGTAACGTATAGGCCAGTCTGTACCATGCCCGTCTTTTGCATTTGCCTCAAAATCCAAATCGCTCCAGCGGTAGCATTGCCGGCCCCACATTAAACTTCTGCCGCCGACGTGGTAACCCCGTATCCAGTCGAATGGCTTTACCTGGGTGTAAGGATGTTCTTTATCGTTTACAAAAAAATGAGCGTTTGATTCATTGCAAAAACCACGTACCTGCACATGCTGATCATCCTTTAATTTATTGGTGTTGGTATTGCGGTGCAGGAGTTCCCACGGTGCAAGATTAGTGGTAGGATAATCTTTAATGTGCTCTACATTTCTGCCACGTTCCAGTACGATGGTCTTCAATCCTTTTTCACACAATTCTTTGGCTGCCCAGCCGCCGCTGATACCGCTGCCCACCACAATGGCATCGTAGGTATTTTGCGTGACCGCTTTGTTGTTGATGTTGATATGCAAGGAATCGTCAGGCATGGGCTGTTTGTTATGATATGGTTTTCGTAATATTTAAGTTTTTGATCCTATTCATGTTTTGCTACTGTAAGCCTTGAGCGATGAGCTGCGGGCCGTCTTTCCCCCTGGTTGCAGTCACCTGCCAGATGTGTCGTCCGGTAAGGACAACGACCATAGATTAATCTCACCCCAACCCTCTCCAAAGGAGAGGGAGCCGGTCCTGACAAATGCTATATATTCCCTTTTTTCAATTCTTCTACTGCAAAACTGGCGGCCCTTGCTGTTAACGCCATATAACTAAGCGATGGGTTTACGCATGATGATGAAGTCATGCAAGCACCATCTGTTAGGAAAACATTCTTTGCATCCCATACCTGGTTATTGCCATTGAGTACAGATGTTTTTGGATCCCTGCCCATGCGCGCACTGCCCATCTCATGTATACCATCTCCAATTTCATGACCGCCATCGCCTGTCTCAATATTCTTTGCACCTGCGGCTTCCAGCATAGCTGCGCCTTCTATAAGAATATCTTTTCTCATCTTCATCTCATTTTCGCGTATCACTGCATCCATTGCTAATATTGGCAATCCCCATTTGTCTTTTCTTTCTTTATCAAGGCTGATTTTATTATCATGGTAAGGCAATAATTCTCCAAAGCCACCGATACCCATCGTCCATTTGCCGGGTTCTGTCAGGGCATCTTTAAACTGCCCGCCTACACCGTATTCTGCAATTTCGCGGTTCCAGTTTTGGCGGCTGCCGCTGCCCTGGTAGCCAAAACCACGCAGGTAATCTCTTTTATCGCCATTTAAGTTTACAAAGCGCGGAATATAAATACCGTTTGCACGGCGGCCGTAATAATATTTGTCTTCGTAACCTTCCATGGTTCCGGAAGCATGCAGGTTATAATGATGATCCATAATATTGTGCCCCAATTCTCCGCTGCTGCTGCCCAAACCGCCGGGCCATACATCAGTGGCGGAATTCATTAATACCCAGGCACTGTTTAACGCCGAGGCATTTACGAAAACAATTTTCGAGTAGAACTCATATGTTTTATTATTTTCTGCATCTACAATTTCTACCCCCTTTGCTTTTTTTGTATCCTTATCGTAGATAATTTTTGATACAATACTCCAGGGACGGACGGTTAAATTGCCGGTAGCCCTCGCTGCAGGCAAGGTGGAAGACTGTGTACTGAAATAAGCACCGAACTGGCATCCTTCCCAGCAACGGTTGCGGAACTGGCAGGCTGTTCTTCCATTAATGGGCGCCGTCAGATTGGCTACCCTTCCAATAAACATGTGCCGGTCGCCCTTCCATTTTTCTTTTATTCTTGCAGCCACATCTTTTTCCACACAAGTCATGTCCATGGGTGGTAAAAAATGACCGTCGGGCAAATGAGCCAGGCCTTCCATGGAACCGCTTACGCCAATATGTTTTTCTACGTGATCGTACCAGGGAGCAATATCACGGTAACGTATAGGCCAGTCTATCGCCCATCCATCTTTCGCGTTGGCTTCATAATCTAAATCACTCCAGCGATAGCTCTGCCTTCCCCATAAAATAGAGCGGCCGCCTAACTGGTAGGCTCTCCACCATTTAAATGGTTTTATTTCTGTGTAAGGCGCTTCGCTGTCTTTTACCCAGTAATTAATAATAGGTTCCGCCTTGCCCCAGGTGCGTGCAATAACAGGCCGGTCTTTCAGATCTGCTCTTGTTACTGTACCACGGTGTTCAAAATCCCAGGGATTTTTTTCTGCCGATGCATAATCTTTGATGTGTTCAAAATTTCTACCGCGTTCCAGCATCAGCACTTTCAATCCCTTTTCACAAAGTTCTTTTGCGGCCCAGCCGCCACTGATACCGGATCCTACTACAATAGCATCATAGGTATTTTGAGCTGTTGCTTTATTGCTGATGTGCAGGGAATCTTCGGGCATGTGTGTTATTTTTTATGTACTGAACCTATTGAATTTTTGATACAATCCATGTTCCATGTTTTAGAAGCCGTTGGCTATAAGCTTTTAGCCATTGGTGCTTATAATTTTTAAATTCCTGCTCTTTTTAAAAACTGACTTAATACATTTAAAAATCACACGCATCTAACGTACATGTTCAAACTAGCAGCTGTTTCTACAAATTTCCTTTCTTCAGTTCACTTACCGCATGATCTACCGCCCTTGCTGTAAATGCCATATAACTCAGCGATGGATTAACACAGGATGCAGACACCATAAATGCGCCGTCTGTTACAAATACATTGGGTGCATCCCATACCTGGTTAAATTTATTGAGCACCGATGTTTTAGGATCCTTGCCCATGCGTGCCGTACCCATTTCATGTATACCGCGTCCCAATGTGCCATCACCATCGCGGCCTTTTACATTCTTTACACCGGTTGCTTCCAGCATTTCAATGGCATCGTTCAGCATGTCTTTGCGCATCTTCTTTTCATTCTCTTTGTATTCCACATCAAATGCCAGTACGGGTAGTCCCCATTTATCCAAACGTTGTTTACCATTTTTATCGGGAACGGGGCGCATGCCCAAATCTTTACCTGTTATTGGATCATTGAATTGTTCCAGCTTATCCGAATAAGTATTTTTATCTAAATAGATCCTGTTTTCATGATAGGGCAATGTTTCTCCAAAGCCACCAAGGTTCATCGTCCAGCCGCCTGGTTCTGTAAGTGCATCTTTAAAATCAGCACCAATAGAAAGTTCTTCCAGTGAACGGTTATAACCCTCCCTGCTGCCACCGCCCTGGTAACCAAAACCACGCAGGTAATCTCTTTTATCTCCATAGAAATTTCTGTACCGCGGAACATAAATACCGTTTGCGCGGCGTCCGAAATAATATTTGTCTTCATAGCCATCAACATGCCCGCTTGCACCTACGCCAAGATGATGATCCATTACATTGTGTCCCAACTCACCACTGCTGCTGCCCAAACCGTCGGGCCATATATCGGTGGCCGAGTTCATTAATATCCATGCACTGTTTAATGAAGAAGCATTTACAAAAATTATTTTTGCATTGTATGTGTAGGTTTTATTGTTTTCTCCATCCAGTACTTCTACACCGGTTGCTTTTTTCTTATCCTTATCGTACAAAACCTTTGTAACAATGCTCCAGGGGCGTAGCGTAAGGTTACCGGTTTTTCTTGCTGCAGGCAGGGTAGAAGATTGCGTGCTGAAATAGGCGCCGAAAGGACAACCTAACCAGCATTTATTTCTGAACTGGCAATTGGTTCTGCCTTCATGGGGTACCGTAATATTGGCAACGCGGCCAATGATCATATGGCGGCTGCCTTTGTAATGTTCTTTTAAACGCGCAGCTACATCTTTTTCCACGCAGGTCATATCCATTGCGGGGAGAAATTGTCCGTCCGGTAATTCTGCCAGGCCCTCTCTTGAACCACTGATACCGGCAAATTTTTCTGCGTGATCATACCATGGCGCAATTTCCGCATAGCGAACCGGCCAATCGATACCAACGCCTTCTTTTGCATTGGCTTCAAAATCCATATCACCCATGCGGTAACTTTGCCGTCCCCACATTAATGAACGGCCACCTACATGGTAACCGCGGAACCAGTCGAAACGTTTTATTTCTGTATACGGACTTTCTTTATCGTTTGCCCAGTAATCAAGATTGGTTTCATTTAAAGGATAATCCCTTTTCAATGCCGGGTAGTCTTTTATCATCTCCTGGGTACGGCCGCCGCGGTGCGGAAAATCCCATGGATCTTTAGTGGCGTTTACATAGTCTTTGATGTGTTCAATATCGCGGCCACGTTCCAGCATCAAAACTTTTAAACCTTTTTCACAAAGTTCTTTAGCGGCCCATCCGCCACTGATACCAGATCCAATTACTATGGCGTCGTAGGTATTTTGATCCTTTGCTTTGTTGTTGACATTAAGAGAATCTCCGGGCATATATTTTTATTAAAATGAATAATATAATTAGTTAACCCCTCAAATAGCCTGAAATCTTGCTGGCAGTTTTTATTCTTCCATATTGTACTCAAAAAAATACTGGCTTTTATACTATAGTTACGAAATCTTGCAAAATCATCTTTTCTAATTTACCTTTTGGTACTTTTTTTATGGAAAAAAGTATCGCAAAAAAACCAGTCGAAATCCCCGCCTGAATGACCAGTCGGGCAGGGAAAACAGCCCGATTTCGACATAGTTCCCTGATTAGGCTTCTGTACTACTGTTACTTCAGCTGCGCCAATCCTACCTTTTGAGGGACGGCTATATAATCAAATTTTGCCTCTTATTTAGTGTGCTGCAGCTGTTAGATAGGCGCTCTATGCTGCAGATATTATGTAATCGTTTACTGAAAAACAGCTGGTTCATACTTCCAAATTTTAAAACCTCCTGGCCGTTGAGACAGCAGCCAGGGACACCGTTTTACAGATTATTTTTTTTCAACTCACTTACTGCATGGTCAACAGCCCTTGCTGTAAAAGCCATATAAGTCAATGATGGATTCTGGCAGGCGGCAGAAGTCATAAATGAACCGTCTGTTACAAATACATTGGGCGCATCCCACACCTGGTTAAATTTATTTGTTACCGATGTTTTAGGATCCTTACCCATGCGTGCAGAACCCATTTCATGGATGCCTCTTCCCAATGTACCATCACCTTCCCATCCTTTTACATTTTTAACGCCGGCTACAGTCAGCATTTCAACGGCATCATTTAGCATATCCTTCCGCATTTTCTTTTCGTTCTCTTTGTATTCCACATCAAAGGCCAGCACGTTTAATCCCCATTTATCAACCAGTTGCTTACCGGCTTTATCTGCTACAGGACGCATGCCCAAATCTTTTCCGCTTATGGGATCATTAAACTGTTCCAGTTTATTGCCGTAAAGCGTTTTATCAATATAGATTTTATTTTCATGATAGGGCAATGTTTCACCAAAACCACCAAAACCCATCTTCCATACACCGGGTTCGGTCATTGAATCTTTAAATGCACCGCCGATACTTAATTCGGGAATATGCGCGCCCCAGCCTTCACGGCTTGCACCACCCTGGTAGCCGAAACCACGCAGGTAATCTCTTTTATCGCCAAATAAATTTCTGTAACGGGGGATATAAGGCCCATTGGCCCGGCGACCGAAATAATACTTGTCTTCATATCCATCTACCAAGCCGTCGGCGCCCACACCGAGGTGATGGTCCATAATATTATGACCCAGTTCACCACTGCTGCTGCCCAATCCATCGGGCCATATATCCGTGGCGGAGTTCATTAATATCCACGCTGAATTTAAAGTAGAGGCATTCAGGAAAATTATTTTTGCATAATAGGTATATGTCTTGTTGGTTTCACCATCCAATACTTCTACGCCGGTTGCTTTTTTCTTATCCTTATCGTATAAAATTTTTGTAACAATGCTCCAGGGACGAAGTGTAAGATTACCCGTTTTTACTGCAGCGGGCAAAGTAGAAGACTGTGTACTGAAATAAGCACCAAACGGGCAACCCAACCAGCATTTGTCCCGGTACTGGCAATTGGTTCTGCCCTCATGCGCCACCGTTAGGTTGGCACTGCGGCCCATAATAATGCGGCGGAAAGATTTTGGATCATAATGTGCATTCATCCTGGCGGCCACATCTTTTTCCACGCAATTCATTTCCATTGGCGGAAGAAATTGTCCATCCGGCAATTGCGGCATGCCTTCATGGGCACCATTGATGCCGGCGAATTTTTCTACATAATCGTACCAGGGGGCTATTTCATTGTACCGTACCGGCCAGTCGATAGCAATGCCATCTTTTGCATTGGCATCAAAATCAAAATCACTCCAGCGGTAACTCTGCCTGCCCCACATTAAAGAGCGGCCGCCCACATGGTAGCCACGGAACCAATCGAAGCGTTTTACTTCTGTATAGGGACTGTCTTTGTCGCTGCACCAGTAATCAAGATTGGTTTCATTAAGCGGATAATCCCTTTTAAGTTTGGGATAATCTTTTATCATCTGTTCTGTGCGGCCACCACGGTGCGGAAAATCCCAGGGATCTTTGGTAGCGTTTACATAATCTTTAATATGTACAATATCACGTCCGCGCTCCAGCATAATTGTTTTCAATCCTTTTTCACACAGTTCCTTTGCAGCCCATCCGCCGCTGATGCCGGATCCAATTACAATTGCGTCATAGGTATTATTATCTGCCATATTTTTCTTTTTAAGCTATAAGCTGTTAGCTATTAGTATTCCAGGGAGCTATCAGCCATCAGCACTTTAATTTTTGTGTTCTACCGGCCTACTTCGGATTTATATAAACCTGTTTAAGAATCTGAATTCGTAATGCCATAACTAACAGCCAATAGCTTACTGCTAATAACTGCTTCATTACACATCACATATCATAATAGCTTTTTTCAAAGAGTCCATTTTATTACTTGCCTTAGGAATAAATTCCTGTGCAGTGTATCCTTTGAAACCGGTAGCAACAATTGCCTTCATAACAGCCGGGTAATAAAGTTCCTGCGTTTCGTCTATTTCATGCCTGCCCGGAACACCGGCGGTATGGTAATGACCAAAATACTGGTGATTGTCCTGAATGGTACGTATGACGTCGCCTTCATCAATTTGCATATGGTAAATATCATACAGTAATTTAAAATTTTCTGTAGCCAGGCGTTTGCACAATTCTACGCCCCAGGGGGAATGGCTGCACATCTGGTCTTTATGATCTATTTTACTGTTGAGCAGTTCCATATGAATGGTAACACCGCTTTTTTCTGCCAGTGAAAGTATTTGTTTCAATCCTTCCACGCAGTTTGCCCATCCTGTTTCATCATCCATGCCATCGCGGTTACCGCTAAAGCAGATAAGATCTTTATACCCGGCTTTGGCAACCAGTGGAATCATATCTGTATAATTTTTTATCAGCTGTGCGTGGTAGGTTTTATTGTTCCAGCCCTGCGTTAAATTAATTTCTGCTCCATTGCACATAGATGAGTAAACACCATGCTTCTGCAATGTTGGCCAGTCTTTAGGACCTACCAAATCAATAGCGCTAAAGCCAATTTGTTTAACTTCCTGGCAAAGCTCTTCTACGGAGAATTTATCAAAGCACCAACGGCAAACCGAATGGTTGATGTTTCCTTTGAATTTATAATCTTTCATGTTAGTTGATGATTGACATGATGATGCTAATACAGAAGTTCCGGTGGTGATGGCTGCCGTTCCTGCAAGCAGGCTTTTTAAAGCATTACGGCGGGTTTGATTTACTGGCATGTTGATTTAATTAAAGATGAATTCGAAACGGTTTAATTAAGCAGCTTGTGCTATTGGCTTCTGGTAATGTTTTCTTCGTACCACATAAATTACAGTGAATACAACAATCAAAATAACAGGCATAATAGCAACTTTTAAAAATGTTTCTGAACCTGCTACTGCATCTGCCGTGGCAGCATCTGTACCTGCTGTAACTGCTTTGGTTTTTGCCACATCAAACCATCTCCCCATGATCGGAATAATTAATGCCACAGAAAACATGCCTCCGCCACCCATTAAATTTAATCCCAGCGCTCCTGTTTTTGGTAGATATTCTGAAACAAAGCCCAGCATGGTTGGCCAAAAAAAGCAAATACCAATTGCAAAAACCAGTGCTGCGCCAAATGCTGCATAACCGCTTGACTGGCTAAGAAGGAACAGTCCGATGGCTGAAAAAACGGCTGAAAAAATAAGCATTCCGTTTGGGTTAAATCTGTGTACTACCGGTCCTGCAAAAGAACGGCCCAGCGCCATGATGCCATTGATAAAAACCAGGATAATAATACCAGAAACACCCGCCCCGCTCAGCAGCGCTACAATCCATGTTCCGGTACCCAGCTCTGTTGCCGCGGTCATTAACATACAGGCCAGCATAACCAGGTATAAAGGATTTAAACAACTGGCGAACATTGCTTTGGTACTGATTCCTTTTGTTACTCTTTCTGTTTTGGGTAATTCCAGTTTCCAAAACATAATTCCATAAATAATTACAGGAATAAACAATAATGAAATCAGGATACGCCAGTCGAGGTGCATTTTATCCATCATAAAATAAGATAATACGCCACCCACTGCAATACCGCCCGGAAACCAAACATGGAAGCGGTTGAGCATGGTTGTTTTATTTTCAGGATATAAGGTTACTACCAGCGGATTGCAGGCGGCTTCCACCATACCGTTACCAATACCAATAAAAACAGTACCGATAAAAAGTGCGGTAGCGTCTTTAGCAACGAGGTAAGTTATAATACCGGCAACCTGGCCTACAAAAGCAAATCCCAGTAATTTTTTCATACCCAGCACATCAACTAAAGTGCCGCCAAATATCTGGGCAAGTGTAAATCCCCAGAAGGCGGGGGCAAATATCCAGCCTACCTGTTCTTTGGTGAGTGTAAATTCTGTTCCCCATACTCCTTCAAGAGCAGCGCGGAAAGCAAAGGTCATAGCTGTAGCAATTAGTGCAATACGACTGGCGAGAAAGAGCCTGTCTCTTTGAATGTTAGGTAGCATATCGTTTAAAAAATTAGGTGGAGAAAAGCAGCCCGGCAACCTAACCCCGGCCCTTTCCAAAGGAGAGGGAGCAGAGCAAAGTAAAACGCGGAGCTAAATGTAATTTTTATTTTTTATAAATACCATCTTACAATTTATTTATTTGATCATTTTTTTTGGAAAGACTTTCTTACTTTTCCTGTCACATTCATTTATTCATTAAAGTATTGCATAACCATATTCAGAAATTTTAATCGTTAATTAACATGAACAGAAAGTTACGCATGGGCATGGTAGGTGGTGGTAAAGATGCATTCATCGGCGCAATTCACCGCATTGCGGCAAATATGGACGGACTGATAGAATTATGCTGCGGCGCGCTAAGTATTAACCCCGACATTGCCAAAGACTCAGGCCACGCACTATTTTTACCCGAAGACCGGATCTACCTTAACTATGAGGAGATGATAAAAAAAGAAGTTGCATTACCAGCAGATAAGCGTATGGATTTTGTAACCATTGTTACACCCAACTTCGCGCATTTTGCACCAGCAATGATGGCACTTGATAATGGCTTTCATGTAGTTATTGAAAAACCAATTGCCTTTACATCAGATGAGGCAAAACAATTAAAAAAGAAAGTAGAAGAAACCGGGCTTATTCTTTGTTTAACGCACACTTATTCTGGTTATCCGCTGGTTAAACAAGCCAGGCAAATGGTAAAAGATAATGTGTTGGGAAAGATCAGGAAAGTTTGGGTTGAATACCCGCAGGGATGGCTGAGTAAAATGAGTGAGCGCGAAGGAAATGCGCAGGCTGCCTGGAGAACGGATCCTAAAAAGAGTGGTAAAAGCGGTGCCATGGGTGATATAGGAACACATGCTGCACACCTGGCTGAATATATTACCGGTTCAAAAATTACGCACCTGTGTGCCGACTTAAATATAATGGTAACCGGCCGCGCACTGGATGATGATGGCAATGTATTATTGAAATTTGATAATGGTGCCGCAGGTGTTTTAATGGCATCGCAGGTGGCAGCCGGCGAAGAGAACGCTTTAAAAATAAGGGTATACGGAGAAAAGGGCGGTATAGAATGGGCGCAGCATGAACCCAATACTTTATTGGTTAAATGGCTTGATCAGCCCACACAAATATTAAGGGCCGGTGGCAATTACGGCGATCGGTTGAGCAGCTATGCCACACACAATGCCCGTACCCCGGGCGGTCATCCTGAAGGGTACCTGGAAGCATTCGGAAATATCTACCGCAATTTTGCACTTACTTTATCTGCCAGGATAGATGGTACAACAGCTTCAAAAGAAATGCTGGATTTTCCCGGTGTGGAAGATGGCATACGTGGTATGGCTTTTATAGATAACGTGGTGGCATCAGCGCAGAGCGATAAGAAATGGTGGGAATACACGTTGTGAGTGGTAAGTTGTAAGTGGTAGTCTTGCCGCGCGGCCATTGATTAGCCCGCTGTCTGAGTCTTACGATTTATATTTATCAAAACTTGTCCCGCTTGAATTGCTTATAACTTATCACTTAAAACTTTTCCATGACAACACTCAAAGGCCCAGGAATATTTCTTGCACAGTTTATGGGAGATGCGGCTCCTTTTAATTCGCTGAAATCTATTTGCGAATGGGCAAAAAGCATTGGCTTTGCGGGTGTGCAAATACCTACCTGGGACAGCCGTTGCATCGATTTGCAAAAAGCTGCCGAAAGCAAAACCTACGCAGATGAAATAAGAGGAATTGTAAATGCTGCAGGATTAGAAATCACCGAGCTCTGCTCGCATTTGCAGGGACAACTGGTAGCCGTTCACCCCGCCTACAATGAGTTGTTTGATGGATTTGCACCTGAGCAATACCGTAATAACCCAAAAGCAAGGCAGGAATGGGCCGTACAGCAATTAAAATATGCAGCCAAAGCATCGCAAAACCTGGGGCTGAATGCACATGCCACTTTTAGCGGTGCTTTGTTATGGCAAACCGTGTATCCATGGCCGCAGCGCCCCGCCGGCCTGGTAGAAACTGGTTTCAAAGAACTGGCCAAACGCTGGTTACCGATATTGAATGTGTTTGATGAAAATGGTGTGGACCTTTGTTATGAAATACATCCCGGCGAAGACCTGCACGATGGTGTTTCTTATGAAATGTTCCTTGAAAAAGTAAATAATCATAAAAGAGCCTGCCTGTTGTATGATCCTTCGCATTTTGTATTGCAATGCCTCAACTATCTTGAATACATAGATAATTACCACGAACGGATCAGGATGTTTCATGTAAAGGATGCAGAGTTTAATCCAACCGGCAAACAGGGTGTGTATGGTGGTTACCAGAACTGGATAGACCGTGCAGGCAGGTTCCGTTCACTGGGCGACGGGCAGGTAGATTTTAAGTCTATCTTTAGTAAGCTGGCTGCTTATGATTACAAAGGATGGGCGGTGATGGAATGGGAATGTGCCATTAAACATCCTGAAGATGGTGCTAAAGAAGGATCTGTATTTATAAAAAATCATATTATTCGTGTTACAGACAAAGCATTTGACGATTTTGCGGGTACAGGCAGTGATGAAAAATTTAACAGAACCATTTTAGGATTGCCGTAGCTTTGGGTTGAACCTGCTACTGCACAGAGACACGGAGAATATTAAAGGGCTTTTACCTGCAATAACTATTGAGGCGATACACTGGGCACATCTGCGATGTGGGAGCCGATGATATATGTAAGCATTAAAAAGCACGAAGGCTTTTTATTAAAGTAAACTGGTATCACCAAATAATGGCCTCCGTGCTGCCCTGTGCCACCTTTACTCTGTGGTTCAAAAAAGCGGGAGCGTTTTTAATTTTAATTTACATCCATATTTAAAATTTGCATTTATGATAAAAAAGTTTTTGGCACTCTCACTGATAGTTGCCGCCTGTTATGCATGTAACAATAATGAAACAAAAAGTACAACGGGCGCAGACAGTACGGCGACCAAACCCGCGGAAACCACTGTAGCCGATCCTTCTAAAAATCCTGATTACGCAAAAGGACTTACCCTGATTGCGGGAGCCGACTGCCTTACCTGTCATAAAGTAGATGAAACTTCTACCGGCCCTGCGTACCGCGATGTAGCCAATAAATACACAGCTGATGATGCCACCATTAATAAACTGGCAGATAAAATCATTGCAGGCGGTTCAGGCAACTGGGGATCTATACCAATGACGGCGCATCCTGCATTGTCAAAAGATGATGCCAAACAAATGGTGAAATACGTGCTGCTTCTTAAAAACAAATAAACAATCAATACATGAAAATTCCATTGCTTGCTGTTTGCATGTCGTTACTGGCTGCATGCAATTCTTCCGAATCTACCACAACAAAAGATGCCGCTGCAGACACCGCAGCCAATGCAGTAACAGATACCAGTAGCAGCGGCTGGTCACCCATATTTGATGGTACTACCACAACCGGCTGGCACAGCTATGGCAAAACCATTGCTGAAGCAAGATGGAAAGTAACGGATGGTTCACTTTCCATTGATACTACGGTAAAGAATGGTGAGGACCTGGTAACCGATGCCAGTTACGAAAATTTTGATTTGAAACTGGAATGGAAGATTTCTAAAAACGGTAACAGCGGTGTTATTTTCCTGGTACAGGAAGACACAGTGAAATACAAACGCACCTATAATTCAGGTCCGGAAATGCAGGTACTGGATAATGATGGTCACCCGGATGGGAAAATTCTGAAACACCGCGCCGGCGATTTATATGATTTAATAAAAAGCACCAGTGAACCTGTAAAACCAGTAGGTGAATGGAACCAGGCAGAGATCATTGTAGATAAAGGCAAACTTGAACTGAAGCTAAATGGCGTAACCACCGTATCTACTACGTTATGGGATGATGGCTGGAAAAAATTAGTAGCCGGCAGCAAGTTTAAAGACATGCCCAACTGGGGAACATTTACATCCGGACATATTGCGTTGCAGGATCATGGCAATGCGGTTTGGTACAAGAATATCAGTATAAAGAAATTGTAACGCCCCACCCGATCCATGTATTTGCGAATCGCCGGACTTCCCCTTCTCTGAAGGAGAGGAGTAAATCACTAATATTTTAAAACATTGCCGATGCTTGCTAACATTCTATTTAAAAAGATTTTTTTATTGCTGGCACTCGCTGCTGGTGTAACCATACAAACCAATAACGGTCCTGCGGAAGCCGCGAAACAAAAAAAGATTCTTGTCTTTGCTAAAACAAATGGCTATCACCATGAAAGCATTGCGGATGGCCTGGTTGCTATTCAAAAACTTGGAAAGGAAAACAAATTTGCCGTAGATACTACCACGGATTCATTAATGATCTCCGATGCCAACTTAAAACAGTATCAGGTGATTGTTTTTCTAAGCACTACCGGCAAAGTACTGGGTACTGAACAGGAAACGGCACTGCAAAATTTTATACACAAAGGCGGTGGGTTTGTGGGTATACATGCTGCGGCCGACTGCGAGTACAACTGGCCCTGGTACAATAAACTAGTGGGCGGCTGGTTTAAAAGTCACCCCAAACAGCAGGACGCTAAATTAATGGTGGTTGATAAAACACATATCTCTACTAAACACCTGCCCGATGTATGGGAACGTAAAGACGAATGGTACAACTACAAAGATCTGAACCCCGATGT
>JBDSOC010000139.1:0-23723 GCA_039915085.1 Chitinophagaceae bacterium
GCTTTTCCAGGTATTCAATCATCACATAATTCACTGTATGCAAATGAAACATGGCTTAAGAAAAAACAATGCCGGAGGAGCTTATTATAGAACAATACAAATAAGTTAATGGGATATTAATTTTTTATTTACAGACCATTAACATTTTGTCGCCAGGTTCCGCTTAATTTAAAATAATGATGCTGCAAAGAAATTATTCAAATTATCCTGCATAAAACGGGCTGGCGCCTACCCGGTGTAATTCATTGTCACTATTATCGTGATAATAACCACAAAGTGGTATTGTTGGAAATGTTTGGTAATCGTAGTTTTGCTTTCTGTTCTTCCAAAGCATTAATGCCTTCCGGTGCAGCCTCCTCTGATTTTAGCAACAAGTAAATACAACAAACTATTACTGCACTGGCAGTGGTGGTAGTAACCCCTATTTTATTAAACTAATTATTTAATTTTTTTTATGAAAAAAAATCAATTTTACATTCATCTGCTATTATTAGCAATCATATTATTTCAGGCCGCCAGCTGCAAAAAAATTGCTGAAGAAATATTAAAGGATCCTTGTTCAGATATTAAGTTCTGTAATGTAAAAACGTATACGTTTTCAGGGGTAGGCATTAGCTATCCGGCAAATACCGCAACATTTACCTACGATGGATTTGGAAATCCTTTGACTGTTACAAATACAATGGTATCCACCGGTTATCCCAACCAGGTATTTAAGTATGATGGATTACACAGGCTGTCTGAATTTTATCGTCCTTACAGCAATGGAAGATTTGAAACATGGTCTAAATATATTTATGATGCCAGCGGCAGAATTGCTTTCGATACTACCTATGTATTTGGAACAGTTACCCCAACCGGTCCCACCGATTATCTACAGGTAAGGCTAACTACTTATACCTATGATGGAACCTGCCGCGTTATCAAGACCAGTGCAGTTGCACTTGGTGGAGATGAAGGTGGCAGTGCGCCATTTGTAATAGATTATTCTTATAACAGTGACGGCAATCTTATCCGCCCCGGAATCACCTACGATCATAAAGTAAACATTCACCGCACAAACAAAATTTTTATGTTCGTGGACAGGGATTACAGTATGAACAATCCTTTTACAGCAACAACCTACAATGGCTACAGCCTGCCGTGGACAATAAGTTCTCCCGGGGCAGTAAATCCTTCCATCTATTTTTTATTGCGGCCAATTGACAATTCAACTTTTGTATACCAGTGCGATTAATGGATTCGCGTCTCTGTGATAATCTGGGTAATTTTTTTAATAAATTATGGAAGAATAAAAACTCCCAGCAAGGATTTCAGACTTTTTGAGGGTTAACTAAATAAATTTATCAAAGCATAAAAAAACCGCCAGGCTAATGGCGGTTTTTTTTATTTAAGTTTTATACTGTTGAATTAAAACGCCTTTTTGCCGTCTTTTTTCTCTGCTGCTTTCTGCATAGGATTGTTTGCATTATTAGTGGCACGCAGGCCGGCTTGTTTAGCTTTGAATGCCTGGAACCTGGTTGGCTGATCAGCAATTTTAGGCCAGCTGTTATTATCAGTATTAATATCTGCAGTTTCTCTCATTGGGTCTAACTGAACTTTGTTAACCTGCTTGTCTTTCATAAAAGTCTTCACAATTTTGCCTTCATTCTTTCTCCACACCTGGGCGGGTATTTTTTCAATCTCTGTAGTTCCATCTGCATAGGTCCATTCTAAAATAACCGGCATAACCAGGCCGCCTTTATTACTGAAAGTAAGTTCATAGAAATATTTATTTGACAATTTTTGTTTCAGTGCATCATCCATTGGTTCGGCACTTGCATTTATTGTAACAGGATAAGCAGTGGTAGTATCATATGGTTCCAGTCCGCGGTTATAGCGCCAGTAAAAATCGCGGAGTGTAGAATCAGTATCTGTCTCAAATTTTATATTCTTATCATTGCGGTTCCTGATTTTTGAAATGTCATCAAACGTACTGCCACCCGGTTTTGCCAGCGTGACTTTTGCTTCAGAATCGGTAGTTCCTTTTGTGGGCACATAATTCAAATCAGCCTTGTAATATTTTACTGAATCCAGCGAGATATCACAGGCATCAGTTCCATAAAACCATCCTCTCCAGAACCAGTCTAAATCTTCGCCGCTTGCATCCTCCAGTGTACGGAAAAGATCTGCTGGTTCAGGATGTTTAAACGCCCACCGCCTTGCGTATTCTTTAAATGCATAATCAAATAAATCGCGCCCCATAATTGTTTCACGCAAAATATTAAGCCCTGTTGCGGGTTTTGCATACGCATTTGGACCAAATCCAATAATGTTTTCGCTGTTAGCCATAATCGGCTCCAGCTGATCTTTCGGCAAACGCATGTAATCAGTAATAGCGTAGGCAGGTCCGCGGCGCGAAGGAAATTTATCGTCAAATAATTCTTCGGTAAGATATTGTACGAATGTATTCAGTCCTTCATCCATCCAGCTCCATTGTCTTTCATCGCTGTTAATGATCATCGGAAAGAAATTGTGGCCAACTTCATGTATTACCACGCCCAGCATACCATATTTAGTGGCTTCACTGTAAGAACCGTCTTTTTCTGTACGGCCATAATTGAAACAAATCATGGGGTACTCCATACCGTTAGCAGCTTCTACGCTCTGGGCAACCGGGTAGGGAAAAGGAATGGTGAATTTGGAATAGGTTTTAATAGTATGCGCTACGGCCTTGGTAGAATACTTACTGTACAGGTTGTAGGCTTCTTTTGCATAATAGCTCATGCACATTATTTTCTTGCCCTCTACATAAGCAGGCATAGCATCCATAACAAATTTGCGCGATGAGCCCCAGGCAAAATCACGCACATTGTCTGCTTTGAATATCCATGTTTTTTTTGCTTTGCTTTTCTGCTTTTCGCTGGCCTTTGCTTCGTCCAGGGTTACAATTTCTATAGGCTGCTTTGTGGTTTGTGCTTTTTGCCAGCGTGCATATTGTGCGGGTGATAATACCTGCTGGTAATTCTGGCACTCGCCTGTAGACCCTATTACATGATCTGCAGGAACCGTCATTTGTACTTTAAAGTTTCCGAAAGTAAGTGCAAATTCTCCACGCCCGGTAAACTGGTGATTCTGCCAACCCTGGAAATCGCTGTATACGCAAAGGCGGGGATACCATTGTGTAATCGTAAACAAGTCATTGCCGTCTTCTGCAAAATGTTCATAACCGCCACGACCACCCGCGGTCAGGCGATCGGTTATTTTATAGTTCCAGTCAACTTTAAATACAAATTGCTGACCTGGTTTTAAAACGGCGGGCAGTTCAAGCCGCATCATGGTTTTATTGATGGTGTATTTCAATGATTTTCCCAGTGCATCCGTAACTTTCAAAAGAGTTACCCCACCACCTTCTCCGTTAACAGCAGCCTCCATCCTTTTCAGGTTATTGTCAGTCATTTGAGCAGGCATTGAGTTCTCATCCTGGTAATTGGCATTGTCTTTTCCACTATGTTCGTTCTCATCAAGCTGCAGCCACAAATAAGTAAGTTCATTGGGCGAGTTATTAAAATAAGTAACTGTTTCGCTGCCATTCAGTTTGTAGTTGGGCTCATCCAGTTCTGCTTTAATGTCATAGTCGCAGCGTTGCTGCCAGTATTTTGGGCCAGGCGCACCACTTGCAGTACGGTATTCATTTGGCGTAGGCAATATAGTGCCCAATTGCTCAAATTTATTACCATGGTTAGAACCCGGGTTGTTTTGAATGTTTTGCGCGTTAAGTACACTGCATAAACAAATAGTTGCCAGGAGCAACAAAAGCTGTTTTCTCATTATCATTGTTTTTTTTATGCGGAAATCTTTGAAATGCCATGTTTAGCGATACGGCAAGAATGAGCAGCGAAGCTACCCGAATCCAGACTAATCTTGAAATTTTTAACAAGTCCACCAGTATAAAAGATGCGAACAAAACGGCAGTTACTACAATTAACTGCGCCAGTTCGATGCCGAGATTAAATGCAAACAGGTGCGGTACCAGGCCTTCTTTGCCTTCAAGATCAAGAAAAGAACTGGCATAGGCAAGTCCATGAATCAACCCAAAAAAAAGTGCGAAAAAATAGATAAGTGGTAATTTTTTTTGTTGTGCTGACTGTTTCTGTAAAATATTATTAATGGCGGTAACTGCAATGGTAAGCGGTATCAGAAATTCTATCCATTTTGTTGGTAGGCTCACATAATTTAGAGCGCTGAGCCCAAGGGTAATAGAGTGGCCAATAGTGAATGCAGTAACGAGAATTGCTACTTTTCTCCAGTCTTTCCAGCTGTAACGGAGGCACAACGCAGCTACAAAAAGTATATGATCCATCGCCTCCCATGTAAGAATATGGTCTGTTCCCAGTCCAAAATATAATTTGAAATCATTCATAGCAGCCTTTTCCTTTATGTTCCGGAAAGCTTTTAACGTTTAAGCTTACAGAAGATGAAAAATAATCAAGAGATTTGTAGCAGAAAAATTTTATTTAACAATGGCTGCATCCATCTATAAGTGGTTGATTATTGGTCTTACGGGTTTATTTCACCCATTTTACGTAAGTGTTACAGAAATAAATCATAACGCAAAGGAAAAAACACTGGAAGTATCCTGTAAACTTTTCCTGGACGATACCGAGAAAAGTATCAGAAAGCAGCTAAATACAGTCGTGGAACTGACTGCTCCCAAAGATCTCAAAAAGGCTCAGCAACAGGTAAGCGATTACGTAAAAAAGCATTTGACAATAAAGATAGATGGCAAACCAGTTTCGCTTGAGTTTGTAGGGTATGAAGTGGAAGGCGCTTCTTTGTGGAGCTATTACCAGGTAAAGAATATCAGCAATGTACAAAAAATAGAAGTCAGTAATAATCTTTTGTATGACATGTATGACTCTCAAATAAGTATTGTGCATGCGCAGGTGGGGGGCAATAAAAAAAGTACACGCGTTACCAACCCGGAAACAAACATGGTTTTCGAATTCTAGAAAAAGATTGTCCGTCTTCTTATCAAAACTAATTAATCTACACTTCTGATCGCCTGCTTCATTTGCATTACACATATCAGAAGGAGGTAATTTTCTGATCTTACTTTAAGTATACCAGTTGCCCGATATGATAGCTTTGGTGATTGGTTCGGTTGATAAGAATATTCAGTTTGTTTCTGTGTGGCTCTTTGGCAAAATCTTCTTCAGATACAGCCGTATGGCGCGTAAACCAATCTTCAAACTTCATATTGTTGATGTGTTCGCTAAGTTTTGCATTGATCTCTTTCCAATATCCTTTCAATACCGCTAATGATGGTTTGTCAAGACCAAACTTGTCAGGATTGGTAAGAAAAACCGCTTCCAGTTCCGGGTGTAATTTTGTACCGAACTCTAAAAGCGGAAGCATCGCATCGTTACCGCCGCAAGATGCCCCAAAAGGTAAATGCCACTATTTCTTTTAGGTGCTGTCTCGGATGCCAGCTGTTCATCAGCAAGGGTTTCAAGTAATTTATCAACTCTTGAATTTTGCTTTTGCCACTCGGCGATTATCATTTTTATAACTAAGGCCTGATGATCCATATTGCAGATTTTTTGATGAAATTATAATAAACACAAGTAATCAGTAATTGTTGTGATACCGTTGTTAACCAGCTTCGGCCACTTTTTTTATTTCAACCAGTATTGGGTTCCATCCATCACCATTGTTATAAACATCCTTGTATCTTTTTTCACCGTCTGCTGCTTTCTCAAAGCCATCCTGGCTAACAGTCAGGACGGTTATTCCATCCTGTTCAGATAACTGGTAATAGACATTTAAATAGTTGTCCGGAATATCGGGCATATCCGAATTGGGATCAATAACGGTATAAGTAAGTAATGTGGGTGGTTCAATAGCAATAATATTTCCTTTTACAAAAACCATTTCTTTGCCTTCATAATTGGCTCTCCAGAGCAAAGAGCTGCCGGGTTTCCAGTCTGAAACAGTTTCGCAGCCAAACATGTATTTTTTTGTTTGTTCCGGCCTCGTAAGCGTATCCCAGACTTTATCAACAGGCGCATTGATGCTGATGGTATTTTCTACAACTAATTTACTCATTATTGTAAGTTTTAATTTTTATACAGTTTTCTGCTGCATAAATGTACAACAGGCAGGTAAAAACCCGTAAAGTAATTCGGGGGACGCTTATAAATGACAGATAAAAAATTACATTTGCGGCATGACAAGACAGCAATTGATTGAACAAATACGAAGCAAACAATCTTACTTATGCGTAGGGCTGGATACGGATATTGCCAAAATACCAAAACACCTGCTGGCTGAACCCGACCCGGTTTTTGCGTTTAATAAATTAATTATAGACGCTACGCAGGATTTATGCGTGAGCTATAAAATTAATACCGCTTTTTATGAAGCACAGGGATTGAAAGGATGGCAGGCCATGCAGAAAACGCTCAACTATATTCCAAAAAATATTTTTACCATAGCTGATGCAAAACGGGGAGATATTGGAAATACATCTGATCACTATGCCAAAGCTTTTTTTGAGGCATTTAATTTTGATTCCATTACGGTAACACCTTATATGGGAGAAGACAGCGTGAGACCATTTTTGGAATATGAAAACAAATGGGCCATCGTACTGGGACTTACTTCCAATAAGGGTGCAAGAGATTTTGAGTTGCAATTGATGGCCAATCCGGATGTTGCTGGTAATGATACAATAGGAGAACGATTGTACGAAAAAGTATTGCGTACTGTTGCCACCTGGGGCACAAGCAGCAACCTGATGTTTGTGATTGGCGCTACACAGGCCGAGGAATTTGTAAGTATCCGTAAGCTATTGCCTGATCATTTCTTTTTGGTGCCCGGCGTAGGTGCCCAGGGTGGCAGCCTTCAGGAAATTTCTGAAAAAGCCATGAATAAAGATATTGGCCTGCTGGTAAACGCTAGCCGTGCAATTATTTATGCTTCAGAAAAAAAGGATTTTGCAGCAGACGCAAGAGCTGTTGCACAACAATACCAGTTTGAAATGAAAGTATATTTGGGCTAAGAGAACAAAAAAATAACGATTAAATTCTTTTTTCTCCTTTTATCTCTTAGTCACTGGCTTACCCGGCATAAAACTTCCTATTGCCGCCGTATACCAGGGATGTATTTCATACACCAGGCTGCCCGCAGCAATAGCCGGGTCTGATGCAAGCAATGTTTCTACTTCCTCTTTGGTGGTACAATCAAAAATAAAGATGCCACGCCATTTGCCGTCATCACCAAAAGGACCAGCTACTTTGATTTTTCCATCGTAATACAGTTTGGCAATGTTGGCCATATGACCCGCCTGTATATCCGCTGCCCTGGTGGAATCAAATTCATGGTTTTCTCCATTGGTAAGCATAACAAAATAATATTTTCTAATCTTGTCTTCGGGTTTTTCCTTATTTTTTGCAAGAACAGGATGAGTGTTTTTTTTTGCCTGCTGGGCATTTGCTACAAATGTTGCAGTAATAAAAAAAATGATTAACAGGTAAATATTTTTCATGCAACTAATTTAAATAACAAACGGCAGAATCCGGGATAAGTTTCCGGGATTGTGCCGTTTGCATAAATGTTTTTCGGGTAAAGTTTATTCCAGGTAAAGGGTACTTCTTTTATATAAATTTCACTGTTCCAAAACTGGATTTAATTTTTACTTTGCAGGCGCCACTGCCGCTCTTGCCTGAATAATCTTTGTCGAAATGGGGGCCATGGTCTTCATCACTGTCCTTTGTTTCTTTTATTACTATAGGCGTGCTGTTATGAAATTCGCCGAAGTTAGTATGGATATCAAATTCACCATTAAACCCGTCTGACACAGTAACTTCTATTTTAGAAAACTGGTTATTTATATTAAAGTCTGATGCATTGTTATTTAAAGTAAGCTTCACTTTATCACAGTATTCAAAAGTTCCTTTTATAGTGCCACTCATCTTTTTTATTTCTGCTTTGGAAAATTTAATTACCACCTTGCAGTTGTTGACGCTTTCTGCTATTACACTGCCAAATTCAACATGCAGTTCTTTAATATTTGCCAGGTTCCCGGCAATAAGGTCTCCAAACTTTTGTGTTATTTCCACTGGCCCGTTCATATCTGGAACATATGTTTTTCCGAATTGGTTTTCCAGATCTAACGGGTTTCCGGCAGGCATGTTTACCTCATAGTTAATTTCCATGCTCTGGTTACCATTGTTGTTATTCTTTTTGTCACCCCTCGATTCCTGCTTGCCAATATTTGTTTTGAATGAAACGCCATCACTGTTTTTGCTGTCTTCAATTGAAATATTATCAAGAATAGACTGCGCCTTTTCTTCGTTGGAGCCTTTCACGATAATGGTAACATCTACCTTTACTTCGCTCTTCCCCCAGGTATTTATTTTTACTTCTCCAAACTGGTTGTTGATGTTTACCTTATCATTGCTGCCAATACTGTAAGATTTGGAATAGACCTTTTTCTTTTCTACGTCGGGGCCATTTTCACCTGCAAACAGCCAGGTGCTTGTTGCCAGTAAAAGCGCAGCGGTAGCTATATACTTACGCACTTCTGTATGCTTTTTCATATGCTTCTTTTTTTGTGTTGTTGATTTTTTTAATAACGTTTAATTGTTGATTTAACAGCGCTTCCTGGTACTGCAGGTTCTGAATCATGGCTTCCAAAATCTGTTCGCGGTTAGGATTTACAGGAAGTTGTTTTTTCAGTGTATGAAAGGTGCTGTCAAGCTTGTTAAAATCGCCGGCAAACTGCTGGTACAACAGGGGTTCATCTTTTTTAATTTTCTTAATCTGGTTCTGTTTTATTTCTACCAGCCTGGCATAATGCGCCAATTCTTCATTGGCATCTGCATCATCATTCTGCGCCAGTTGGGTATCGTTGTTTATTTTATTGGGCACACTATGTTCTGCAGTATCGGGTGTTTCTTTTTTTATTTCTTTTTGGGCCACCACAGGCAGGTCATTTGTTGCCGCAGGCAGATCTTTTACCCCGGCCATACCCTGCGTTTTTTTATTATGGGTTACATAATAAAAAGTACCTGCGCCCAGTGCCAGTATGATAGCTGCTGCAGCGCTCCAGCGCAACACTTTCATGCTGATAAGGATGCCTTTTTTTTCTGCTGGCTTTTTCAGTTGTTGCTGAATATTGTGCCATACAACCGGTCCTGGTTCAAATTTGTCGAAATCATCCCGGTTGTTTTTTACAAAATCTTCTAAATTGCTCATGATAACCCTCCTTCTTTTAGGATACCTATTAATTTTTGTTTTGCCCGGTGGTACTGGGTGCGGACTGTGTTATGCGATATACCCAGCATCTTGCCGATTTCTTCTTGCGGTATTTCTTCCAGCAGGTATAAACTTACCACTGCCCGGTAGCCATCTGGTAATTTTTGTATGGCGTTTCTAACCTCATTCACTTTGTACTGAAAGGCTACTTCATCCACGCTTTCATATTCACTTCTGTCCGCCACCTGCGTGGTTTCAATATCTACCAGTTGTAGTTTCTTTTTACGGAGCAGGGTAATTGATTTGTTGATGACAATTCGTTTTAACCAGGCTCCAAATGTGCTGTTATACCTGAAATCTTTCAGGTGTTTAAAAGCATCTGTAAAAGCCTCCTGCAACACATCCTCCGCATCGCCCACATTGTTTACAATACGCAGGCTGGTATTAAACATGGCCTTGCAGTATTTGTTGTATAACTCACTGTAACTGAGACTATCTCCTTGTTTGCAGCGTTCAACTAATTCATCGTATGCTATCGTGGCATTCAATTCCAAAAGCGTTATTTTGTTGGTGTTTGATATAAGGTCGTAATAACAATCAGCATGTTGCACGCAAAGGTTAAAATTTTTGGCAAAGAGGGCAAAAGAGAAAAAGAAGAGGCAGGCCTCTCGTAATTTACCAATGCTTCGTATGCAGCAACCGGGCAGAAAGACCCCTTTTCTCTTTGTTCTCCTGGCTTTGTTTTTTCTTACTTTCGCCTTTGTTTATATGATACACCAGTTGCGGCGCTTATAATAGTAGTACAAAAGCTGAACGAAATGCGACGCCTGTCCGAACGAATGAAAAGACAATTTTGTTGGTTCATCCGGGCGGGCAAGGATGTTCAACCAGGGTACTGCCGCTGGTGCCATAAAAAGACTAAATAATAGTTGACTAAAACTTGCAAGATGTCGAAAGATTTGTTCCAGAGCCCGGATTATTTTCAGTTAGATGAATTGCTTACAGATGAACAGAAACTGGTGCGCGAAACTGTGCGGTCATACGTAAAAAAAGAAATTTCGCCCATTATAGAAGACTATGCCCAGCGGGCCGAGTTCCCCCAGCAAATCGTAAAGCAGTTAGGCGAACTGGGCTGCTTTGGGCCTACTGTACCAGTTGAATACGGTGGTGGCGGCCTTGATTATATCAGTTACGGTTTAATAATGCAGGAACTGGAGCGCGGCGACAGCGGGGTGCGTTCTACCGCTTCTGTACAGGGATCACTGGTCATGTTTCCTATCTACGCTTATGGCAATGAAGCACAGCGGCATAAATATTTGCCCAAACTGGCCAGCGGTGAATGGCTGGGTTGTTTTGGATTAACAGAGCCCAATCATGGCAGCGACCCAAGCGGTATGCTTACTACCATTAAGAATGACGGCAACGATGTTATTTTAAATGGCGCTAAAATGTGGATCAGCAATGCGCCCTATGCACAGGTAGCGGTGGTGTGGGCCAAAGATGAAGAAGGTATTGTGCGCGGTATAATTGTTGAACGTGGTATGCCCGGATTTACCACACCCACCACACATGGTAAATGGAGCTTACGGGCAAGCGCAACCGGGGAGCTGGTTTTTGATAATGTAAAAGTGCCCAAAGAAAATATATTGCCCAATGTACAGGGCCTGAAGGGACCGCTGAGTTGTTTAACCAAAGCCCGTTACGGTATTGCATGGGGTACGGTTGGCGCGGCAATGGATTGTTATGATACGGCACTCCGTTACGCAAAAGAGCGTATACAGTTTGATAAGCCCATTGGTGCTTTTCAACTGCAGCAAAAAAAACTGGCTGAGATGGTTACTGAAATAACCAAGGCACAATTATTGAACTGGCGGCTGGGTGTTTTAATGAATGAAAACAAAGAAACCCCTTCACAGGTAAGCATGGCCAAACGAAATGGTTGCGAAATAGCGCAGAATATAAGTCGTGATGCCAGGCAAATGCTGGGAGGAATGGGGATTACCGGTGAATACAGCATTATGCGGCACATGATGAATATTGAAAGTGTAATTACTTATGAAGGAACGCATGATATTCATTTGCTGATAACAGGTATGGATGTTACCGGGCTGAATGC
The DNA here is from genome assembly GCA_039915085.1 of Chitinophagaceae bacterium. GTDB lineage: Bacteria > Bacteroidota > Bacteroidia > Chitinophagales > Chitinophagaceae > JACMLD01. The sequence goes on from JBDSOC010000139.1 coordinate 11,357, forward strand.
TTTTAAGTAAAACAACACCCCCTGTCCCCCTGAAGAGGGACTTAGATCAATCATGGTAATAAATGATTGATATGATTTATTCTTAGTAAGGTGCGTGATTTTTATTTGGGGATGGATGTAAGTTGTATTTTAGAAAACGGGTATTACAGGCTGAACAAAATCATATTTAAAAACTAAGCAATTCCCCTTTAGGGGTCAGGGGTATGAGAATATTCTTAATCGGCTTTATGGGTTCAGGTAAAACGCACTGGGGTAAAATATTATCGCGGCAGATGAACCTGCCCTATTTTGATTTGGACGAAGTAATAGTTGCATCGGAGAAATTGACTGTTCAACAAATTTTTCATGATAAGGGAGAAGAATATTTTCGTATAAAAGAACAGGAAGTGCTGGAAGCCCTGGCGGAAGATCATGACAATGTGATTATTTCTACTGGCGGTGGCACACCATGTTTTTTTAACAACATAGATTTTATGCGGCAGCAGGGAAAAGTAGTCTGGCTGAACACGTCTGCTGACATATTGCTGGAACGCCTGCTGAAGCAAAAACACAGCAGGCCATTAATAAAAAATATTTCAGACAGCGAACTGAAATCGTTTATTATAAAAAAGTTGCAGGACAGGAAAATGTATTACGAACAGGCACATGTAATGCTGCATGAAGAACTGGTTACAACAGAATCATTAATAAAATCGATACAGGATGCATAGATGGTTTTTAATTACAGCTTCATTGATAGGCGCATTATCAGTAGCATTGGGAGCATTCGCAGCGCATACGTTAAAACAAATTGTACCGGCCGATGTAGTGGCCACATTTGAAACAGGTGTACGTTACCAGTTTTATCATGCGTTTGCATTGCTGGCCGTGGCTATCGTATATGAAAAGTACCATGGTCCATTGTTACAATGGGCCGGTAACTGTTTTCAGATAGGTATCATTTTATTTTCCGGTTCATTGTATATACTCACCGCATTAAAAGCTACCGATACAGCAGGTGTTTCAAAAATCGGTATACTCACTCCTTTTGGCGGATTGTTTTTTATTGCCGGCTGGATATTAATGGTGATTGCATTTATCAAAAAAGTGCCGGTAAATGAATAAACGTATTGGCTGTTCCTGGAGTGGTGGTAAAGACAGTTGCTTTGCCATGATGAAAGTCATTGACCAGGGCTTTGTTCCTTCCCTGCTTATTAATATGATGAATGAAAACGGGAAAATTTCACGTTCTCATGGGCTGCCTGAAACCATATTACGGCAGCAGGCTGCTGCGATGGAACTGCCTTTAATTGCCACAGCCACTACCTGGAAAGATTACGAAAAAAACTTTGTGGCTGTTCTTAATTACGGTAAAGAAAATCATGCAATAGCTGCCATGGTTTTTGGCGATATAGATCTGCAGGCCCACCGTGACTGGGAAGAAATGGTATGTACGAAGGCCGGCCTGGATGCCGTATTACCGTTATGGCAGCAAGACCGCCGGGCGCTGGTATTTCAAATGCTGGAAGCGGGTATAGAATCAATGATAGTTTCCTGCAACACTATATTAGGAGAAATCTTTTTAGGCCAGTATTTGTCTCCCGCGCTAGTTAAGCAATTAGAAGAGAAAGGGGTGGATGTATGTGGAGAAAATGGCGAATTTCATACGGTGGTTGTTAGCTGCCCGTTGTTTAAAAATCCTGTAAAATTACCCGCTTATAGTACGGTTCTCCACGAAAATTATTGGTTTATACAATGGGCATAGTGCGTTACACCGGAACTATAAGCGTGGTAGTTGTTCCATCTTTATTTACGATGGAAAAAGTGCCATCAATACTTTGTATTCTTTTTTTCATGTTATTAAGCCCGTTACCAAATTCACGCAGTTTTTGAAGGTTAATGCCGACACCGTTATCATGTATTTGTATTTCCAGCGTACCCGGTAAAACGGTTACTTTTATCCATACATCGTTTGCTTTGGAATGTTTTACTACGTTGTTCAATGATTCTTTTACGCAAAGAAAAACATTTCTTCTTTTTTCACCGCTCATTTCAGTAGGCGGAATATTTTCAGCACTTTCAAAATGACAATTAATATTGGTACTCTCAAAAAATTCCAGTGCGTAAGAGCGGGTATAGGCAATCATATTATCCAGCCTGTCGTTGCTGCTGCTCATCGTCCAGATAATGGTATTCATTTTGCTAAGCAGGTCATTGGCATTGTTTGATATTTTATCAATTTCAGGCAGCGTATGGTCTTTCATTTTAGTTTTAACTATCTCGCTCATCAGGCGTATAGCAGTAACACCGGATCCCAGTTCATCATGCATATCTGTTGAAATGCGGTCGCGTTCTTCCTGTTTGGCTTCTACTACTGCCAGTTGTTTTTCAAATTCTTTTCTTTCATTATCCAGCAATAGTCTTTCCCTTTCCCTAGTTCGTTCAATAATATCATGACGGTTTTTAAATGCAAGGGCCATCAGGAAAAAAATCAGTTCTGCCGTCATTCCCAGCTCATAATAAAACAATGCATCGCGCCAGATAGAAGGCGCAGGTATGGTAAGGAGGGCCGGGTTCTGAATTAAAATTTGTGAGAAAACAGAAAGCGCCAGTAAAAAGAAGTGTCCCGCCGCCAGGAAGTTGAGCATTTTATTTTTACGTGTAATTGCGTAAACAATAAATAAAATAAGCGAGATAAACCATTGGTATTTTGTAATGGTTTCAATATTGTCCTGTATGATATAATTATCTGTAAAAAAATTAAAAAAGGAGAAAACAACCAGGCTGACAATGATAACAACCTGCCCGGTAATAAACAATTTATGCAGGAATGGAAAATTTTTTCTTGAGTCAAGAAACTTCCGCAGAAATATAAAATAGAAAAAAATGCCCATGCTCTGAATAATAAAATCAAGGTAGCTCTCAAAATAATAATTGAATAAGACTGTACTCTTCATGTAAAATGATTTGAGAAAGAAAAGCAGGGCAGTCAAAAAAGCAAAACAGGAATAGTACATGAACTCAATACTTCCATTGAGTATAAAAACAGCCATAGAATAAAAAACCATCATCAGCAGTATACCGGTGATGATGTAATTATACATGGTGTTATTATTGAGTGTTAATTTCAGGGTCCTGGAATAAGGCACGAGGTAATAATCTCTTATAATACGGATGTCCATTGCGTTGATGGAAGTGTGTACAAATTTTAAATGCGTGTAATAAAGCGTATTTTGCCCGGGCGCAAGCCGTATGCCCCGGTAACCGATAGAATCTGTAATATCCGGCAACAGCAAAGGAACCTGGCTGATTGTTTTTAATGAGTCATTGTATTCAAACAAATCAATTTTCTTGGCTAACACACCGGGATAAAAATAAACGGTAAGTAATGTATCTGCAGAATTTGTCAGCCTGAAACAAACCCACCAGTCTTCTTCGGTTTGCCGGGCGTTGAGGTGCCGGAAAACATTTTTTGGTGCTTTTGTAAAGTTGAGTGACGGCAATTGGTTAAGCCTTACTGTATGCATACTGTCCTGGAAACAAACACTGCGGTAATCTATGGTGTCACTGAGCAGTATCCTGGCAATATCAATTAACGGCGGTTTTTGCTGGGCAAACAGTTGCAGCGTACTGCACAGGGCAATAAATGAAAGCAGAAAAAAAATATTTTTTTTCAAAACTGGTCTAACAAACTTCATTTGTCCGGGTATTTTACATTGCGGGCAGGGATTGCAATTAAAAAAGAAAATTACAACTTTCTTTTAGTAAAGCATGACTGGGTGCATTTCAAATTGTCGCAGCTAGAAGTGGTTGGTGGGGACACCAACCACGGCTCAGCCTCGGCCGGTGTCTCCACCGGCCGAAACTCGGAGCGACAATTTGAAATGCACCCGCATGACTGCATCTTAAGCGGATGATTTGGTTATATGCTTATCTTTGCGGCCATGGCAGACAAGGCAAAACCCAAGAAGGGTAAGGTAACTGAATCGGGTAAGCTAAAACAGGAAAAAGCCCCGCCATTACCTATAAAAAAACTAGTAAAAGATGAACGTACCCATAAAATTACCGGGGCGGTTCTTATTTTACTGGCATTCTTTCTTTTTGTAGCTTTTACCTCCTATTTGTTTACGTGGAAAGCGGATATGAAGGTTGTTTTCAACCAGGGATTAAGTCCTTTGTTTTCTGGAAAAGATAAAGCAGTTAATCTTTTGGGTAATCTTGGCGCAGTTGTAGCGCACTTCTTTTTTTACTACGGATTTGGCATTGCTTCATTTTTACTATGTACATTTTTCTTTGTGTCCGGTGTAAACTTGTTATTCGGAAAAAAATTATTCTCCATTTGGCGCAATACTAAATATGTGGTTGCCGGTTTGGTATTTTTTAGTGTTAGCTTAAATTTTATAACGCAGGACAATGGCTTTTCCTGGGGCGGTGGCTTTGGTGAAAATATCAGCAGGTTTCTTGTACAGGCCATCGGAACAGTGGGCACTGCAGCTTTATTATTAGCAGTTGGCGTTGCTTATGTTATCTGGCGTTTTAACCCTGTATTTAAAGTGCCTAAATTACCGGAGAGAAAAAATATGCTTTCCACAGATGAAGAAGAGGGCGCCCTGTTGTTTATTGAAACACCGCTTACCAACGGAAAAGGAAACCCGCTTAAAAAAGGGTCCGCGCTGGTGTTACCAACCAAAGAAACATTTACGGATCCGCCATTAGAATTAAAACTTACTGAAAAAGAGGGCAGTGAATTTTCGGGGGAAAATGATTTTAATGGTATGGGAGAGGTTAAGCCGGATACGATTCTGAACATCCCTCCGCTGAAACCAGAAAAAAAGGAAAAGAAGCAACAGGTCCCCGATGTTTCTTTTGAAATAAAGGAAGCCGCCAATGATACCACGCTTGAAATTGAAAGCGAAAGAAAAGCAGCTGTAGAAACCGATTTATATGAACCTACACTTGACCTGAGAGATTATAAATATCCATCGCTTGATCTGCTGGAAACACATGGCAGCGAAAAAATTATACAGGACCCCGGCGAACTGGAAACCAATAAAAACAGGATCATTGAAACGCTAAAGAATTACGACATCGCTATTCAAAAAATCTCGGCAACTGTTGGTCCTACTGTAACCTTGTACGAAATAGTGCCGGCAGCAGGGGTACGCATATCGCGTATAAAAAACCTTGAAGATGATATAGCACTGAGCCTTGCCGCACTGGGCATCCGTATTATTGCACCCATACCCGGTAAAGGCACTATTGGTATAGAAGTGCCCAATGTGAAAAAGACGGTGGTTAGTATGAAGACATTGCTGAATGCTGATAAATTTCAGAACAGTGCATACAGCCTTCCTATTGCAATTGGTAAAAAGATTGATAATGAAAACTTCATAGTAGATCTTACTACGATGCCACACCTGTTAATGGCAGGCGCAACCGGGCAGGGTAAATCTGTGGGGTTAAATGCCATCCTGGTGTCGCTGTTGTATAAAAAACATCCTTCTCATTTAAAGCTGGTACTTATTGATCCCAAAAAAGTAGAATTAAGCATCTACCGTACTATAGAAAAACATTTTCTTGCCAAACTTCCCGGAGAAGAAGATGCTATTATAACCGATACCAAAAAAGTAATTCATACGCTCAATGCTTTATGTATTGAAATGGACAACCGGTATGATTTGCTGAAAGAAGCCGGGGCAAGAAATATTAAAGAATACAACGATAAATTTGTTCGCAGGCGGCTTAATCCTGAAAAGGGCCATCAGTACCTGCCTTTTATTGTACTGGTAATAGATGAGTTTGCAGATTTGATTATGACTGCGGGCAAAGAAGTAGAAATGCCCATAGCCCGCCTTGCGCAGCTGGCGCGTGCTATTGGTATACATCTTATTATTGCTACCCAGCGGCCTTCTGTAAATATTATTACCGGTACTATCAAAGCCAATTTTCCTGCGCGTATTGCATTTAAGGTATCGTCTAAAATAGATTCCAGAACCATTCTTGATACAGGCGGCGCAGAGCAATTGATTGGAAAAGGGGATATGCTTATTTCTTATAATGGCGAATTAACCCGCCTGCAATGTGCTTTTGTTGACACTCCTGAAGTAGAAGAAATAACCAACTTTATTGGTGATCAGAGAGGGTATACCCAGGCATTTATGTTGCCGGAATATGTTGATGAAAAAGAAATGGAAGGCAGGGATTTTGATTTAAGTGACAGGGATTCTTTGTTTGATGATGCTGCCAGACTCATTGTGCAGAGTCAGAGTGGGTCTACTTCTTTACTGCAAAGAAGAATGAAACTGGGTTACAACCGCGCCGGCCGCTTAATGGATCAGCTGGAGGCAGCGGGTATTGTAGGCCCCAACCAGGGAAGCAAAGTAAGGGATGTATTAATAAAGACTGAGGCCGATTTGCAACAACAATTAAATATGCTGGGGTAATTATAACCTGTTGCATGCAAATTGGTAAACTGGCACAGTTTAAGATTAAACTGGCATTATTGAACTTAGATAGGCTTCTTACAACCTGAAGTATATTTAACAATAGTTGTTTAAACGCTTTTTAATAACGGTTGTCAGAACCGAATCTGTGAAAGCATATCTTTGGCCGTCCGGAAAAATACCCGCAGGAATGTAATCTTCCGGGTTGTAATTGGGGAGGCACGCATTTATTTATAATAAATATTTTATAATGAAACAATTTTTAATGATTGGCTTGCTGAGTGGTTTAGTAACGATGGTTATTGGTCAGACAGGTGTAAGTAATGATCCCGCTGCAAAGAAAATACTGGATGCCGTAAGCGCTAAATTTAAAACATATAAAGCTGTTCAGGTATTGTTTACGCTAAAAGTTGAGGATGGTAAAGGAAAATTGCAGGGCAGTCAGAAAGGTACTGTATACATGAAGGGAAGCAAATACAGGCTAAGCCTGGCTGGCAAAGAAAACAAAGAAGTTTTTTCTGATGGTACGAATACCTGGACTTATGATAAAGGTGCCAACGAAGTAACCATTACAAAAGTGGATCCGGGAACTAAAACAATCACACCCCAGAATTTACTGACTAATTTCTATGATAAGGATTTCCTTTATAAATTAAATGGGGAGCATAAGGAAGGTTCGCGTACCCTGCAGGAGATTGAAATGACACCGACCGATAAAGGCAAAACTTTTCATAAAGTATATGTGTATGTAGATAAGGCCAAACAGGGTATTTACAGCACAAAAGTGCTGGATAAAAATGGTAATAAATATACCTACACTGTTAACTCGCTTAGCGGCAGCACTACAGTAACCGACCAGCTATTTGTATTCGATAAAAGCAAATACCCCGGAGTAGAAGAAGTTGATTTGCGGTAATAATCGTCAGACAGCAGACTTGAATCATCAGCAGTCTCTGATATAAAGTCAGCCCAGTTATTGAAGCGATCTACGTACGCCTGTCGCCCTCGTTTCACGATTTTCCCCAACGGAATGTATTTATATCAAACCCCGCAAGATCCAATACCCTGTCTGCAACAGTAGCGGCTACGTCTTCAATGGTGGTGGGTTTGCTGTAGAACGAGGGTGTAGCAGGGCAAATAATACCGCCTGCAAGCGTAACTGTTTCCATATTGCGTATGTGAATAAGATTGTAAGGCGTGTCCCGTATAACACATATCAGTTTTCTTCTTTCTTTTAAGATAACATCTGCACTCCTTGTAACCAGATCATTAGAAATTCCAGTGGCTATTCTGCCCAGCGTACCCATTGAACAGGGAATAATGATCATTGTATTATATTGCCCTGATCCGGAAGCAAATGGGGCCGAAAAATCCTGCTGGGTGTAAAATTTCAGCGGGTAATTATTATAGTTTTCATTACCAAGTTCAGTTTTCCATATTTCTTTTGCATTGGTAGTCATTACCACTGCCAGTTCGGTCCATTGTTCTTTTATGGCAAGTAATTTGTCCAATACCAGCCTGGCATACAGGGCACCACTGGCACCCGTTACCGCTATAACAATTTTGTTCATGCCAGAGCGTTTAATTTTGAATAATAAACAAAAATACCATGCATAAGGTTACTCTTTCAATAATTATGGCTTTTGTGCTTTTTTTCTTTTCGGCTGACAGGCCAGTGGCAAAAGCAGAGAAGCTCAAATGGATGACACTGAAAGAAGCGCAGGAAGCTATGCAGAAAGAAAAAAGACCCATCCTCATAGACCTTTATACAGACTGGTGCGGCTGGTGTAAGGTGATGGATAAAAAGACTTATACCAATCCAAAAGTAATTGCCTACCTGCAGCAAAATTTTTACCCTGTTAAGTTAAATGCTGAAACCCGGGATGCTGTTAGCTGGAATGATAAGACCTATAATTTTAACAGCGCAAACCGCACCAATGATTTTGCAGTTTTTTTAACGTATGGGCGTTTGTCTTATCCTACAACCGTTATTATACCTATGGATAACAGCGGCCCACAGCCAGTTCCAGGCTATCTGGAACCCAAAGATCTTGAGCTGATTGTCCGCTATTTTGGAGATGGCAAATACGGAAAACAGCCATTTGAAGAGTACCAAAAGGCTTTTAAAAGTGAATGGTAAGCTTTGGCAAAGAATTTGAAATACATATAACTGATTTTCATAGAATATTGGATTGAAACGGCCCTGATGTCTATCGGGGCCTATTTTTTTGTACGCATGCAACGATACACATTTACCTGCTGTCTGATAAATAGGTTTTTCATAGGATATTGGATTAAAAATGGGCTGGATTTCTATCCTGGCCCTCTTTTTTTTATAGCCCTTCCTGATCCCATTCTTCATTATTACTATAAACGCTCCCCTGGTTAATAATTCAGCGCACACAAACATTACAGTATTGATGTTAATCAACTTAGGGTAAGTGGGTAAAAAAATATTTGCTTATGCAACCAGTTTTGTTGTCTCAACATCTTATATTTGAATTTTCATAGGATAAGGTTTAATGGTTAATGGTATTTGATTAGTGCATCCCGCCGAAAGGCGGGATTTTTTTGTGCCATATAAATTCTTCTGTATAACAAAAAACCCTTCTGTAAAGAAGGGGTTTTCTGCAAAATTATTAATAGAAGATAAATTAACTCATCTCGGCCATGTCAGGTATTTCTGCCGCCCTGTAGCTGCCTTCATCCAGTTTCTTCTTTGTTTCTGTAAATGCTTTCAGTGTATCTTCTATATCCACGTCTGTATGTGCTGCAGTAGGAATGAGGCGGTAGATAATTTGTCCCCTTGGAATTACCGGGTACACAACAATAGAGCAAAAAATACCATAATTTTCTCTCAAATCAAGCACCATCGCCGTGGCTTCAGGAATATCACCTTTCATGTATACAGGCGTTACCATCGAATTGGTAGAGCCAATATCAAAACCATTTTCTTTCAGGCCTTTTTGTAGTTTATTGGCATTGTACCATAGTTTATTTCTTAGTTCGGGCATTGATTTCAGCATCTCCATTCTCTTCAGCATACCTTCTACTATAATCAAAGGAAGACTCTTGGCAAATATCTGCGAACGGGTATTATAACGCAGGTAAGCCAGCACATCTTTACGGCCGGCAATAAAGGCGCCAATACTGCCCATGGATTTTACAAAAGTTGAAAAATACAGGTCCACGCCATCCTGGCAAGCCTGTTCTTCATCTGCACCCGCACCGGTTGGGCCCATTACGCCAAAGCCATGGGCATCGTCTATTAATATACGGAATTCATATTTTGCTTTAAGCGCCACAATTTCTTTCAGTTTTCCCTGGTTGCCGCTCATTCCAAACACTCCTTCAGTTATCACTAAAATGCCGCCGCCGGTTTTTTCAATCATGCGTGTGGCACGTTCCATTTGTTTTTCAAAATCAGCAAGATCATTGTGTTTGTATTTGTAACTGTAACCCATGTGAAGCCTTACGCCATCTACAATACAGGCATGCGCTTCGGCATCATATACAACTACGTCGCGACGGTTTACCAACGCATCAATACAGCTCATAATGCCCTGGTAGCCAAAATTGAGCAGCATGGCATCCTCACGGTTCACAAACGCAGCCACCACTTTTTCCAATTCTTCATGATAACTGGTATTGCCACTCATCATGCGGGCGCCCATCGGATTACCCATACCCCAGCGGGCAGCTGCTTCTGTGTCCACTTTTCGTACTTCCGGATGGTTTACCAGCCCCAGATAATTATTTAGGCTCCAGACAATTCTTTCCTTGCCCCTGAACATCATTCTACTGCCCAGTTCTCCTTCTAATTTGGGAAAAGTAAAATATCCATGCGCTCTTTTCATGTGCTGACCAATCGGTCCGCCATCTTTTACTAATTTTTCAAAAACATCTGCCATAGCTATGTATTTGGTAAATTTTTGGAATGCGCCAAAGATAAAGTATTCAGCTAAAAAGCCAAGCTGTATAAAGTGTTAACTGCTCCTTATAATTTGTATCAACATCACCCATTTAACTGTATCCCAAAGCATCTTCATTAACGTAAATTCATTTTGTTTTAATGGTTAACATAGCTTCCGGTATTATACATTTGTGAAAATAATTTCAACAACAATGCAGAAATTTTTGCTTTCCGTTCTTAGTATTGTCTTTTTTAGTATGGGCGTTTTAGCGCAACCCAAAAGAACAGCTACCATAAGAAAGGCTCCAAAAAACGCTATTGCTGATCTGCATCCCGGGGCCTTGCAGCGACCCAAACTGGTGGTTGGTATTGTAGTAGACCAGATGCGCTGGGATTATCTCTACAGGTATTATAACCGTTTTGGAAATGATGGATTTAAAAGATTGATTAACCAGGGCTTTTCCTGCGAGAATACTTTTATCAGTCACCTGCCTTCTTATACAGCAGTGGGACACTCAACTATTTTTACTGGTTCTGTACCTGCATTGCATGGCATTGCCGGCAATGACTGGACTGAGCAATTAACCGGCAAAACAATGTATTGTACCAGCGACAGTACGGTGCAAAGCGTGGGCAATGAATCTGAAGATGGTAAAATGTCTCCGCGCAATCTGCTGGTATCAACCATAACAGACGAATTGAGGCTTGGTACTAATTTTCAATCTAAAGTCGTAGGCGTATCATTAAAAGACAGGGCTTCTATTTTACCGGCAGGTCATTTAGCCAATGCGGCTTATTGGTTTGATGATGCAAGCGGTCATTTTATTACAAGTACGTATTATATGCAGCAATTGCCAGATTGGGTAAATGCATATAACAACAGCAATAAAGTTGGACAGCTAATAGAAAAAGGCTGGAACACTTTATACCCGATCGATACATATGTTAACAGTGATACCGATGATAAAATATGGGAAGGAAAATTCAGGGGAGAAACTACTTCCACTTTTCCGCATGCCATTAATGAAATATACAAACAGAATAAAGGTAGCTTCCGATCAACACCGTTTGGCAATGCGCTTACACTTGATTTTGCAAAAGCTGCGCTGGATGCCTACCAGCTTGGCAGGGGAAAATCTACCGACTTCTTAACCATTAATTGTGCTTCTACAGATTATGTTGGTCATATGTTTGGTCCAAATTCAATTGAAACAGAAGATACTTATCTGCGGTTGGATCAGGAACTTGCATCTTTCTTCCAGTTGCTGGATACTAAAATCGGAAAAGGGCAATACCTGGTTTTTCTTTCAGCAGATCACGGTGCCGCACATTCTATTGGTTTTATGCAGGAACATAAATTACCTGCAGATTTCTGGTACGCAAAACCGTTGACAGACACACTCAATAAAATGCTGGCCCGTAAATTTAATACGCCCGGTCTTGTTCGTTCTATTATGAATTACCAGGTAAACTTTAATCTTACAAGGATCAATAATGAACACCTGGATTACAGTGCAATAAAAAAAGCAACGGTTGAGTACCTTCAGCAACAGCCTGGTATCAGTTATGCAGTAGATGTGGCAGAATTGGGAAATTCTCCAATACCTGAACCAATAAAAACAATGATTGCCAATGGCTATAATTTTAAACGAAGCGGTGGCGTACAAATCATTCTTGTTGCTGGTTGGTTTGAAGGATATAGTAAAACCGGTACCACGCATGGCACCTGGAATCCATATGACACACATATTCCATTATTATTTTATGGATGGAATATCAAACCGGGTAAAACTAACCGCGAAACACATATGACAGATATTGCGGCTACACTTGCAGCCATGTTACATATACAAATGCCAAACGGTTGTATAGGACATGTAATAGAAGAAGTGGGCAAATAAAACTACATTTTTCAAAAATATTTTTTTAACAAAACATGTTTCATAACTGAAGCCTGTTTTGTTTATGAAGAAGGATTAAAAAGGCTTAACCCCTTATCAGTCTATTGGCATATTAGTTGTAAAACAGGTTA